>NZ_CALJ01000186.1 GCF_000308315.1 Legionella tunisiensis | reverse complement strand
AACCAGAACCTCAAGGATGATTCAAATGTCTATGGCTTTTATTTCTCATCCAGATTGTCTATTACATCATATGGGAGCAACTCACCCGGAACAACCAGCTCGGCTACAAGTCATAGTAGATGAGTTAATTCGTTGTGGTTTAAGTGAGCATCTAAACTATTACCAGGCTCCTCGTGCGACTAAAGAGCAATTGCAACTTGTCCATGATCCTGATTATATTGAATTTATTTTTAATGTTTCCCCACAAAAAGGCCTAATTCCCTTAGATCCAGATGTATGGATGAATCCTTATTCGCTCAAAGCAGCTCTTTACGCAGCCGGCGCAGGCGTATATGGTGTTGATTTAGTCATGAAAGGTGAAGCCAAAGCAGTCTTTTGCAATGTCCGTCCTCCCGGGCATCATGCAGAACACAATAAAGCGATGGGTTTTTGTTTCTTTAATAATGTTGCTGTCGCAGCCGCCTATGCGTTAAATTCCTACAAATTACAACGCATTGCTATTGTTGATTTTGATGTTCACCATGGCAATGGGACTGAAGATATTTTTCAGGCCGAACCAAGAGTCTTATATTGTTCTTCTTTCGAGCATCCTTTTTATCCCTTTAGTGGTGCCGAAACAAAAAACCAACATATTCTCAATATTCCCTTAGCTGCTGGAACAACAGGTGAGCAATTTCGTGCGAAGGTAACTGGACAATGGTTGGAGCAAATTAAATCCTTTGCCCCTTCACTCATTTTTTCTCGGCTGGTTTTGATGCTTATATTGATGACACTATGGCTGATCTCAGACTTACCCCCAATGACTACCTCTGGATCACACAAAAAATTAAAGCTATTGCTGAGGAATATTGCCAAGGACGTATGATATCTGTCTTAGAAGGTGGTTATGCTTTAGAGGGTTTAGGAGCCTGTGTTGCAGCCCATATTCGTGGTTTACTAGGGTCCTAGCTATATAACAATAACTGCGGCCCCAGTAAATCGCCCATTGCGTAAATCATCCAAGGCTTGATTGACGGCATGTAATGGATAAGTATGAACCTCTGTTTTAATAGGTATTTTGGGAGCTAACGCTAAAAACTCCTCACCATCTTTTCGAGTTAAATTAGCTACGGAGCACAAGGTCCGCTCTCCCCAGAGATCAGCATAAGGGAAACTTGGTATGTCACTCATATGGATACCTGCACAAACTACCGTTCCCCCTTTCTCTGTAGTACGAAGTGCAATTGGAACCAGTTCACCAACAGGAGCAAAAATAATTGCTGCATCAAGAAGACGCGGTGGTGACTCCTCTGAACTTCCCGCCCAAACAGCACCTAACTGATAAGCGAAATCCTGAGCAGCCAGATCACCCGGGCTAGTAAAAGCATAAACTTTTCGTTGTTGGTAACGTGCTACTTGAATAAGAATATGTGCTGCAGCGCCAAAGCCATAGATACCAACATGTTGTGCATTTCCTATTTTTAATAAAGCGCGATAACCAATTAAACCTGCGCAAAATAAAGGTGCCGCTTGATGATCAGGATACCCTTCTGGAATAGGAAAACAAAAACGTGAATCAGCTACACAATAACCGGCAAACCCACCATCAATTTGATATCCAGTAAATTTTGCTTCGTCGCATAAATTTTCACGACCAGTTAAGCAAAAATGACAAGTACCACAACTACTACCCAACCATGGCACACCAATTCGCTGACCAATAACAACGTTTTTAACCTGCTTACCTAGTTTTTTAATCGTTCCTACAATTTGGTGACCGGGAACAAGAGGAAGTTTAGGGTTTGTTAACTCACCATCTATAACATGTAAATCGGTTCGACAAATACCGCAGGCATGTACTTTAATTAACACTTCATTCGCTTTTGGCTGTGGCTCTTCCAGCGTACTTTGTTTTAATTGTTGATGAATTTGTTCCAAGAGCATGGCATCCATAATGAACCTGGCTTATTTATAGACTGATCTATCAATGATTATAGGCAATGTCTGCAAAATTTATTGTCTCTTGACGGAGGTGGTTCAGATCCATTAGACCACGTCATTTATGTTGGGCCCTTTTTTAGATTTTTTCCTACATTTACTTGCTTTTGAGCAGGCTCATCTTGTTTAGGTTTAAATAAAAGACCTGCTTTAGAATGCGAGGTATAGTTTTTTGTTTGGATTTTGATTGAAAGGGTTCAAGAGGATTGACTCTAGGCGTCGTATCTAACACCTTTTTCAGGTGGGTATCCTTTTTTACTCCTTCTACATTCGGTTTACCTAGCTGTGGTAAATCAGGAAAGCAGCCTAAATATTGTAAGAACCCAAATGCAGAAGGAATGCTACCGTAAGGTACATAGCCTAAATTGTCTAACGATTTATCCCAAGGTGTAGGCGCATTGAAACGTTCCGGAACAATACCCTTGTCTTTATCCGTATTTAGTGAAGCTTTACCTGGGTTGAGTGCTTCATTTAATGCCTTGCGTTTTTCTATAAATTTATCCCAATCAAAACATTGATTAAAATCGTTTTCTCCTAGCAATCGACAATATATGGAGACGAATACCGTAGGATTGTTTTTAAGTTCTTCAACCGTAATAATCTGATCTTTCCCCCAATTATTGGGTCTCGGAAGCTTTTGCTCATTGATATCCAGAACGATCTTTCTTAAGTCCTCTTCTTTAAAAAATTCGGATAAATGTTCTTTTAAATATTGCCCTAATAAAAGAATTGCAATCGATGTGATAATTTTCCGTGCTGCTCAGAGGCACCTAAGTCAGTGAGTGGATGACCTTTACGAACCATTTCGAAAAATACATCTGCTGTTAACACACCTGCGTTTTTTTCTATTATTTTTAATGACGAGAAACCAGCTTTTTCTTCAAAATTTTCTAAAATTTTTTCAAATAAAGCATTCAAATCGACATTTGGATTTTCCCTTTGTAGCTTGGCTTCCTCATTTTGCAATTTCGACTCCAGTTTAGTTAGTTCAGCAATATAATCTGGATTTTTTCCATCCAGAAAATTTTGCATTTTACGAATAAACTTATCCCACGATTTATAGGACGAGCTGTCTTTCATTTCTGGAATATCGATTTTTGGTATTGCATAAAATGTTTTCTCGATTGTTCCACTCTTTATTTCTTTCTTAGCAATCATCTCTGCATAAGTGTCATAGTTATCTTTTAATGATTTGATTAACAAGAAAATAGGGTGTTTTCGTTCGCAGGTTTGCTGTTTGGTATCTAAGTGCAAGCTATCTATTGAATTTGAGTCCTTTTTTGGCATAAAAAATCTCCCCTAAAAAAATTTCTTTAAAGGATAGCAGATTTTCATTGTGTTTATTTTTGTGCTTCTTCAGTTTTCTGTAATATTCCGGTGATACCGGTATAAAAACAAGAAAATAATTGAAATTTTTATTGATTTTTCAAAAGAGGTTAATTCGTTTGACGTGAGTCGAAAAGCATTAATTTACGTGCAGCGAAGCACAGGAAATCAATGCTTTTCGATCAAGATAGTAGGAATGGCAATAGACTCTATATTGCTTCAAATATTGCTGCAGCACCCATTCCGGTTCCTATACACATAGTAACCATGCCATAACGTCCTTTCGTACGCCGTAAACCATGCAATAAAGTAGCAGTCCGGATTGTTCCTGTGGCTCCTAATGGATGCCCCAAAGCAATAGCGCCACCCAAAGGATTTACCTTATCGAGAGGTAAATCCAGTGTCTTAATGACAGCTAAAGCTTGTGCAGCAAAGGCTTCATTGAGTTCGATCCAATCTAGTTGTTCTAAAGTAATACCGGCTTTTTTCAAAGCCAAAGGTATTGCATTAATAGGGCCTATTCCCATAATTTCAGGGGGAACTCCGGCGACGGCATAGGCCAATAAACGTCCCATGGGCTGTAAATCATATTGCTTTAATCCCTCTTCACTCGCTAACAAAGCAATAGCGGCTCCATCACTCGTTTGTGAACTATTGCCCGCTGTCACAGTCCCTTTAGCAGCAAAAACTGGACGTAGACGCGCTATTGCATCATAAGATGTATCTGCACGTGGTCCTTCATCTTCACTTACCATACGTTTTTTACTTATAACCTCTGAAGACGCCAGATCAGCATGACGTTCCGTGATTTCCACTGGAGTTATTTCTGCGCGAAAATCACCTCGTTGTTGTGCTGTAATTGCGCGTCGATGGCTCTCTGCAGCAAATTCATCCTGCTGTTCGCGCGTAACTTCCCAGCGTTTGGCAACATTTTCTGCCGTAATACCCATACCATAAGCAATGGCAACATGTTCGTTGTTAAAAATGGCGGGATTTACAGTGTACTTGTTACCACCCAAAGGTACCATGGACATACTTTCGACTCCACCAGCTAGTGCGAGCGACATATCTCCCTGGTTGATTGATGCCGCCGCAGTCGCAATACTTTGCACACCAGAGGAGCAAAAACGATTAATAGTCATTGCTGGCACCGATTGCGGCATATCAGACAATAAGGATGCAATTCGCGCAACATTCATGCCTTGTTCAGCTTCTGGCATTGCACAACCAATGACTACATCACCAATAACTTGCCAATCAACATGTTGGTTACGATTCTTCAAAACTCTTATTGTGTGTGCAAGAAGCTCATCTGGCAAAGTATGGCGAAACACACCCCGTGGCGCTTTACCAACAGGAGTACGCAATACATCTACTATATATATATTTGTCATGGTTAAGTCTCCTCAATTGCGCAATGGCTTGCCAGTTTCTAACAGGTGGGAAATACGATCCTGAGATAATGCTGTTGCCGCTAAGGTCATGAAGGCTTGCTTTTCTAAATGCAGTAACCAGGCTTCATCAACTAATTCACCCTCATTAACATCCCCCCCACAAAGTACGTAAGCAAGTTGATTGACAATAAAATAATCATGTTGAGAAATAAAATTGCCCTCAAGCCAATTGACTAACCCAGCCTGCAAACGTGCATGTCCTTCTCGTCCAGCAACTTTAAACCGGGCTTTCAGCGGTGGCTGATAATTAGCAGCTTGCATTGCTTGAATGTGTGCAAGTGCTGCAAAAAGTACTTCATTATGGTGCATCACCCAACTGTCTTTCTCACGCAAGTAACCGCATTGCTTGGCTTCAGGTGCACTGCCAGCAACAACTGCTGTCGCGATTTGTTGGAAATAAGGTTGCAAGAAACGCATTAAATCCGCTTCTTGTGCTTTAGCAGCAGCTCTCATCACCATTTCTTTACAGCCGCCGCCAGCAGGAATAAGGCCGACCCCTACCTCTACCAAGCCAGGATAAGCCTCAAAAGATGCAACAACTGCATCGCAATGCATCATCAATTCACAACCACCACCTAAAGCACGGCCTCGAAGTGCTGCAAGTGTAGGAATTGCGCAATACTTTAA
>NZ_CALJ01000187.1 GCF_000308315.1 Legionella tunisiensis | reverse complement strand
AAAAAGCTTTATCCGCAATACCGGTAGATTGCAAATAAATCTCGGCTCGTTGTGCTATAGAGCGTGGATCACGGTCATAACCTAACATCGTTTGTGGATCAACCACATTACAACGAAGAATAAGTGTATTATCTTGATAAAATGGATCAAGCAGGATTGTATCCATATCAGGCATAAGCGTTAGATCTGACTGGTGGATTTTTTGCCAACCTTTAATAGAAGAACCATCAATCATTTTGCCATTTTCAAGAAAATCATCATCCACAGCCCCAACAGGAATAGTAATATGTTGTTCTTTTCCTCGTGTATCTGTAAATCGCAAATCAATAAATTTAGCATCGTGTTCTTTTATTTTCTCGTATATTACTTCTTTGTTCATTATCCTCTCCAAGATTGACCACCACCAAGTCTACCCTAAGTGACTTACTAAACCCAATAGATTACACTGTTTCCTACTAAAACTAATAGTAGTGACTATGGGCGCCTATCATTATCAAGCGCTAAACAAAACAGGTTCGACTGCGAAAGGTGTTATCGAAGCTGATTCAGAACGCCAAGCACGTCAATTATTACGTGAGCGCGGTTTAATTCCAACGCAAATTCGTGCTTTAGTTAAGCAACATCAGTTACGTAGAAAGGACAAACTATCTGCACAAGATTTAGCCTTGTTCACTCGTCAATTGGCAACCTTGCTTGCCGCGGGTATTCCAGTGGAAGAATCTTTGCGCGGTGTCAGTGAGCAAACTGAAAAAGACAAAGTCCGTGAATTAATTATTGGTGTACGCTCCAAAGTACTCGAGGGTTATGCTTTGGCACAAGCAATGGGTGAATTCTCTAATGCTTTCCCAGAGCTTTATCGAGCAACAGTAGGTGCCGGTGAGCAAACAGGCCGTTTGGATCTCGTATTAGAAAAACTGGCGCAATATACTGAAAACCAGCAGGAAACCAAGCAAAAAATTCAGCAAGCGCTTATTTATCCTTCTGTCATGATCATTGTTTCAACTGCAATCATTAGTTTCTTACTCGCTTTTGTCGTGCCCAAAATTATTGAAGTCTTTACCAGTAGCGGTCAATCTTTACCGAATATGACTAAAGTGCTTATTACCCTCAGTGGATTCATTAAATCTTATGGATTAATTAGCTTGATGGTAATTATTATTCTGCTGGCGGGCTTTAAAAGGAGTCTTCATAATCTGAAAATCCGTACCGCCTGGCATCAGCTATTGTTAAAATTACCTATCGTCTCCTATTTGGTTAAATCTATTAATGTAGCCCGTTATATTCACACCTTTAGCATTTTATTTGCTGCCGGTGTTAATGTCCTTGAAACCATGCGTGTTTCTGCAAGTCTGGTAACGAATCTGGTAATGCGTAATGCTTTCAATCTCGCCACCATTCGAGTCAGAGAAGGGAGTTCTATTAGTCAAGCATTAAAAGAGACCGGTTTTTTAAGCCCAATGGCAACTCATTTAATTGCCAGCGGTGAAAAAAGTGGGCAAATAGCCGTCATGATGGAACGTGCTGCTTCACATCTTGATAGTGAAGTAAAGCGTCTAATCGATACCGCATTAACTCTTCTTGAGCCCTTAGTTATTTTACTCATGGGAGCAGTTGTTTTATTTATCGTGTTGGCTACCCTCTTACCCATATTTTCCATGGAACAGCTTGTCACCTAGCAAAGATTGTTTACGTGTAAATCCACCAACTTTTAGTGACGCTAAGTCCTTTTTCGTATCGTGCATCTTCACCTTGTAGTAAAATCAGTCTAGCAAATTGATTGAGGAGTTTTTTAATGAGTAAACAAAGTGGTTTTTCTTTGATTGAAATCATGGTAGTCGTCGTTATTCTAGGCATTCTTGCTTCTATTGTAGTCCCTAAAATTATAAGTCGGCCGGATGAAGCTCGCGTTGTTAAAGCGAAACAAGATGTGCTTGCAATTCAAAACGCGATGGATCTTTATAAACTGGATAATGGCATTTATCCCAGTACCGATCAGGGTTTACATGCCTTAGTTGAAAAACCTACTTCTAATCCTGTTCCTCGTGATTGGAAACAATACCTTAAGTCCATACCTAAAGATCCTTGGGGCCGTGAGTATTTATACCTTAACCCTGGAGAGCATGGTGAAATAGATATTTTTACCTTAGGAGCTGATGGGCAACAAGGTGGCAACGGAATTAATGCAGAAATAGGTAATTGGGATGCGCAATAAGGGTTTTACCCTCATTGAAATTTTAGTGGTGCTGTTTATTATCAGCATCACTTTAAGCTTTGCTATACTCGCCTTTGGCGATTTTGGCGCCAGCCGACGCATTATTGTTGCTGCAGAGCAATTTTCTTCCTATCTTAAACTAGTACAACAGCAAGCAATTATTGAGGGAAAAAGTCTAGGTATCGATATTAATAATCAAGGTTATAAAACCTATCGTTTGGAACAGGGAAACACATGGCAAGCTATGCCAGAAAAAAGCATTTTTCATTGGCAGCATTTTCCTAATAATCTTGTCATTGACTTGCAAAAACCGCTAAAAAATAATACGCAGATACCTGATATTATAATTAGCCCTTCTGGTAACTTAACTGCCTTTAAATTAAGTTTTGGCAAAATGGATAAGCCTGCACTAGCTACTCTGATTGGGAAACGCAACGGGCAGCTTATTCTACTAAAACCCCAAGCATCATGAACAAACACTCTTATCAACACAAAAATCAGACAGGTTTTACTTTAATTGAAGTTCTTTTGGCCCTGGCTGTTATTAGCATAGCCTTAACTGCCTTACTGAAATCTTCTGCTCAAAATATAGTTAATACACAACGAATTAAAGAGAAAACAATAAGTCATTGGGTCGCTATGCAAGGAATCACCATGGTTAAATTAGGCTTATTACAAGTTAATACCAGCCAGGAAGTTACCCAAGTCACTACAATGCTTGGCCAACGATGGTATTGGCGTGTCAGAGCTAACCATACAGCAATCAAATCCATGCAACAAATTACTATCACTGTCAGCAAAAATCAGGCCGGACCTTTTGGTTCCCCATTAGTAGCCTTTCGGTATCAACAAAAATGAACAAACAACAGGGCTTTACTCTTCTTGAAATTTTAATTGCACTGGTTGTTTTTGCCATTCTAGCAAGTCTTACTTCTTCTGCGATGTATAATGCCTTTCATACTCAAAAACACGTAGCTCAACAAGCTGAACGTTTAAGTACCTTACAATTAGCAATCACACTTATTGAACGGGATACAGAACAAGCTGTCGAACGAGCTGTCCGCGGTAATGAAATGCATATTTTCCCCCCTTTTGTAGGACAAGCGCACTACCTTGAATTTACCCGTACTGGCATTGCTAATCCTCAAGCAGTTGAAAAACGTAGTACGCTGCAACGCATTGCTTATTTATGTGCTGACCATCATAAACTCATAAGAAGAAGTTGGGAAACGCTTGATACGGTGGATCGTAACCACTACGAAGACAAATCAATTCTTGATGATTTAGAAGACTGTGAATTTGCTTATTTGAATCACAGCTTACAAATATTACCTGAATGGTTTGCCAATGCCTTACAACAAAATCAGCGCAAGGAACCTTTTCCCAAAGCGATTCAACTTTCGTTAACATTAACAAATTGGGGAAAATGAGTTTCTTTTGATCATTCCAGAGGCTCTTTATAGTGCTTAATACCGACAAAAAAGAAGGAAGCGCTCTTATTTCCGCGCTTTTTATCATGACCTTGGTTGCAATCGCAGCTACCGCCATGAGCACACGCTTGCAACTCGACATTTATCGCACTCGTTTGACAATAAATAGTGATAAGCTCTATCTAGCCTCTCAAGCATTAAGCTTTTGGGCAATGGATGAGCTCACTCATAAGAAGAAAGCCCCTTTCTTGGTTGGTGATACCTATGGCAAAGTCGCTAGTTTCCCTACTAAATTGCAAAGACTTTATCCGGAAGCTCTAATTGAAGGTGGTTTATATGATCTGCAAGCACGCTTTAATTTAAATAATTTAACCGATAAAAATATCAGGCTCTCTTTCTACAACTACTTGAATCGATATCATCACAAATGACTCCAGATGAGCGTAAAGAACTTACTTTAGCGACACCAATTGGTTGATGCCTTATCAGCCAGGGGTTGGTAATGAACTTTTTTCTTATTATTTACGACAAAAGCCCGGCTATTACCCTAGCCAGCAACTCATGCAGAGTGTCTCTGAGTTCCGATTAATTAAAGGTGTTAATGCCAAACTCTATCAGCGCCTCTTTCCTTATATCATAACCCTACCAGAGTCAACTCCGATTAATGTAAATACAGCACCCAAACAACTTTTAATGACACTCGGTAACGGCCTAAATGAAGAACAAGTCCATGAATTATTAGCCGCACGCGGGAAAAAAGGTATTTCCGATCTCAAAGAGCTCTACCCTATTTTAGCAAAATTGAACATTCGTAGTGATCAAATTACCATTGAAAGCCAATATTTTATGACTATTGCAACTGTCAGAATGGGAGAATTAAGTCTCGTTAACTATACCATCATTAAACGTAATAAAGATAAACAGGGAAAATGACTACTCTTATATTAAGTGAAAGCTTAAATACGCAGGGGTGAAGATTATCTGTTCTTATTTTTCATTTGCTGAAATAGCTCTTCGCCACGTGCTTTATCTTGAGAAGACATCGTGGATTCAAGTCGAGCCAGTTCCCTTACTGCTTGTTGATTTTTATTAACTGTGGCCAATTTCAACCAGGCATAAGCCTTAGAAATATCTTTATTAACACCAAGTCCGACCAAATACAGATAGCCTAATTTGCCCTGAGCCATCGCATTACCTTGATCTGCTGCTTTACCAAACCAGTAAGCTGCTTGCTCGTAATCTTTATTAACACCAATACCAGTCAGCAAAAGTTGCCCTAATTCTGCTTGAGCTTGTGAGTTTCCCTGCTCAGCAGAAGCTTCATACCAATAAGCCGCTTTTTGGGCATCTGCTTCAACACCTAATCCATTTAAATATTGAAAAGCTAAATAGGCTTGGGCATTTTTATGTCCTTGATTGGCTGCACTGGAAAACCAGTATGTGGCTGCGCGCTGATCCTGCGCTATGCCATATTTACCTGTATACAAAAGACCAAGGCTATATTGCCCTTTTGCATCGCCTTGCTCTGCCGCTTTTTCATACCAATACAAGGCTTTCTCTACATCTTTTTCAGTGCCATAGCCCATCATGTATTGATAGCCCAAGTTAACCTGGGCTTTTGCATAACCTTGCTCTGCTGATTTTTTAAACCATTCAAACGCCTTAATTTCACTCGCTTCAACCCCATCCCCTACAGCATACATCAAACCAATATTTCTTTGGGCAATAGCATTACCATGCTCTGCTGCTTTCATATACCAGGCGAAGGCTTGTTTATAATCTTGTTTTACTCCACGGCCATTATCATATAAAAACCTAAACTTAACTCTGCTAAGGCATTATTTTTAGCTGCTGCTTTTTGATACCATTCTCCGGCTTTAAGATCATCACGATTAACACCATAACCGTACTGATACATACGCCCCAATAAATACATAGCCTCATCATTTCCTTCATCGGCTGCTTGTACTAAGTGGGGATAAGCGGTTGTGTAATCACCATTTTCATAGGCAGAAAAGCCAACGATCACATCTGCAAAAACTGAATTAATATAAAGACAAGCAGCGAGAATCAGTATTCGCATGCTTACTCCTGAATAATTCCCTTATTAAAAGCGTAGGATATTAAGACAACAAAGCAAATAATTTGCTAACTAATTTAATCAATTTCAATAATTTCTATATAAATTAACACGTACTCAGCTGGATCTGACTAATGCCAATAGTTTGTGATATAGCTTCTGAAGAACTAGTGATAATGAATCTTCTGTTAGTAATCCCTTTCTACCGCAGGTCAAAATTGACATCATCACAATCAAATAACCTGCAAAATTCAAGAATAAAACAATGCAACTTACCCTTCTATGGCAGTCTTTATTTTGATAAATTAAGCATCGTATTTCTTTTTAAATTTACTCATTTTTTCACCAATTATTTCCAGTTCATTGTGATCAAGTAAATTTTTACCTGGGGAAATAATTTATTTTCTTCTTCCTCTGCGTGACGAATCACATTATTTTTAAAGCGGGCAAATTTCTTCTCCCATTCTTGTTGGGTTTTAATATCATCAAATTCTTTTATAGCCTCTTCAGCGCTCTTCTCTTCCGTGAGTAAATGTTTTACTGTGGAGTCTAATTTTTCATTATCTTTTAAACAGGGATACCAAACTTTATGCTCCATCGCCTCATGTCTAATAAGATCATGACACAAATTCTCAAA
>NZ_CALJ01000188.1 GCF_000308315.1 Legionella tunisiensis | reverse complement strand
TTCGCAGGTATATACAGTAAACTAATGTAATCGTGCTTCCCTTCTACATGGTTATGGGACCAGCTTAAGGGATCCTGATAGTCATGAGCGATATGCTTGTAAAGCGTCTTATAATCTTCGTCACTGATTTCTGATTTTTGCAAAGTCCATAAAGCAGTTGCTTTATTAACTGCTTCAAAATCAGGGTTCTCACTTTCTTTCTCTTTTTTCTCACCTTGTTCAACTTCATCCATTTTTTTCATCATAATTGGCCAACAAATATGATCCGAATATTTATGGATAATGCTACGCAGACGCCAATCACTCAAAAATTCATCTTGCTCTTCCTTCAAGTGCAAAATAATTTCTGTACCTCGTTCTTTTCTCTTTTCTTGGCCAATAGTGAATTCACCTTCACCATTGGATTGCCAAACAATGCCCTCATCAGCACTGAGACCAGCACGGCGGCTTTTAACTGTGACTTTATCTGCCACAATAAAGGCAGAATAAAAACCGACACCAAATTGACCAATCAGATGAGAATCCTTTGCCTGCTCACCCGTTAAATGACTAATAAATTCCTTGGTTCCTGACTTAGCGATAGTTCCTAAATTTTCAACTGCTTCATCCCAATTTAAGCCAATACCATTATCCTTAATAGTGATTGTTTTTAATTTCTCATTGAATTCAACGGTGATACGCAGATCAGAGTCTGTTTCGTACAATGAAGCATTAGCAAGGGCAAGGAAACGAAGCTTGTCCAAGGCATCAGATGCATTCGAGATTAATTCACGTAAAAAGATTTCCTTATTGGAGTAAAGTGAATGCACAACGAGATGTAACATCTGTTTCACTTCAGTTTGGAACCCCATTGTTTGTTGCTTAGCCACCATTTATAAATCTCCCATGACTCATAAAAATTAAAAAATTAGTATTAAATGCACACGAATATTACTTCTAAGAGCATTGTTATTAGATTTACCCCATTATTTTTTGTTGCTAGACACTGCAGGGGACATTTCATTCTGATTATATGTGGACATCAGTCTGCAATTTCAAGGGTGACGAATTTAGTTTTGTAACTTTACCCTTTAGTGACTCAACGATTACAACTGGTATTACTCAAAAACTTGAAGATAATCATAACAATTGCGTTGAACGACTACTCTGCTTGTACTGTCAGTCATTTATAAACTCACGCCTATAAAAATCTGACAGTCAGCAGCATGGAGATGATAATGTACCCTTAGTCGCCGGGCTTTTAGAGACTATAATACAATTCAAATTCAAAAGGATGAACAAGACTTCTGACTTGTGCAATCTCAGCTTCACGAAGAGAAATGTAACTCTTTATGAAATCGCGGCTAAAGACATCGCCTTGCAATAGAAAATCATGATCTTCTTGGAGATGTTGTACAGCCTGATCCAAAGAGCCGCATACCGTTGGGACATCAACCAATTCTTCAGGAGGAAGATCATACAGATCTTTATCAATGGGTTGACCTGGATGAATTTTCTTTTGTATACCATCCAACCCCGCCATCATCATTGCAGAGAAAGCAAGATAAGGGTTAGCCATTGGATCCGGGAAACGCACCTCAATACGGCGGCCTTTAGGATTATTAATATGAGGAATACGGATCGCTGCAGAACGATTACGGGCTGAATAAGCCAGTAAAACAGGCGCTTCAAAACCAGGAACCAGACGCTTGTAACTGTTAGTAGCCGGGTTGGTAAAGGCATTCAGTGCTCTTGAATGCTTAATGATACCACCAATATAGTAGAGCGCTGTTTCTGATAGACCGGCATATTGATCACCAGAAAACAGGTTGACTCCGTCTTTCATTAACGATTGGTGGCAGTGCATACCATTACCATTATCACCCACCAACGGTTTAGGCATGAAAGTCGCTGTTTTACCGTAATTATGGGCTACATTATGAATCACATATTTTAAAATTTGTAGTTCGTCGGCTTTGATAGTTAAGCTATTAAAACGTGTTGCTACCTCACATTGATTACCAGTAGCTACTTCATGATGATGCGCTTCAACAACCATACCTAAAGACTCTAGTGTCAAACAGATTGCAGAACGGATGTCCTGTGATGAATCAACTGGTGGAACAGGGAAATAACCACCTTTAATACTGGGCCGATGGCCAATATTACCACCTTCAAAACTTTTACCAGAATTCCAATGTGCCTCATCAGAGTCAAGCTTATAAAAAGATCCACTCATGCTTGTTTCCCAGCGCACATCGTCAAATAGGAAAAACTCAGG
>NZ_CALJ01000189.1 GCF_000308315.1 Legionella tunisiensis | reverse complement strand
CCATTGTTTACTTCGAGCAATCGCTGCTTTATTTCAGGGCTATAAGGACAGGTAATGCCGGTTATGAAGGTATTGGAAGATAAATCGATAAGTACTGCATCAATACCATCCATACTGGTGCCCGACATTAGGCCAATAAATAATTTCATTGTTCCATCCGTATTTGTTTGTGGCATACTAGCTTTCTTCTGTGTTCTACTGATTTTATAAAAAAAATGGTTTTATATGCCCCATGAGATTATACAAAGTAAACTCACTCCTTTCTGGTATTTAGGCATTTTGTCCACTTTCTCTTTATTAACCTACGATTTATATCAACCTGCCTTACCGACAATAACGCAGTATTTTAATACAAGTCCAGCCTTAGGTCAGTTAACTTTAAGCCTATTTTTCTTTATATTTGGTCTGTCCCAGCTTATATGGGGACCTTTAATCGATCATTATGGACGGCGGAAAACCTTGGCTGTCAGTTTAGCTGTTTTTTTGATTGCTACTATTGGTTGTATTGCTTCAGTTACTATAGAAATGTTAATCGCAGCACGGGCTTTACAGGGATTTGCTATTTGCTGTGTCTATGTCATTGCTTTTTCCTCCTCAAGAGATCATGAAGACAGTACAGAGCGCGCCCGAGTACTCTCGTATCTTTCCATGATTGTGTCGGTTTCCCCTCTGTTTGCCCCAATTCTTGGTTCTATTATTTTGATGCGTTATGGTTGGCAGACAACGTTTGTATTAATGGCCTTTATTGGTTTAATTCTCCTGGTGCTTGCCAAATATGTCTTACATGAATCAAGGCACTGGCAAAAATCAGAAACTATGTTTTTACTGAGAGAATCCTTTGCTACCTATAAAAAGATCTTAGCTCATCGTCGTTTATGGTTTGCTATTTTTATCGTTACAGCCTCTTATTCTTGTGTCATGATTATTATTGTTAATGCCTCTTATTTAATCATCGATAACTTGGGTATTTCTCCTTTCAATTTTTCCCTATTATTTGCCAGTAATGGCATAATGCTTATAGCAGGTAATTATCTAGGCATTCGCTTGCGCGAAAAAAGATCATTGCTGTGGAATATTCAAGCAGGCTCTTTTTTGATGTTCCTAGGAGCTATCACTATGAGTATATTTTTTATCTACACGGCCTAGATTTAATTAGTCTCGCACCTACCCTACTCATCAATTTAGGTGTTAGTTTAACTAATCCGCCGACTTTTTCTCTGGCACTTGCTGATTACCAACAACATGCCGGGACAGCAACTGCAGTACTCAATATGGTAAGAACAACTTGTTCAGCGATCATTGGTGGATTGGTTGGTGTATTTCTTGAACGCTATCCTGCTTTATTAGTCATTAGCTTATTTATTTGCACATTCATCAGCTTACTCACTAGTTTTTTTATTACAGAAGAATAAAGAAATGATGGACGTCACTTTCTTGGTTACTAGACATAATGGTATAAAAGAGTCTATCTCCATATAAATTGCCATAAAACTTTTGCCTTGACGCTAGCTAATCCTATAAGAATGTGATATTTTATGCATCGATTGATCAAATATTTTATAATTTGATATCAAATAAAACAATTAATCACGAATTAGGATGTATCATGTTCAGAAAAAGTGAGCCCAAATCTACAGTTGCATCTCATGCTGTAATTGCGATGAAACAATTGATGTTTGTCAAGAAAGACCCGTACGAGCAAGCAATAAAAGATTTGGCTGTTGCTAGTGCTAATTTAATTAAGAAAGGCCAAAAAGTACAAGATGTCATTACTATTATAGAAAACAGTATGAAGGCTTCACATGAGAAAGTTAAAGGAGCTCTGGTTTCCGAGATTGGTATGGCCCAATTCCAAAAAAGCCCCGCCTTAGCTGGTCAGATTAAAGCGATGGCAACTTATAAAAACCAATCTATTGAATCCATCATTGAGGCTGTAGTAACTGATGCTCTGGTTAGAGCAAACAAAGATTATGGCGCTGATTTAGGTGACTTCAATCCTGCAGAATATCACGGACCCGAAGCAGCAGAAGCACCCGCACCTCAGTCCTAAATCTTGAATTTCTAAGCCTCTTCTTTTAAGAAGAGGCTTTTAGCATTTTAAAAATAGTTATTGAGCTTAAAACAACGATAAAAATTCTCGGTGGTCTGCTCTGCAATTTTATCATAACTTATTTGCCGTAATTCACTCAAAGCCATAGCCACGTATTTTACCAAAGCCGGATGATTCTGCTTGCCGCGATAAGGAACAGGAGCCAAATAGGGTGAATCGGTTTCAATTAAAAGTCGATCCAGCGGCACTTTTTAGCCACTTCCTGCAAAGCGATCGCATTTTTAAACGTGACAATGCCTGATAAAGAAATATAAAAATTCATATCTAAAGCACGGCGTGCAACGTCCCAGTCCTCCGCAAAACAATGCATGACCCCACCTATATCGTGAGCTTTTTCTTCTTGCATCACCAATAAAGTATCCTCGGCTGCTTGGCGAGTATGGATGATTAAAGGCTTTGATGTGCTAAGTGCCGCTTGGATATGAGCACGAAAGCGCTGCCGCTGCTTTTCTTGCGCCTGTATTGTCTCCGTTCGGTAATAATCAAGTCCTGTTTCACCAATCGCAATACAAGCTGGATGTTGCCTGGCAAGCTCACAAAGCTTTTCCGCATCGGGTTCCTGGGTTATTTCACTGTTAGGATGCAAACCAACTGAAATACTAATAGCCGGGTAATTCTCTGCTAATTGGCAAAGAACAGGATAATCATCCAACTCAACACAGACACAAAGAAAGCGCCCTACATCATTTTCTTTGGCTTGGTTAATAACTTGGTTGAGGTCATTATCAAAATCCGTTAAATCGATAAAATTAAGATGGCAATGAGAGTCTACAAGCATATTTTGAGATCGTAATAGTGATTTTGTATTGATTTTAGCATGACCACAGGCCAGGTCCCTATGCAGAGTGACTTATTTCTTTTTATATTCAAATAATAAATTTTCAAGAATCAGTGTCTGATTAATACTGATATTCTGATTTAATTTTTTGCTTAACTGATTAATTTCATCTAATTGTCGAAACAGAAAAACGGATGGAAATAATTTGCCAATTGCTGTAATGACTGTGTCCATGATTTTTCATATTGATAATTGCCAAGGCGATAATTAATCATCTGGGCATTGATTAAATAAATAAGCCACAGCAAATCATTGATCTCATAACTAAGCCATTTAGTAGCTAGATTACATACAGAAATTTTATTGCTCATAAGAGCAAGTAAATCTTGAAGAATAACTGGCAGCTGAGAAAAAAGTTTACCCCTCTCGCTATCCGCTGTATACCCCTCTCCGAGACTTAAATAATCGCTATGCAAAATTTCAGTTGCCGGAAAGCGCCAGAGTTGGCAGCGGCTTAATATCGTTGGCAGAATAGTACTGATTTGCTCTGCAAGCAAAATAAAAACTACTCCATCAGGTGGTTCCTCGAGAAATTTGAGCAACGCATTTGCTGCAGCAACGTTTACTCTTTCAGCTGGATGAATAAGGACCACTCGATTATTACCCAATTGGGGTGAAGTATATAGAAGCGCTTGCATATCACGAATTTGCTCAATCTTGATTGCCCCACCGATTTTATCAGGCTGTAAACAACTGAGATCAGGATGTTCATTGAGTGTTACCAAATGGCAAGATTTACATTGGCCACAAGGTTTTTTCTCTTGAGAGCAAAGTATTGCTGCCGCCATTTTATTGGCAAAATCAGCTACAGCACCATGTTGTGGTGCAACCAACAGTAGCGCATGAGGCAAACATTGTCTGGTAAGACTTTTTGTAACTGTGCCCATTGTTCAGTATGAGCCGGCAATAATTCAAGTGTTTTAGGAAGCATTTGGACTGTGTGATACGAACGTTTTAAGTGCCGATAAAACTGATTCTTGCACTGTTTCTATCGTTTGACCAGCATCAATACAAACAACATTATCCATATCACGAATCATTTCATGATAAGCGTTATGTACATCCGTAAAAAAGGATAGGGATTCTTGTTCGATTCGATCAGTTTCGCCGCGTTTTTTAATCCTTTCAAGACCTTGCTCCGGATTAATATCTAAAAAAGAATCAAATCTGGCTTAAAGCCTTGTAAACAAAACGCTGATAAATGCTGGATCATGTGCTTGTCGAGTTTTCGCCCTCCACCTTGATAAGCAAAAGTAGATAACTCAAATCTATCTGCTAAAATCCAGGTTCCTTGGCTTAATGCGGGACGTATCACCTGTTCAAGTAATTGAACGCGGGCCGCATAAAACAAAAGTAATTCACAACGAGGCTCAAGCGCCTCACCCTCTACTCTTTCTTTCAACAGCTGCCTTACGTGCTCACCAACTCTTGTTCCTCCAGGTTCACGCGTGAGTAAAAGCTCAGGAACAAAACGTTCCAAATAGCGTTTAATAGTTTGCAGTGCAGTTGATTTACCAGCCCCTTCCAAACCTTCAACAACAATAAATTTCCCACGCTCAATCATGATCTTCCCTTGCTTTGGTAACGTGCAACGGCTTCTTTTTGCTCTTCATAAGTCGCAGAAAAGTAATGAGAACCATCTCCTTTAGCCACAAAATAGAGATAGTTAGTTATCAATGGATGTGCTGCAGCATCAATTGCTTCTTTGCCAACCATCGCAATTGGCGTGGGAGGTAACCCTCGATAGCGGTATGTATTATAAGGAGAATCAATGTCCAGATCATGATGACCCAATTTACCATTGTAATTATTCCCAAGCGCATAAATAACAGTAGGATCCATCTGCAATGGCATGAATTTTTTCAGGCGATTAACAATAACACCCGAAATAATTTTTCTCTCACTGGCTAAGGCTGCTTCTTTTTCTAAAATAGAGGCAGCAATTAGTAGTTCATAGGGCGATTTATAAGGCAATCCAGGATCTCGATTCAGCCACGAATCATTCAAATATTGTACTAAATTTTGGTTGGCAAGCTGCAACAAATGCTTGGCATCGCTACCGGCATTGTAATGATAGGTATCCGCCAGTAATAAACCCTCTGAATTCGGATGTGGGCCAGTAATTAGTTGCCAATCATTCACGTTATATTTTAAATATTGAGCAGTTGCTAGATTCGCCTTCACTTGGCTTAGTGTAGTACCTTCAATAATCGTAAAAGCCTCCACCAATACATCACCAGCCACAACTCTCTTTAATAATTGTTGAGCAGATTCGCCATATTTAATTTGATAAATACCTGCTTTAATATGATGAGATAAGCCCTGGACTCTGATTAACAACAGAAACAGGCGATCTGACTGTATTAATTGTTTGGATTTGAGAGCTCGGACAAAGCCAGAAGCAGAACTATTTTTATCGATAGTGATGGTGATTGGCGCAGATGCACTACTCACCATCGGTTTGGCCAATAACTTGTAAATATCATAGCCAATTACTGTAAATACAACAAGAAGCAGCGCCAGACAACCAAAAAGGATTGATTTAAACCAGCGCTTTTTCATTTAAACTGCTTAAACAATAAACTTCCGTTAGTGCCTCCGAAGCCAAGTGAATTACTTAATGCATACTCGATTCGCCTTTCTTGTGCGGTATGAGCTACATAGTTTAAGTCACAGCCTTCATCAGGGTTATCTAAATTAATCGTCGGGGGAGCGACTTGATTTTTAATAGCAAGGATACTGAAAATAGCTTCAACAGCACCAGCAGCTCCCAATAGATGTCCTGTCATTGATTTGGTCGAGCTCATAGCTAATTCATAAGCATGATTCTTGAAAACTCGTTTAACAGCTTTGGTTTCATTCATGTCATTAAGATAGGTTGATGTACCATGTGCATTGATGTAGTCAATTTTTGTCACATCGAGACCGGCATCATTGATAGCTGCAGCCATAGCACGTGCTGCGCCATCTGCATCTTCATCAGGGGCCGTAATGTGGTAAGCATCTCCTGACATACCAAAGCCAACTAGTTCCGCATAGATAACTGCTCCACGAGCTTTAGCATGTTCGTACTCTTCAAGGACTAGAACACCAGCCCCCTCGCCCATAACGAAACCATCTCGATCTTTATCCCAGGGACGTGACGCTTTTTCAGGCTCATCATTGCGTTTCGACAACGAACGTACCGCTGAGAAACCAGCAAGGCATAAAGGTGTCGTTGTCATCTCCGCACCACCGCATACCATAATGTCAGCATCGCCATAAGCGATCATACGACCAGCAATACCAATATTATGAGTACCTGTTGTGCAGGCCGTAACAATCGAAATGTTAGGACCTTTCAAATGATGTTTAATAGAAATCTGTCCTGCAACCATATTGATGATTCCGGCAGGAATAAAAAAGGGTGACACTTTACGTGGGCCACCACTCATGAGTCTTTCTTGGTTATTAGTAATCGTTTCTATACCGCCAATTCCAGCACCAACGGCTACACCTGCACGGTAAGAAAGTTGCTCATCGATAACCAAGCCGGAGTTAGCTATGGCCTCATCAGCCGCTGCAACTCCGTATTGGGTAAACAGATCCATCTTACGAGCTTCTTTAAGCGGCACATGATTTTCAATATTGAAATCCTTAACTTTGGCCCAAATTTTAGTTGAGTATTCAGTGGTATCAAAACCTTCAACCATACCAACACCACTTTTACCAGCCAAAATATTTTGCCAGGATTGCTCTACATTTAAACCGACAGGAGTAACCATACCCATGCCAGTAACAACAACACGCCGCTTAGCCAATGAAAACTCCTCGAAGTATCTAGATCAAGCTTCTTCTTTATTAAGATTTGATTCAATATAATCAATTGCTTCCTGAATCGTAGTGATTTTTTCAGCTTTTTCATCTGGAATTTCAGTTTCAAACTCTTCTTCCAGAGCCATCACCAGCTCAACAGTATCAAGTGAGTCAGCACCCAAGTCATCAACAAAGGATGCGTCATTTTTTAGTTCTTCAGATTTAACGCCCAATTGATCAACAACAATCTTACGAACTCGTTCTTCAACTGTACTCATAACTTGTATTTCCTCTTAGTTTAAAAAATTCCTGCAGGCTAGTTTATTCAATTATTCAAAGAACGCAAGCCCATTTAATCCATATACATGCCACCATTCACATGAATGGTTTCACCAGTTATATAATTTGCACTGTCAGAGGCCAAAAAGGCAACTACTTCAGCAATATCTTCAGCCTTACCCAATCGTTTCATTGGAATACGCTTTAGCATTTCTTCTTTAACCATATCAGGTAAAGCACTGGTCATATCCGTATCGATGAAACCCGGAGCAACCACATTTACCGTAATACCACGGCTAGCAATCTCTTGTGCCAGAGATTTAGTAAATCCCACTACACCAGATTTAGCGGCAGTATAATTGGTTTGCCCAGAATTACCGCTAGAACCAACTACTGAACCAATACTTATAATACGACCCCATCTCGCACGAAACATTGGCTTAATACAAGCCTTTGATAAACGAAATATAGCACTTAAATTCGTTTCGATAACCTTATACCACTCTTCATCATCCATTCTTAGCAATAAATTATCACAGGTAATACCTGCATTATTAACCAAAATAGAGGGTAATTTATCTTGATCAGAGAGTTCTGTCATTAGATTATCAACTCCCTCTCTACTTGTCACATCAAGACTAACCCCTTCGCCCAGCATATTTTCTTGCGCAAACAGATCGCTAATAGCAGCAGCGCCTTGATTTGTAGTGGCTGTGCCAATAACGTAAGCGCCTCTTTTGGCCAAAGTCAGGGCAATAGCCTTACCGATCCCTCTACTTGCTCCTGTAACCAGGGCTATTTTACCTTGTAAATTCGACATGACGACATCCTCGTTAATAAGATTTTTCATCCGCAGTTAATTGGCTAAGAAATTGCTCCAAACTTGCATTATCATTCACACTAACCGCTGGAAGTGTCCTTTCAATGCGTTTTATTAAACCACTTAATACTTTTCCCGGCCCGCATTCTATAACATATTCAATGCCTTTGCTTTTCATCAATTGAATGGTTTCAACCCATCTTACAGGACGATACAACTGTTCTTTCAAGAGAGTACAAATCTGCTCAGGGGATCTATAAATACTTAAATCAACATTAGAAACAACTGGAATGGTCGGTATTTTAAAATTAGCTTTAGTTAGATAATCCTCAAATGCATTAGCAGCATCATTTAACAAAGGGCAGTGGCAAGGTACACTTACGGGAATAATCTTTGCCATTCGAGCCCCAATGCCCTCAGCCAGCTTTACAGCTTGCTCAACAGCTGCTGTATGGCCAGCGATAACTACCTGACCAACTGCATTATAATTAGCAGGTGTTACCTGCTGTTGCTGCGTACTTGCTTGAGTACAAAGTAATTCCACCTGTTCGTCCGTCAACCCTACGATTGCGGCCATCGCTCCTTGCCCTAAAGGAATAGTTTCTTGCATTAATTGCCCACGCTTGGCAACCAGTTGAGCTGCATCTGACAGGTTGATAGCATCTGCGCAAACCAAGGCAGCATATTCTCCTAAACTATGGCCAGCCATTATTTGAGCCTGCCCTGCACCAAGTTTTTCTAACAGTCTGTATACAGCAACATCCGCCGTCAACATTGCAACCTGAGTATGCTCTGTCTGATTTAATTGGGATTCCGGCCCTTCTTGCACCAATTGCCACAAATCATAACCCATTCTGTCAGAGACCAAAGTAAAAAGATCTTTAATCAAAGAGTACTTGCCAGCTAAGTCTGCTAACATACCCACAGATTGGGAGCCTTGGCCAGGAAAGACGTATGCAGAATTAATCATGAATAATGAACTCCGAAACAACCTAATTAATAGCGTATAACCACCGCACCCCAGGTCATCCCGCCACCAAAGGATTCTAATAATAATAAGTCACCACGTCTTATGCGCTGTTCACGGATTGAATAATCCAAAGCCAAAGGAATGGATGCAGCAGAGGTATTACCCTGATTCTCAATGGTGACTATTACTTGCGACATGGGTAAATTTAATTTTTTAGCAATACCCTGAATGATACGAATATTGGCTTGATGCGGGATAAGCCAATTGATATCTGATTTCTGTAGATGGCAAGTCTGGAGTACTTCATCTACAACATCACCCATAATATTGACTGCTAACTTAAAAACTTCATTGCCTCGCATCCCTATAAGCGCTTTATAATCTTCAGTAGCGTAATTAGGATAAGTCAGCAATCCATCTTCATCATGTAACGCGTGCAATGTACTTCCCAAGATACCAGGCTTATCACTCGCACTTAACACGACAGCCCCAGCACCATCACCAAACAGAACACAGGTTGCACGATCATTCCAATCAAGCGCGCGTGACATACTTTCACTGCCGATCACCAAAACATGTTTTGCGGCACCTGTACTAATATATTGCTTGGCAACATCCATCGTGTACACAAAACCACTACAAGCGGCACTAATGTCAAAGGCGGGTATGGGACGTGAGATTTTAAGCGCCTTCTGAACATGGCACGCCATGCTGGGAAAGAAATGATTCGGTGTGCAAGTTGCTACCAGAATTAAATCAATTTCATTCGCATCAATATCAGAAGCTGCTATTGCTTTTTCTGCAGCTTTACAAGCCATGAAAGAGGTTGTTTCATGCTCCGCTGCAATATGCCTGCTAGCTATTCCAGTTCTTGATAGAATCCACTCATGGCTAGTATCCAGCCGGGATTCTAATTCTTGATTAGTAAGGATACGTTCAGGTAAGTAACTGCCTGTTCCATTAATAATGGCATTTTTCATAGTAACAAACCCTGATTAATAAAATCGGTAATTTGGTCACGTACTAAAGCAACCACATTATTTTTACTTGTAGCTTTGCCTCTTCAATAGCGTATTGAAAAGCAAGTTCACTGGCTCCACCATGGCTTTTTACGACGATACCATTCAAACCAAGCAAACTTGCACCATTATAACGTGCTGGATCCATACGCTTTTTTAAATGACCTAAGGCAGGTATAGCAATCAAACCAGCTAACTTACTCAACCAATTTTTCGTAAACGATTCTTTGAGCACCGTCAGCATAAGTTTTGCTAAACCTTCACTTGCTTTCAATGCGACATTACCCACAAACCCGTCACAAACCACTAAGTCAACGTCGCCAGAATAGAATTGGTCGCCTTCGACATAACCAACGTAATTCATTAAATTACATTCTGCCAACATGTGGGCTGTACGTTTAACCTGATCATTCCCTTTAATTTCCTCAACACCAATGTTTAACAAGGCAATTTTGGGCGTTGTTTTTTATCTACGGCCTGGATTAAAGCTGAACCCATCACAGCAAATTGAAAAAGATGCTCAGCGCAAGAATCTACGTTAGCGCCCAGATCAATCACACGAGTTTTGCCATGCATAGTTGGTAATTCGGCAATAATCGCTGGTCTGTCTATACCTGGTAAAGTTTTAAGAACAAAACGCGCTGTAGCCATCAAAGCACCGGTATTACCAGCACTCACACAGGCTTGCGCGCGCCCTTCTTTAACTAAATTGATAGCAACTCGCATGGAAGAGTCTTTCTTATTGCGCATTGCATGTGAAGGCAACTCATCCATGTCGACAATTTCAGAAGCATGAACAACTGAAAATTGACTATTAGAGACAATACCGGATTTTTTAAGATGCGCATTTACCTGATTTTGGTCACCAACCAGTAATAATTTTAAATCAGGGTTATTTCGTGCAGCACGAATAGAAGCGGGAATCACGACGTTTAGACCATGATCCCCACCCATCGCATCTACAGCAATGGTGATATTTTTCAAGCGCGCTACTCTTGTTCGTAAACGTTATCAGCTGTATCTAAAACCTTTCTACCACGATAGTAACCATCGGGGGTAATATGATGACGCAAATGAGTTTCGCCAGTGGTTGGATCAACTGATAGCGTAGGTTGAGTTAAGGCATCGTGAGAACGACGCATATCACGTCTAGAGCGTGATTTTTTATTTTGTTGTACGGCCATTGTATTACTCCTAAACAATTTGCATTCGCTGGGGCGGAATATTACCGATTTTTTCTCGGTAATCCAAGTATTACTGAGATATTTTATGATTTTATTGTATTATCCACCTCAATAAAGCGGTTGATTTCTTGGTCACAATTCTCAATATCCAAGTGAGATTCAGGGACATAAAGATGCAATTCATCAGTTAATAATTCTTCTAACTCAATTTGGCCATTATTAGAAACAACGCACTCGTGGAGCTCCATTAATTTTTCAGCCATTTCATCAGAATTACAAACAGCTAAAGTTGTTTGATTAATATAGTGATGACTAAACTCACCTAAACAACGTTGACAGATCACCGATACAACAGAATCTACTTCCATTGTTATTAAATAATAATTTTTCTCAGCACTGACTTTGAATTGACAATCAAGTATACAAGGAGCAGCAACATAGGCTGGTAATCTTTCCTGCAATTCGATTTTAACGTTTCGAGGATCTGCTTTTGCGGCCTCGCTTTTCAAATTAATTAACATAGTTTCACTTTTAAATCTTATCGATTTAAGGATGTTAAGATCGTCTATAAAACCCTTAATTATACCCTATTCTTACGTCTTTTAATTAGTCCCCCAGAAAAACAGATGTAAATACAATTTTAAAATTAGTCATTATAACGTAAAATAGGATTTTTTTATACATACTGATACTAATAATCTATGAAAGCCAAAGTGATTGTCGGCATGTCGGGTGGTGTTGACTCTTCTGTTGCCGCTTGGTTATTGCAAGAGCAAGGATACCAGGTAGAAGGTCTTTTTATGAAAAACTGGGAACAGGACGATTCTGATGGTTATTGCGCAGCGGCGAATGATTTAGCGGATGCGCAAGCCGTGTGTAATCAACTACGTATCCCTTTACACAGTGTTAATTTTTCTAAAGAATACTGGGAGCGAGTTTTTGCCCATTTTCTCAATGAATATGAACATGGCAGGACTCCCAATCCCGATGTACTCTGCAATAAGGAAATAAAATTTAATGCCTTTTTGCAATATGCGTTAACCTTGGGAGCTGATTATATAGCTACCGGCCACTACGCTAAGGTACGGATAAATAATAATATTGGCGAACTGTTTAAAAGCCAAAGACAGGGAAAAAGATCAAACTTATTTTTTACATGCTGTGGAGCCTGCCGCACTAGCGAAGACCTTGTTTCCTATAGGAGATTATCACAAGGGAGAAATAAGAGAGTTTGCTAAACAACTAGGCCTGATCACCCATGATAAAAAAGATTCAACAGGAATTTGCTTTATTGGTGAAAAACGCTTTAAAGCCTTTCTCAATGAATTCATTTTGGCGAAACCAGGTGATATTAAAAGCAGTAGCGGCGAGCAATTGGGGCGACATGATGGTTTAATGTTCTACACTCTCGGCCAACGCCAGGGCTTAGGCATTGGAGGACGGCAAACAGCCAATGAAGAGCCTTGGTATGTGGTAGATAAAGATACTAAAACCAATACCTTAATTGTTGCCCAGGGTAATCATCATCCGATGCTCTATTCACAGGGGCTGATTTGCGGTCCAATTCATTGGCTAGTTGAACAAACAATGCAATTGCCACTAACTTGCTATGCAAAAACACGTTATCGTCAACCAGAGCAGGCTTGTGTTATTTCTCCGGAGGGCAATAAACAGCACTGTGTAATGTTTTCGAGTTTGCAGCGAGCGATAACACCGGGACAATATATTGTCTTTTATGAGAAAAATCAGTGTTTAGGTGGCGCTACAATAGAACAAATTATTCGTTAGTATTGTACAATTAAAATAATACACCAATTTTACTTTAATATTGGTATCAATAATCTGGAGTCAACATGTCCACAATTAGTGCTTCTCCTGCAGTAACAGCAGGCATTTATTTCTCTGTCAGCGCAGCAGACAAAGTCGCGTCTTTAATTGTTGAAGAGGAAAATCCTGCATTGAATTTACGAGTTTTTGTTACGGGCGGAGGTTGTTCTGGCTTTCAATATGGCTTTACTTTTGATGAAACAATCAAGGAAGATGATACGGTTATTGAGCAACACTGCTCTGATGGTCAGTCTTCAGTAAAATTATTAGTTGATTCAATGAGTTACCAGTATCTTAGTGAGGCAGAGATTGATTATGTTGAAAATATTCAAGGCTCACAATTTGTTATTCGTAACCCCAATGCTAAAACGACTTGCGGCTGTGGTTCATCGTTTAGCATGGACGACGATGACGAATAAATGCATTGGCTCTCTTTCGAAACTGACTACAGAGAGAGCAGTGCGAAAAAAACAGAGCACCGCATCGATGAAACGATACATCAATGTAATGGAGTTTGCCTAGTAGGATTTTACAATCACTTTAGTACCAATCCTGATGAAATTGCGATGCAACCAGTAGGCGTCACTCGGTGTAACACGAATACAACCATGACTCGCATTATAGTTGGGTACATCGTATGAGCCATGGATAGCATAATATTTACTGAAAAACATGCAATAAGGCATCTTGGCACCGCCTCCTCCCAGTGGATAGCGGCTTGAACGACAGCTTGCACTTCCCTTACTTATAATTCGATAAGTCCCTGAAGGTGTTCTGCAAGAACGCCTTATATCAGGGCAATACCCTCTACCACCTGAAGCTCTTCCAGTCCTTACCACAGAGCCATTTGCATTGATTGCCTTCCAGGTTAATGAGCGCGGATTAAAAATAAAGGTATTGCTTGCAAGAACACGTAATTTTGGCGTACCGTAATTAGTCCCAGTATCTATACGAGCAGGATAACTAAATGCTTCTGCACTACTATAGAGGAGAAAAGAACCAAGAACGACAAGAGGCCAGTATTTGCGAGGACTGTGCTCATCCATGATATTTCCTACAACGATATAACCTTGGCATTAAATATAGTTCAAAAATTAAACAACCGCAAAATGTTATTCGACATTCCAAAGATTTATATTTGATTTTTTAACTAGAAATTGGACAAATTCTTGGTGGCGTTTTAACTCCTCCGTGTCAGCAACAATCACGGGTGAATTGCTAACCAGACGCTCTATTTGCCGCAAGACGACCCCAGGCTGATTAACGTGCTCCGTACTGTCTTCAAACAAACTTGCTTGCCCACCTGTCAAGGCTAAATAAACTGACGCTAGAATCTCAGCATCCAATAAGGCACCATGCAAGGTTCGGTTGGAATTATCGATTTCATAGCGCTTACACAAAGCATCCAAACTATTCCGCTGGCCAGGATGTTTTTCTCGTGCAAGAACTAAGGTGTCATAAACGGTACAACAATCTTTAAGTAGTACAGGCCAGTTAAGTAAAGCTAATTCAGCGTTAAGGAACCCCATATCAAAAGGAGCATTATGGATAATTAATTCTGCTCCTTGAACGAAGCGTATAAATTCGCCGGCAATGTCTTTTAAACAAAGGTTTATCTTGTAAAAATTCCGTGCTTATGCCATGAACACGAAATGCCCCTTCATCAACTTCACGCTGCGGATTAAGATAAACATGAAAATGATTACCCGTCAGTTTCCTGTCTTGTAATTCAACACAGCCAATTTCAATAATCCGATGGCCTAATTCGTGACCAATACCGGTCGTTTCGGTATCTAAAACAACTTGACGCATATTGTTATCCATTTAAATCTTGAGGAGTTCATCGATTGCTTGGTTTGCCAAAGCATCGGCTAATTCATTCTCAGGGTGTCCTGCATGTCCTTTTACCCAATGCCACTTAATTTTATGTTGCGTAGCTAAGGCATCTAACTCTTGCCAGAGATCAGCATTTTTAACTGGCTCCTTTTTTGAATTACGCCAACCATTTTTCTTCCATTGGCTCAACCATTCCGTCATCCCTTTTCGCACATATTGCGAGTCAGTGTAAAGATGCACTTCACAAGGTCTTTTTAATGCTTCTAAGGCTTTAATAGCAGCGGTTAATTCCATACGATTATTAGTTGTCTGTGTTTCCCCGCCATATAAAGTTTTTTCGTGACCATTATAACGTAACAAAGCCCCCCAACCACCAGGTCCCGGGTTTCCCTTGCATGCCCCATCAGTATAAATTTCAATGGTCATAAAAATAAATCTTGGTAAGGTTCAACAGCAGGGTCGATAGCATACACAGAAAAATCATGAATACCAGCTTTTGTTAGCACTTCTTCATCAATAAAAAAATGACCGCTCAAGAATTTGGCAGGCTGTGTTAAGATCCAATAAGCAGCATCAGCAACAATGTCTGGCCTTCTGCTTGCTTTGAGTATGGCCTCAGGGAAATGCACGCGAATGGCATCTGTAGCAATGGTTGTTTTTGGCCATAAAGAATTGACAGCAACCCCGTAAGGTTTCAATTCTTCAGCCAGGCCTAAAGTACACATAGTCATGCCAAATTTACTTATCGTATAAGCAAGATGGGGTGCAAACCATTTACTGTCTATGGATAGTGGCGGAGATAGCGTTAAAATATGCGGATTATCAGATTTCTTTAAATGCGGGATTGCTGCCTGAGAACAAGCAAAGGTTGCCCGTGTATTGACTGCCTGCATCAGATCATAGTGTTTCATTGATGTAGATGAGGTATCACTGAGACTAATTGCACTCGCATTGTTAATCAGAATATCGAGTCTGCCAAAGACCTCTATAGTCTCTGCTATCGCACGCTGAATTTGTGCTTCATCGCGTACATCAACAACGAGAGGTAACGCTCGCCCACCTAATTGTTCTACCTCGCTGGCAACTGTATGAATTGTACCTTCCAATTTCGGATGAGGCGTATCAGTTTTGGCAGCAAGAGCTATCCAGGCCTTTTCGCGTGCAAAACGATGTGCAATGGCTCTGCCAATCCCCCGACTTGCGCCGGTTATAAATAATACCCTCGTCATTTCTTCTCCTTAAGATCCATACCTGCCACCCAAGTTAAAAACAGCGAACCAATTTACCATAAGGTGGGTAAAACCAGGTAATGGGTGCAAAACGGCGTTGAGAAAATACCGCTTTTAATTTCGAAAAACGATCGAAACCTTCTTGACCATGATAATAACCGATACCACTTTCTCCTACTCCACCAAAAGGCAACGCATCAATGGCAATATGGGTAAGCGTATCATTTGTCGTCAGGGCACCAGAACGTGTTTTCATTTCCAGTGCCTTTCTTTCCCGTTTATCCTGTCCAAAATAATAGATAACCAAAGGCTTGGGTCGTTCATTGATAAAAGCAATTGCCTCATCAAACGATTCATAGCTAACAACCGGAAGGATCGGACCAAAAATCTCTTCCTGCATTAGCAACATTGAATTATTCACATTCAAAACGAGATAAAATGGCATTTTTTGATTTTTACTCTCAAATTTGCCAATTTGGATAATTTGCGCATTTTTTCTCGAGCATCAGTAATAAACGCCTCTAACCGTTCTTTATGTTTAACGGAAATAAGGCAAGAATAATCAGGATTGTTTTCGAAATCGGGGTAATGTTCTTCCATAAATTCTTTACTAAATTTCTCAATACGTGGCCCCCATCCCTTAGGTATCAACAAATAATCGGGTGCAATACAGGTCTGGCCAGCATTATAGAATTTTCCCGTCAAAAGACGGGAAAAATAATTCAGATTCACAGAAGTGGAAATAATTGCTGGTGATTTTCCTCCTAACTCAAGAGTAACCGGGGTTAAATTCTTGGCTGCTGTAGCCATTATTTCCCTACCTACGACGGTCGACCCTGTAAAAAGCAGGTGATTAAAAGGCAAATTAGCAAATTTTTTAGCAACCTCCACATCACCATTAATAACGGTGACTAAATTATCCTCTATTCCCTCTTGGTCAAATAATCGAACTAATGTTTCTCCCGTTTTGGGTGTCTGTTCTGAAATTTTTATCATTACACGATTGCCAGCAGCCAACGCATAAACCGAGGGTACTAGTGCGAGATAAAGAGGATAATTCCAAGGAGCCATTACCCCAACGACCCCTAGTGGCTGTGGAAAAACATAGGCAGAGGCAGGTTTAAAAAGCCATAAGACTGGTTTTTTACGAATTTTCATCCACTTTTTAAATTTTTTAAGCAATAATCAATTGCATTAATACTCAAAAAATTTCTAAAAGGAGTGTTTCCTGATAAGCTCGATGAGAAAAATCATCACTTACTGCCTGAGCAAACTCAATCGCATTTTTTTGCAAGAGTTGTTTGAGCCTTTGCAAGGTCTGTTGCCGCTCTTCATAGGATAAATAAGGGTTTACATGAGTTTCTTGCACAAGACGTTTAAAGACCGCTTCCAACTCCATTTGCATTTTCCTTTATTTATTTCATCAAGAAAGAATCTTCATAGCAAAAATCACCTTGCAGGATTTTTTGCTTAATAATTGCAATATCCGGAGCAAAATAACGATCTTCATTATACGGAGCAACTACTGCTCTTAATTTTGCGTAAGCCTGACTTAATTTAGGTGAAGTCGCCAATGGCCTGTGAAATTCAAGGCCTTGGCAAGCGGCTAATAATTCAATAGCTAAAATGGTTGCTGTATTATCAATCATTTCATATAAGCGTCTCGCCGCATTGGTAGCCATTGAAACATGATCTTCTTGATTAGCAGAGGTCGAGAGGCTGTCTACAGAATGAGGATGGGCCAAAGCTTTATTATCACTTGCACAGGCTGCAGCCGTAACATGGGCAATCATAAAACCAGAATTTAGGCCTCCTTCTTTGACTAAGTAAGCTGGTAATCCGCTGAAATGCTTATCAATTAATAATGCAATACGACGCTCTGCATTGGCACCAATTTCGGCAATTGCCAACGCTAAATTATCAGCAGCCATGGCAACAATTTCTCCATGAAAATTACCTCCAGATAAAATATCGCCTTGCTCAACAAAGATTAACGGATTATCTGAAATAGCATTGGCTTCGGTCCCCAAGGTTTCACTAACAAAGCGCATTTGATGTAAAACAGCGCCCATGATTTGTGGTTGACAACGCAATGAATAAGGATCTTGTACCCGTGAACAGCTACGATGTGATTCTCGAATCAAACTTCCGGCTAGTAGATCTCTATATTTTGCTGCAACGTCACACTGAGCGGAATAGCCGCGAGCTTGGTGGATGCGTGCATCAAAAGGAACGTCGCTGCCAGAAGCAGCATCTACCGATAAACTACCAGCAATAACTGCTGTTTCAAAGAGTAATTCTGTTTTGAATAAAGCTTGCATTGCTAACGCTGTAGATACCTGTAAGCCATTAAGCAACGCTAGACCTTCTTTAGGTGCCAATTCCAACGGGGTTAATCCAGCGATTTTCAACCCTTCAACAGCACTAATTATTTGCCCTTCAAAACGTACCTGCCCTTCTCCTAATAAAGGCAAGGCAACATGGGCTAGTGGTGCCAAATCACCAGATGCTCCTACAGAGCCTTTACCAGGAATACAAGGGTAAACACCTTTATTGTATAGGGTGCATAAAGCATCAATCAGTTCCTTTCTAACTCCGGAATAGCCTTGCGCTAAATTGTTAATTTTAAGAATTAAAATTAACGCGACAATTTCATCAGCAAGTAATTCGCCAGTTCCACAAGCGTGGGACAAGACAATGTTACGTTGTAATTGCTTTAAAAGCTCAGTAGAAATAGTTTGATTAGCTAGAGAACCAAAACCTGTATTAATGCCATATACAGTTCTCTTGTCGTTTATTACCTGTTGCACTACCGCACAAGATGATTCGATTATAGGCAAAAAGGTTTCATCCAAAACCAAAGATTTTTGTTGAAAAAGAATGGATTTGATTGATTGAAGACTTAATTGGCCTGGTACAAGGGTAAAAAATCAGCCATGACGCACCCCATCCATTGATTCCATGGGTAACCATAAATGATTTTCTTTAGCACATTGCTTTGCTAAGGTATAACCAGCATCAGCATGACGCATAACTCCAGTAGCAGGATCATTATGCAACACGCGCGCAAGACGAATTGCCGCTTCATCAGTGCCATCAGCTACTATGACTACTCCAGCATGTTGGGAAAATCCCATACCTACGCCACCACCATGGTGAATGCTGACCCAGGTCGCGCCACTAGCACAATTCAATAAAGCATTTAATAGCGGCCAATCTGATACAGCGTCACTACCATCCAACATCCCTTCAGTCTCTCGATTTGGGCTTGCCACAGACCCCGAGTCAAGATGATCGCGGCCAATAACAATAGGCGCTTTGACTTCTTTATTTTTTACCATTTCATTAAAAGCAAGCGCCAATCGTGCACGATCTTTAAGGCCCACCCAACAGATTCTCGCTGGTAACCCTTGAAAAGCAATTTTTTCTCGTGCCATATCCAACCAACGATGTAAATGTTTGTCATCTGGCATCAGACTTTTAACTTTTTCATCTGTAGCATAGATATCATCAGGGTCACCTGATAATGCAACCCAACGAAAAGGGCCAATACCTTCACAAAATAGAGGACGAATATAAGCCGGTACAAACCCAGGAATCGTAAAAGCGTCAGCAATGCCTTCTTCATAAGCCATTTGACGGATATTGTTACCATAATCAAATACCGGAATCCCCTGCTTTTGGAAAGCAAGCATTGCCACCACTTGTTCAGCCATAGATTTTTTAGCTGCAGCAACAACCTCTTGTGGAGCAGTTCGCCTGAGCTCAGCTGCTTTCTCTAAGGACCAGCCACGTGGTAAATAACCATTTAATGGATCATGAGCGCTGGTTTGATCTGTCACCAGAGATGGTAACACACCACGTCGTAATAATTCCGGGTAGACTTCAGCTGCATTTCCTAAAAGTCCTATCGATAAAGGTATTTTATTACGGCAGGATTCTTCTATCCATTTCAGGGCTTGCTTAAGATTGTCTGTGGATCTGTCTAAGTAACGGGTTTTTAATCGTTTTTCCAATCGACTGGGATCACATTCAACTGCAAGCATACTAGCTCCGGCCATTGTTGCTGCCAAAGGTTGTGCTCCCCCCATGCCACCAAGGCCGGCTGTTAATACCCAGCGCCCTGATAAATCACCACTGTAATGTTGTTTAGCACAAGCACTGAAAGTCTCATAGGTCCCCTGCACTATGCCTTGTGAACCAATATAAATCCAGCTGCCTGCAGTCATTTGTCCGTACATCATGAGCCCTTTCTTATCAAGCTCATTAAAATGCTCCCAGGTAGCCCAGCGTGGTACTAAGTTGGAATTAGCAATTAAAACTCGAGGGGCATCCTTGTGGGTAGTAAAAACTCCGACAGGTTTACCCGATTGAATTAATAAGGTTTGATTTTCATTAAGCTCTTTAAGAACGTCCACAATCTTATTATATGAGGGCCAATCGCGTGCTGCGCGACCAAGACCTCCATAGACCACTAATGAAGCGGGTGCTTCTGCTACATCAGGATCCAGATTGTTTCGAAGCATTCGCAAAGCGGCTTCTGTAAGCCAATTCTTAGCCTCTAATTGTGTACCGTGTTGAGCGCTAATGTTGAGTACTACATGGTTTTGCACAGCCATTTTTCTCCATCCTAGGATTGTCCAAGTTATCATACACGAGGGAATTAAGGACGTGAATGGCTATTGAATTCAAAGCATTAGAACAGGTTGTAAAAATAACAATCAACATGTTAGACTGTAAAATCGCTTTTAAAATGAAAAATTATCGTGCATACATTTGAACTAAACCATCCTCCTTCATTACGTGTTTTTTCGCCACAGAAATGTGGGAAAGATATGGTTTTTATGTTGTACAGTCTTTATTGGCTCTATACCTGGCTCTTCATTTCAAATGGCCCGATGAAGCTATTTATGCACTGGTTGGCTCGTTTACTGCCTTAACTTATTTATCACCCGTAATCGGTGGCTGGATTGCTGATCATTTGCTCGGGCAAAAAAGAGCTATATTAACTGGGGCGGTATTTTTATTTTTTAGCTATCTTTCTTTGTCTCTACTTTCTTCAGATCAAGGTTTAACTCTTTCTCTGGCAGGAATCGCAGTTGGTACAGGGTTATTAAAACCCAATATTTCATCTTTGCTAGGCAATGAATACCCAATCGACTCTCCAAAACGCGAAAGCGGTTTTACAATTTTTTATATGGGTATAACGACTGGTATTATTTTAGGGACAACCTTGCCTAGCATACTTCATAGCAATTTTGGTTGGCCAGTCGCTTTTACCAGTGCTGCCCTCGGAATGATTATCGCCTTTGTAGTCTTCTCTTTTGGTATTTATCGCTACCAAATAGCTGATTATCATCCCTTCGAATTCCATATTGATAAGCTTATAAAAGCCCTTCTGATGATGGTATTTTTGTGGCTGCTCTCTTTTTACATTCTTGAGTACCCTATCTTTGCTGATTCAGCCTTTGGTGGTGTAGTACTCTTATCGTTAATTTATTTAATTTATTGTGCGAAACGTGAAACAGTCCAGCAAGCAAGACAGACTATTGTCATTGGTTTGTTATGCATCATCTCAGTGATGTTTTGGGCTTTTTATTTCCAAATGTTTATGTCGCTCACGTTGTTTATTTCGAGAGTCGTTGAACCCAAACTTTTTGGCATTCAATTCCCCCCACCTTACTATGTTGGTGTACAAAGTTTTGGCATGATTATTTTTGGCTACTTTCTTGCTCGAGGGAGAAAAGAGCTCAATGTTGTACAAAGTGGTATACGTACAAGTAATAAATTTTTATTAGCAATGATTTTTATGACTATTGCCTATGCACTTATTACTCTGGTAAGCCATAATAGCCAGGGTGCTGGTTTATTATCGCCACTTTATTTTATTCCCGCCTATTTAATGATTTCTATTGCTGAGCTTTTACTATCTCCAGTAGGCTTATCTGCAATAACTGTGCTGGCCAGTCGTAAAAAAGTCAGTACTATGATGGGGATCTTCTTTGTCTCGCTAGGTATCGGGGGTTTTTTATCAGGTAAATTGGCTAATTTAACATCGATTAACTCAGATGAGTTAACAGTTACTGAATTAAAGATCCATTATGCAGGTACTTTTACCGAGTTATTGTATATACTACTGGCCGCCACTTTGATTTGTTTTATTTTAGGCTTCCTTATAAAATCCTTATTACTACGCAACGAGAAAGCATAAACAAAATGGCCCAGGATTAGCAAAATATAAGCCTGGGCAGCTAAATTCCATTAGCTTTTAAAACTTTCTTATGATGACATTTGACGCTAAATTGCGGATATGACATCATTCCTGCTCTTGAAGACTCTCTTTACCTTCTATTTTTCTTATTTAGGTTTATCATGCATCAAGAAAAATCATTATCATCAATATTACCTTTGTTTTTAGTTTTATTTATCGACGGCATGGGATTGGGCTTACTGTTTCCCATTTTGAACACCATCATTATTGAACCTCAAACTGGTTTTTTACCGGCTGAAACAAGTTTAGGTTTGCGTGATTTCTATTACGGATTAACAATCGGCATCTTTATGATTTGCTGGTTTTTTGGAGCAGCAATATTAGGTGATTTATCCGACAGTGTAGGTCGAAAAAAATCACTGATGATCTGTTTGCTGGGCTCTTTTTTGGGTTACTTTCTTTCTGCGATTGCGATTGTTTCGCAAAATTTCTGGTTACTCATTGTAGGGCGTATCATCGCGGGCTTTACTTCTGGCAGCCAACCGATTGCACAAGCCGCGATTGTGGATGTCAGCTCAGAGGAACACAAGGCACGGAACATCGGATTTATTTTATTAGCCGTATCACTTGGCTTTGTTTTTGGTCCAATTTTTGGTGGCCTGTTATCTGATAATCGTTTGGTATCCTGGTTTGGCTTTGAAACTCCCATGTATTTTGCTGCTGTCTTATCTTTATTGAATGCAGCTTTGTTATACCGCTCATTCAACGAAACGTTTACCAAAGCTCATGATAAAATAAAAATCCAGTGGCACCACGCGGTCAATATTTTTATTTCAGCCTTTAAACACCCGTCTATCTGTAAATATTCAGTCGTATTGCTTGTTATGATCTTTGGCTGGTCTAACTATTTTTCCTTCATTTCTTTATATTTATTCAAACTTATCATTACTCAGCTATGGAAAATCTTTTTTCTCGCAGTGATGGGCTTGGGCTTCAGTGTCGGCTGTGGCTACATTGTTGATTTTTGTACCAAACGCTATTCTTTTGATTGGGTGGTGATCACTGGCTTACTGCTAACTGCAATTCACGTATTGCTCACCTTGTTATTTAAACAAGAATGGGTCGCCTGGGTGGCAGCTCTTTTGATTGGTATGAGTTTATCTGTCGCTTATTCAGTACTATTGACCATTTTTTCTAATCAGGTAAATGATGATGAACAAGGCTGGGTCATGGGTGTCACAGGCTCAATTATGGCACTTTGCTTTGGTTTAACATCGATTTTTACCGGGTTAATTGCCCAAGTAGGTGCTGTATTACCAATGACTCTGGCTACTCTTGGTTTGGCACTGAGTGGAGCCCTCCTTGCTGCAGTTCAACCCAAGGCGGCAGCCCACTCTCATTAATTGTATTAAACAAGGAACAATTGTGGATAAAAAATTTCTTATTTACCCGCTAACTATCAGATACTTACTGCTTATTTAATTGTCAAAAATGCAGCGGAGGCAATTGAATTTTATAAGAAAGTTTTCAATGCAATAGAAACAATGCGTATGGAAAACCCCGATAAAAAGATAGGCCATGCCGAATTGTCCATCAATGATGTTAAATTCATGTTAGCTGATGAATGCCCTGAGATGAATGCTTACGCACCAGATAAATATAAGGGCTCACCTATTGGGATGTATCTTTATGTTAAAGATGTTGATGCAACTGCAGAACTAGCGATTAAACATGGCGCTAAACTGGTTAGACAAGTTGAAAATCAATTTTACGGCGATCGCAGCGGCACGCTGGAAGACCCTTTTGGTCATACATGGTACATTGCTTCGCATATTGAAGATGTTTCCGAAGAAGAAATAAAAACCGGGTAACTGATTTATTTACTAAAAATAAGCCTTTAATTCTGCGTGAGTAAGTGAGTCTAAGCGCAAAACTCGCTTACCTACTTAAACTATATAAATCCTGTTATAAGCCTTTAGACATTAACTCGTAAGTAAACGTTATTGCGAGGGAGTTGCTACACTTAAAAGGAAATTCTTACTCGGGAAAAGATCATGCCTACCTTGCTACGCCTGACAATATCACTGTATTTAATGTTCTTTTTATTGCATGCTCAAGCTGACGTTGATCCACGCAAACTAATTAAGGTGACTAAAGATAATAATCCTAGTTGTGTTGAATATTATACTTATAAAGGTGGGCTCTATTGCAGTATTGCGGTACAAAATACGGCACCAATGAATCCAGAAATAAAAAATTATGAAACACAGAAAATAACATTTGATCATCGTCCCTGGAAAGTTGTTTTTGGGAAAAGGACAGAAGAAATAACCGTTGTTGAATATGTACCTGCCGATGATAATATTGAACATTGGCAAGAATTGGTCACCAGTCAATTTATCCCTGGTTTACAAACAAGAGTTACTATCAAACAATATATTGATTCCATAATAAATAATTTAAAGGAATCCGGTTTTAAACCAACTGTTACTATTATAGAAGAAACACCTGAACAGGCTCTTTTTGAGTTCCGTATTGCCAACCCAAAGAATATGCAACAGGATGAATTACAATTAGTTACCAAGGGCAAAGATGGGTTTTATATTTTACATTATGTGATTAGAAAGGCCGACATGGGGCAGTCAAATAGGGAGAAATGGGTAGCGCTTCTTAAGAAAACCAAGCCAAAGTATGATTAGTAACTAAAGAGTGAGTTGTTGATGTCTACTGTCAACAATACTCATTGTTAACTTTTACATGCTTGCCTTCGGTTCAGAGCTACAAGTACAACAGTTAATAACTGCCTCACCAACTCCAATCACTCCCTTAACTGTTGCACCAACAGCAGCTCCTAATGTAGAAACTGTGCGCATAGCCAGTGACATAAGCGACCACAGCGAATCAACCAAAAGGCTTCCTACATAGCACAGACTAGTTTCTAATCCGGAAAGAAATATATTATTACTTGCAGATGCATTATTGATATCAAGAATGACTAGATTTGCTGCTGTTTCAGCAAGTTTGCCCATAGCCAAAACCAGTGTGCCTACAGCCATAGTTAAGTTGACTATTGGTATTAACAGAGTAGATCTTACCTCTTGTTGCATATCCCACAATGAATCAAAAGGCACAAAAAACCAGAAAAGTTATGTAAACGAACCGCTCTTTTTAGATATTGCTCATTTTTTTAATTAGATATTGCTTCTCTTTTTTGAAGTGGCCTGTTGAATCATGAGTAACCTAAATAACAACTTAAAGGCCATAGTATAACAATTTACCCTTGTTATGTCAAAATTTATTCACTTTGACCACACTGAGTTCTCTTGCTGATAGGCTTTCAGGTGTCAGCTCATGTCGCCTTAATCGAATAGGAATGAGCCCCCATCCCTACTAGCTTACCCTGATCAACAATAAGATAGTCATTACGAATGGAGCGCGGTGCTAACCAGCACTCAAGTATTTCACGTGTACCCGCAGCATACCGCGCTTGAGCAGATAAAGAAGTTCCTGATATATGTGGAGTCATACCATGATGAGGCATTGTTCGCCAAGGATGGTCTTGTGCCGCCGGTTGAGGAAACCAAACATCACCAGCATAACCAGCTAGTTGCCCACTTTCCAGAGCATTAACAATTGCATCACGCTCACAAATTTTGCCTCGTGCTGTATTAATAAGATAAGTTCCACGTTTCATCGTACTAATTAGTTGCTCATCAAAAAGATGTTCTGTTTGAGGATGGAGTGGAACATTAATGGTGACAACATCACAATGCGATAGCATGGATTGCAGATCAGGATGATAAACAAGTCCTAATTCCTGCTCGACATTTTCTGACAAGCGATGGCGGTCTGTATAATGTAATTTGACTTCAAAAGGTTTTAATCGCCGCATTACAGCCAAACCAATACGCCCAGCGCCTAAAGAGCCAACAACCATGCCTTCAAGATCGTAAGAGCGTTCAACACAATCAGCAATATTCCATCCTCCTTTGACAACCCATTGATAAGAAGGAATATAGTTACGTACTAAAGACAAAATCATCATAACAACATGTTCTGCAACGCTAATACTATTAGAATAAGTAACCTCAGCTACTGTAATCCTTTTTGATTGCTGCAGTCAGATCAACATGATCAGAACCAATGCCCGCTGTAACAGCTAATTTTAATTTTTTTGCCTTCGCAAGTCGTTCTGCTGTTAAGTAGGCTGGCCAAAAAGGTTGTGAAATAACTACATCGGCATCAGGTAATTCACGTTCAAAAACAGAATCAGCTCCCTCTTTATCAGAAGTTACAACTAATTGATGTCCCTGTCGCTCAAGAAATTTTCGCAAACCTAACTCACCTGAAACTGAGCCTAAAAGTTCTCCTGGTGTGAAATCCCTCCCCTCTGGTGTTGGTAAAGTCTGTCCGCCGGGATAAATGTTTATTTGAGGAATTTCATCACGCGCATAGTGTTTGGGATAGCCTTTCACAGGATCTGGATAAAGAACGCAAAGAATCTTTGCCATAATCATTTCTCCCTGAAATGTATGTAGCTTAATAGCCTGAAATAAATTGAATAAATAATGGTATGCGAAATCGAGACAATTAACTAGAGAGTTGCTTATTTTTACCATTAGAAATGGCATATATCTAACCTATTGAATTATAAATTAATATCTTGTGAGACGATTTTAATTTCCCCTTGCTCGTGCCGAGCAACAACCAGCGTATATTCAGGAACTTCAAGCCATGTTGTGGTATCTTCTGTTAACGGCTCAGAAGCAATAATAATACTAGATTTTATATTGCCACCTTTCATTTTATATTCATTGTCATAAAAGCCGTAACTTTCACCATAGGTATACCATAGCGAATGGTAGGCGCCAGAATGGGCAGAAGGCAAAGCATCTGCAGATTGCCAACCATAGTCCAACACAAACCGTGTTGCTGCAATGAATTCACCGTTAGTTATAAAAAGATTTACTGGTGAATTATCTTTTATATTTTTCTTATAGCGAACGCGTTGCAGTATTTTTAATGTTTCAATAATAGCCTCTATGATCGCTTCTGTCTCATAGCTACCATCAGAAGTTGAGAGTTGTGATAAAAATATGGAGTAAATCCATTCGCTATCTGTAGTACCACTAATAGCCTTCTTATAGTCTGGACTAATGTAGTCTAACAAATCATAACGCATGGTATTAAAATTACTAAGTGCCCCATTATGCGCCAATGCCACGTTTGAACCTGTGTAGACAAAAGGATGTACATTTTGATTAGATACAATCTGTTTTTCATGATACGAAACACCACGCAGATGAGCTAAAAGACAGTGTGGTGAAATTTTCGCTGCCAAGTTACGCAAATTTTCATCATAAAAAGGCAGTTGCGGCGTTTTGTAGAGATAAGGCTGGGTTGGATTGTGTGACATACCATCCCATGCAGCCATACCAAAACCAGCTAAATTTAACAAATGAGACATATATTTGGGATGATAACTTTGCTTAATAAACGAGTTATCAGGCTTATAAAGCAATTCTTCAACAACAATTGGTTTACCAAGATAAGATAATATTCTGCACATATTTTTTACCTATTATAAGTTTCAATATGCAATCTAACATCCAATTTATCAATGGATTTTTCCAATGCAACCAGAGATATACAAATCAAATCAAATAACTTATACCAAAGTCGCGGGTTATTATTGCGTATAGAATCCAATTCTGATTCTGATATTTTGAGTAAGATTGCTTGTTCACAAGTAACAAAAGTTATCGTAAAAGAAGAATCATTATCGATACAGGCTATGCTGGCAAATAAAGCTCCTGGGCCAATAACTGATAGCTTGGCCCGTTTATTATCCTGCATAATGCTCGATTGGACAGCTCCCTGTATAACTACATAACAGGAGGCATTTTTCTCCTACATGAATCAATTTACAATTTTTTGCTGCTTCCAAGAGAATCGTATGCTGAAATAATTCATGCACTTCATCTTGCGTAAATGATTTAAATAAGGCTTTCTTTTGCAAGCGTTCCAACATGGATTCGTTGATTGAGATAACTTGCTTTGGTTGATTCCATGAATCAACTACTCGCCCCAAAAAAGATAAGCTAGGCATTTCAGATTGCGTAATAAGTGTTGTAACTTTGCCATGCATTGCTTTTAAACGAGAACAAATTTGTTTCGTAATTGCATACAATATTTTGTATTTCGTTTCTGGGAAATAGAGCGACAACATCTCAAAGTGAACAACGCTGATAAATAAGCACTGCACATTATTGCTTGCTATATAAGAAGTGGGACAAGGTCCTTTTTCTATGAAACTTATCTCATTCAAAAAATTACCCGGTTTAAGGACTTCTATATTAGTAATTCCCTGTCCCATTAAGCGCGCAGAAACAACTACATTACCGCTTACAATAATATAAATTCCCTCTATTTTTTTTCCTTGTTGCAGGATCATTTCACCTTTAGAAAAACTGTGTATTTGACCATTATTTAATAAAATTTCCAGCTCTTGACGATCCAAGTAATTGGTTAAATCGGTCTCCTCTAATTCAGGAAGTTTGGCCATCGTTTCTGGATTATCAATAAGCTTAAACATCCTATTCTCCATTCATCTATTCCCAAATACCTCTAAGAGCCTTAACTATTTGTTTCTATTGGCTCAGACCATAGGCGACATTGCTCTGCGACAACTTTAGGTAAAGAACCTTCTTGTTTAAAAATCTGCTTTAATAAAGTCGCATCATTCATATTCTTCATTGCATCATCCACTAGCAGAGCTACATAATCCGAATTACCTAACTTCAAGGTATATTTCTCAACCCTGTTAACTGTTTCAATGAAATCATCAATAATCAAACTATGCTGCATGGTATAAGGATTAATAAAATCGCCTTCAAAACCATAGCGGCTGGCCTGAAAACGATTATGGTTATAGAGATAGTATAAATCATGGCTAACTTGTACAGGTCTTTCCTCCAGGAGATAAAGACTAAGAGCTTGGATATAAGCAATGATCAAAACGGCTTTTTTAATAGTCAACGGGGTATCACAGACACGAATTTCCACTGTGCCAAACTCTGGTTTTGGCCTAATATCCCAATAAAAATCTTTCATACTGGTTATAATTCCTAATTTACGCATTTTGTAGTAATAGTCGGAAAATTCACGCCAATTTATCAAATAGGGAATAACACCACTGAGTGGAAAGGCATTAAAAACTGTCGAGCGCGATGAACAGTAACCAGTATCAATACCTTGATAAAAAGGCGAAGAAGCACAAATGGCAATAAACTGAGGAACATATCTCGCTAAAGCATGGGTAAGATACAAAGCGTCTTCCGCTTTGGCACAACCAACATGAATATGCTGTCCAAAAACTGTTGATCGTTTAGATAAATAGCGATATTTTCTTGATAATTTTCTATATCTTATGGTTGGAAATATTTTCTGCATAGTCCATCTTTGGAATGGATGGGTCCCACCACCACAAATAGCAATATGCATCTCAGCAGCATGCTCCAGGAGAAATTGTTGTAAACTGACTAATTCTTTTAACATTGCTTGTGGGGAATAATGAATTGAGGAGTTCATTTCAATCATACTTTGTGTAATTTCTGGTGTTATTCTGGAGCGATGAGGACTTTCTCTTAAATTTCTGATTAAATCTTTTGCACGTGAAACCAAGCCATAGGAATGTGGTGCGACAATCTGAAACTCTAATTCTACGCCAATTGATGCAACAGGGGACTTTTTGAAGGGTAATAATCTCATAAAGATTCTAATCGTCCATGCTATTTATCTATAGTATAAGCGGATATCGTTGATAGTGCAGAGAAAGGTGACTGATTACATACGAAATTTTTTCTGGTTAACAAACTATTCTTTGAGAGTTTTTTGAATTACTGCTATTATTCCCCCCTTTTTGAAAGAGATTTACGCTTTTATGTCTGAGCAACAAGTGTTTTTAAAGCAACTGCTTAAATCGTTGGATGATATCCAAGCAATCGATATAGTCGTTATTGATGTTAAAAATCAAACTTCAGTGACTGACTATATGATCATATGCAGCGGCCGTTCCTCACGCCACGTTAAAGCGATCGCTGAGCTTGTCTTAGAACAGATGAAAGCTAATGGCTTACCTGCCCTGAGTCAAAATGGCCTTGAAACTGGCGAATGGGCCTTGATCGATTTTGGTGATTTTGTTTTACATGTCATGCAGCCTGATAGCCGTGCGTTCTATAATCTTGAAGGGCTTTGGCAGACTACCCCTCCTAGTAAATAACTTATGTTCAAAATTACTTTTATTGCCTGTGGTAATAAGATGCCGTCTTGGGTAAACGCTGCCGTCGCTGAATTCTCAAAGCGACTGCAAGATTATGTTAGCTTTAATTTAATTGAAATCCCGCTGGCAAAACGGGGTAAATCGAGTGATTTGACACGCATTTTAGAAAAAGAGGCAGCCCTAATGAGTGCTGCAATTCCCGCTAGTGCCCGTGTTATTGCATTAGAAATCAATGGAGACAACTTCACCAGTGAAAAGCTTGCTTTAAAAATTGAACAATTACAGCAAGTTACTAGCCATCTCTGCTTTCTGATTGGTGGGCCTGAAGGGTTAATTTCATCTATCATTGCTCGTAGTCATGAGCGTTGGTCTTTGTCACAATTGACACTTCCTCATCCTCTAGTGCGCATCGTCCTACTAGAAGCGCTTTATCGAGCCTTGTCAATAATTCATAACCACCCTTATCATAAATGAGGTTTTAAGATAAGATGTTTGGTGTTCTCGCCATCTTATTAGCAATAGAAAAGCATGCGTTTAAATAGATCTGTAAAAAATGACCGTGTGGAGTCACACATCCATCGATTTCGATTGAATCTGCTTGTCGCGTTGATTATTGCTTTGTCATTTATACTGGTTTTACGCCTTGCTTATTTACAAATATCAGAATTTAGACGATATGAAACGTTATCGTTAAAAAATCAGATGAGCATCATCCCCATCGCACCACCTCGTGGAATTATTCTCGATAAAAATGGAGTTGTTCTTGCTGAAAATATCCCTGTCTACGTTTTGGAAATCATTCCAGAACGCGTTAGAGATTTAAATATAACCATTGAAAAGCTAAGAATGCTGCTTCCATCTATTACGGACGATGATATTGATAATTTTAAACGAGCCCGTAAACAAAATCGTTCTTTCGTTCCCATCCCTCTTAAGCTCAAGCTAACACAAGAAGAAGTAGCTCTTTTTGCTACTAACCAATATCAGTTTCCCGGAGTAAGTATTAAAGCAAGACTGATGCGCTTTTATCCACAGGGAGAAATAGCTGCACATCTTCTTGGCTATGTAGGACGTATCAATGTGCAGGAGTTACGTCAAGTTGATCCAACCAATTACCGAGCCACAAACTTCATTGGAAAGGCAGGAATTGAAAAATTCTATGAAAATATCCTTCACGGAGAAGTGGGGTATCAACAAGTAGAAACAGATGTTAGTGGCAGAACACTGCGAATTGTTAATAAGCAAAACCCTATTTCTGGTGAAAACTCTATTTAACAATTGACACTCGTCTGCAAAAAGTTGCCTACGAAGCAATGAAGGATAAACGAGGCGCTGTTGTTGCTATGAGTACGCATGACGGTGATATTTTAACAATGGTTAGTGCGCCAAGCTTTGATCCCAACGCTTTTGTTAACGGAATTAATGCTAACGATTATCAAAAATTATCTAATGCACGTGATAGACCTCTTTATAATCGCGCTGTTAGAGGATTATATCCGCCAGCCTCAACTATCAAACCTTTTATGGGGCTCGCCGGTTTGGAAAAAGGTGTTGTTGACACACATTACAGTATTTATGATCCAGGTTGGTTCAGATTGCCCGGTGTTAGCCATGCTTACCGAGACTGGAAAAAACTGGTCACGGAGTTATCAATTTAAAGCGCGCGATCACTGTTTCTTGTGATACTTATTTCTATCAGTTGGGCCATAAAATGGGCATTGCAGCTATGGAAGACGTGTTAAGCCAATTTGGTTTTGGTCAATTGACTCATGTTGATCTCCATGAGGAAGCGCCTGGTCTTTTACCTAACAAACATTGGAAAAGGCAAACTAAAGGGGTTCCTTGGTACCCCGGCGATACTGTTATAACCTCTATTGGACAAGGCTTTATGTTAGTTTCTCCTGTTCAGTTGGCTAATGCAACCGCTTCATTAAGCCAAAAAGGTAAACGGTACAGACCTCACCTTATGCAAAAAGCAGTTCAAAGTGATCGTGGTGAAACGCATAATTATCAAGTGTTGGAAGAGTACCCAATGCGCCTGAAAGATGATAGCTATTGGACAATAATTGCCGATGCGATGCAATCTGTCATTGTTAGTAACGAAGGAACGGGTTACCGTTTTGGTAGAAATGCCCCTTACTCTGTTGCAGCAAAAACAGGTACAGCACAAGTATTTGGTGGACGGCAATATGAAAAGGCGCGGTATGAAGATATTCCCGAATTTCTAAGAGACCACTCTCTCTTTATTGCCTTTGCTCCTGTTGAAGATCCTGAAATAGCAATTGCAGTCATGGTAGAAAATGACGTTGCTGCCTCTAACGTAGCACGCAAAGTCTTGGATGCTTATTTTGAACTCAAAAAAGTGATACAAAATCATGAAATCAAGTCATGTAAGACCTGTCTATCGATTAACAGCTAAATCACTACACATTGATTTACCTTTACTGGGTCTGCTTTTAGCCTTAATTGCCTTTGGCATGCTTATTCTATATAGTGCGTCCAACCAAAATTTAAGTATGGTTTTCCGCCAATCACTGCGATTGGTTTTTGCTTTAGCAATTATGATGCTTTTTGCTGTCATACCCCCGCATAAATATAAAATTTGGACCCCCTGGATTTTTGGTGTTGGTCTAGCTCTTTTGATAGCCGTGATGTTAATAGGAAAAATTGGTAAAGGAGCACAGCGCTGGCTGGATTTAGGTTTATTTCGTTTTCAACCCTCCGAAATCATGAAGTTGGCAATCCCTATGATGACAGCCTGGTACTTTGACCGCAAAGCAATCCCTATTGATATAAAATCCTTAACAGTAGCCGCCCTCATAATTTTTATCCCTACCTTATTAATTGCCAAACAACCAGACTTAGGTACTGCGATTATGGTTGCTGCAGCAGGTTTAAGCGTTGTTTTTTTGGCAGGTATCAGTGCGCATGTCCTTCTATTGATCACAACCTTGATAGGGCTTGCTACCCCTCTGCTTTGGCATTTTATGCATGATTACCAAAAGCAACGAGTTTTTACTCTCCTCAATCCAGAACAAGATCCCTTGGGATCAGGTTACCACATTATCCAGTCAAAAATTGCGATTGGTTCAGGAGGGGCTTTCGGTAAAGGTTGGCTTGAAGGAAGCCAATCCCATCTTAATTTTTTACCCGAACATGCGACTGATTTTATTTTTGCTGTTAGTGGAGAAGAATTTGGTTTTGTAGGCAGTAGTATTCTTATTATTCTGTTTATTCTTATCTCTTTGCGTGGTCTTTATATAGCCAAACAAGCACAAACCAGTTTTACGCGCTTATTAGCAGCCTCTTTGGCAATGACCTTTTTCTTATCTGCCTTTGTAAATATTGGAATGGTTATGGGTATTTTGCCTGTCGTTGGTATTCCTCTCCCCTTAGTAAGTTATGGCGGTACTGCAATGGTTACCTTCCTAACCAGCTTTGGTATCTTAATGTCCATCAGTTCACATCGTATTTTGTTTAACAGTATATAATCTATTTTAGAAGAGCTAACCTGGATAAAACGGCCGGGTTAGCCTGTTAGGCGGGAATCAATTTTGAGGCAACTGGCGCATAACTTTTGCGGTGAATAGCACAGGGGCCCTTTTCCTGAAGAAGTTTGCGATGCATCTCCGTTGCATACCCTTTGTGGATAGCAAAACCATAGCCGGGATAAATCAGGTCCATCTTTTCCATTTCTTCATCACGCAGCACCTTGGCCAAAATAGAAGCAGCTCCAATAGCTTGAATTAAACTGTCTCCTTTGACAATTGCCCGACAAGGAATAGTAACAGAAGGCACATATAAACCATCAACCAAAATCTCATCAGGCTTTATTGCTAATGCCTCTATGGCACGTTTCATAGCTAGTAAGGTAGCATGATGAATATTTAATTGATCAATTTCTTCCACTTCTGCACGACCATAAGAAAAACATCGTGCCTCATTTTTTATCCTCGTAGCCAATTGTTTGCGCTTGGCCTCACTCAGCTTTTTGGAATCCGTTATGCCTTCAATAGGCCGATCTAAAATCACAGCGACAGTAACAACCGCTCCAGCTAAAGGACCACGACCGACTTCATCAACACCGGCAATGCATTTCTCCATAATGCCCCTATCCTAGATACCCAATAAAAGCGATAGTTTAACGAGATCTCATATAAAAGCTATGCATTAATGAAAACTTATTTTAAAAATCACATTAATACCTTTTATATCAAGCTCCTGCCATTTAAAATTGATTTATCCGCTAGGAAATGCGATCATGCGCGCAAATTATTTGCAATTGTTTGTCTTATGGCTAAGTTAAAATGTGCTGTTATTGGAGTGGGCTATTTAGGGCGTTTTCATGCTCAAAAATATCTCATGCTGCCAAATGCAGAATTGGTAGCTGTTTGTGATGCGAATAAAACAACCAGCGAAGCAGTCGCTCAGGAGCTGCAAGTACCCGCTTATCAGGATTATAGAGATTTATTTGGTAAAGTAGACGCTGTCAGCATCGCAGCAACTACGAATCAACATTATGAAATCGCTAAGCACTGCCTTGAGCAAGGTATTCATGTACTTATTGAAAAACCAATTACTGAAACTGTTGAGCAAGCCAGTGAATTGATCAGTCTGGCAAGAAAAAATCGCGCCAAATTGCAGGTTGGCCATTTGGAACGCTTTAACTCTGCTCGTTTAGCCTTGGACGAACATCTTGAGCAGCCTCTTTTTATTGAATCTCATCGTTTAGCCCCATTTAATCCGCGGGGTACTGATGTGAATGTTATTCTTGATTTAATGATTCATGATATCGATATCATTCAGACCATTGTAAATAGTCCTATAGTAAACATTGATGCACAGGGAGCTCCTGTACTGTCCAAGTCAATTGACATTGCGAACGCCAGACTTACCTTTGAAAATCATTGTGTCGCCAATGTCACTGCCAGTCGTATCAGTTTTAAGACTGAACGCAAGACAAGAATCTTCCAATCAAATTCTTATATTTCGATTGATTACCATAATAAGCAATTTGCCGTATTTCAAAAAGGAGAAGGCGAAATGTTTCCGGGTATTCCTGAAATTACCCGTCATCAATCAATATTTGAGAAAGGTGATGCATTATTAGAAGAGATAAAGGCTTTTATAGATTGTATTGAAAAAGATACAACCCCACTTGTTACTGGCGAAGAAGGCCGTGCAGCTCTAGCAACAGCAGAAAAGATTACTTCCTTGATTAATAAGCATCTAGTTGCAAGACATGTCTCCAGCTAAGCATATTGTCATTATTGCCGGCGAAGAATCAGGCGATATGCACGCAGCCGCCCTGGCGCAACAATTACGTGTTTGGGACGATAACCTTACTATTAGTGGTATTGGTGGTAGGCATATGCAAGAAGCGGGCGTCGAGTTGCTCAGTGATCTGGCTCGCTTTGGTGTTACTGGTCTTTCTGAAGTTATTCGTCACCTTCGAGTTATTAAAAAAGCATTCAAAGCTATCAAAGCGCATTTACAGGCAGTAAAACCCGATTTGCTAATCCTAGTTGATTACCCAGGCTTTAATTTGCGCTTAGCAAAATTTGCCAAACAAAAGCTAGGTATTCGTATCTTATATTACATTAGCCCTCAAATTTGGGCCTGGAAAGCTAATCGGATTGAAACTATTCGTGCCTGTGTTGATCATATGGCTGTTATCTTACCTTTTGAAAAACACTTTATCAGCAAGCTGGGGTCCCTGTTTCCTTCGTGGGTCACCCACTTGTCGATAAAATACTTCCATACACTGATATTAAAAATAGTCGCGAAAATTTAAACTTACCGGCTGAAAAACGTTTAATCGCTATGTTACCTGGCAGTAGAAATAATGAAATAGAAAGGCATATGCCAGTACTTCTTTCCACCGCCAAACTACTCAGCCAACAACAGGATAATATTCATTTTGTTATTCCCATTGCAGGTTCATTAAATCCCGATCTGGTAAAAGCGTATTTCGCTAAAAGCGAGGTTAGCGTTTCTTTTATTCTTGGACAAGCCAGAGAGGTCATTGCGTGCAGTGATTGCGCCGTAGTAGCCTCAGGAACTGCTTCCCTTGAATGTGCACTATTGGAAAAGCCCATGTGCATTATCTACAAAAGCTCTTTAATTAGTTATATAGCAGCAATGAAATTAATCAAAGTAAAATACTTGGGCTTATGCAACCTGTTGCAAGATGAGATGGTAGTTCCTGAATTATTACAATACGATTGCAATGCAACAGAATTAACTCGTACTTTGAGCGAACTTTTGAGTAATACGGAGATAAAAGAACGCATGCTAAGACGTCTTAAACGATTAAAAAGCTCCATTTCCTCTGAACAAGCGGATTGCTCGCTCTTAACGCTGGTAAAGGCCGAAATCAATCACTCTGCATAAAAAAGCAAGAGTAGCCACTATATTAACGTATATTTAGTCAGGTATGCCTGATAATCAACCAATTATTAAGGGAACCTTAAGATTTATGTAGATTATCAATTAACCTTCATGTACAATTAATCTTGCTTTCACTTGATGGTGAAAGTATTGGAATAGAATGATTTAACCAAAATAAGGAAGTTACGATGAATGTCATTGATACGCAAACATCTTCTCAAACTACAAAACAAGAACAAGGTCTTCAAGACTTGGTTTATGGTTTAGTAACTCGATTCCTTGCTGAAAATAAAGGCAAGTCCATTGATGATCTCTATGACATGATTCTTTCTGAAGTTGAGCCACCTCTTCTACAGGCTGTTATGGAGAAACGCCGTGGTAATCAACTTCAAGCAGCCAAAATGCTTGGAATCAGCCGTGGCACAATCAGAAAAAATTACAACGTTATTTTGGCACAAAATATTTTCGTCTAACAGACGAGTAATACCATTAGTTAAACTGCAATTTAACTCTGAAAAAAGGCCCGTATTAACGAGCCTTTTTTATTTGGATGTTAAAATTTTATGAAATTAAATTAAAACCAGTATCGTTGACCTCTTCCTCTTCTTCCCTGGGAACTAAAGGTAAAGGTTTTTCAGGTTTGGCTGAAAATATACTCAATGGCCACGTAATTGAACCACTATTCGGGATTCTTCGCGGTAACGGTATCATTGCACTAGCATTTTCTTTGCTTGTCAAACTCAATATAACTGGTAAATGTAAAGCTGCACCGGGGAGAATGGTAGGCCCAATTAATGATGTTGCCAATAGTGCTTCCCTGTCTTGAGAATCTAAAGGTATAACAGCATGATTGCTTGAGTGTTCGCGAGCATCTTTAGCCAAGTTGTTAGGTATTACATACTCACTTAAATAGGCACTGTGGCACTTAGCTTGCACGGGCGCAACAAATTCCACTGTTCCTATGGGATTTCCTGATGTTCTTCTGAATGAAAGTGCTGTGATTTCAGGCTGAGAAAAATCGAAGCGCAATGTCTTTTTACCTGCAATTCCTGCTATTTCTTCAGTAATTTCATTCTTAGCTGTTTCAACCACTAAATTTCGCCCATCAGCAAAATTTAGTCTTTTTTCTGCATCTTGTGCTTCTAAAAAACCACCTGGAACGGAGTATAAGCCAAGTTGCACGCGCTGCATTAATACAGTCTTCCCATTTGTTGTCACTAAAGGAGCAAGCACACCCGTTTTAAAGAAACTCTGTTTATACAGCTCACTTTGCTCAGGAAACCTCTTGTTAGAAAGAGCTACAATGAACGAGTAAGGAACTTTTTTAGCTTCCATATAGAGGGTATTCGAAGTTTCATCATAAACCACACCCGTAATAACCATTTGTTGGCCATCATAGAATTTCGAATTTTTTAACTTTTGCTCTGCAACCACCTGTAAACGAGCAGCTTCTTCCGCTTCTGTTAGAGCAATTCCAGGTAACTCATCATACAAATTAGCCAGTGCTAGACTTTTAGTGCTTTTTACAAAAACAACTTGCGGGGGTGCTTTAAATTGAAAACTTGATTGTGTTGTATCCCTATCAAAATTGAGAGCTCCTGGTTTTGTATCAGCTGCATAGCTACGTGTTACTGGTTTAGGTACAGGCGCACTCTCTGTAGAAGTATTTTTCCAAAGTTGAATGAGGTCGAACATAACTTCTCCCAAAAATTGGACATTATATTTTTTTTCAATTATTAATCAATGTGTTCAATAAATTCATGCGGACATTAAAGTCAAAGGGAAAAACAATGACTCAATAAAATACAAAAGTTAAGTCAACTAATTAGCAGAGTGGTAAAAATGATTGATGACAATATCTATTGAAACTAAAAAACCTGCATTAGCAGGTCTTTTTTAATCTCCAAATTTCTTAATGATTAATTGTAACCTTAGCAATTGCTGTCTGCTGATGTAAGCTCGGCTGATTTAGAAAATCATCCACAGATAAATGGCTTACTGGATCAGTAAAAAATTCCTTTCTCTGCATTCTCTTTGCTGCTGAGTCGTCTAATGCCAAACGGGATATTCTGGAATATCATCAATAAGGCCTTTCTTTGCAATCTTAATTTGGTAAATTATTCCTAACGATTCCCCAGAAGCAGATATGGGTTGATTAGGTAATTCCTGTATTGCTAATGCACTTTTCTTGGAGTATGTATAGCACAGCCAGAGTCGTCAACGACTAAAGCAAGCCACTCTTTAGAATACATAATTTTTTCTGTTCCTGAATAATTAATAAGATACAAAATTGCACGTCAGTTTTAACACATAGAAAATGTTGGCACACTATGCGTTGAGACTACACGAAGTTTTAACTGAGTAACTCTGTATATCTTTTCAGAATATAAAAAAGGCCCGTCTTAAGCAGGCCTTTAAATTTGCAATTACGCTTCCAGTAAAAGCTTATTCACCCGACTAACAAAGTCAGCAGGATTATCAAGCTGTCCACCTTCTGCAAGAACAGCTTGCTCAAATAACATCACAACCCAGTCAGCAAAGAGGCCATCATCTGTTATTCCATGTAGGCGTTTGATTAAAGCGTGTTCCGGGTTAATTTCAAAGATAGGCTTGCTAGCAGATATTTTTTGTCCAGCCGCTTGTAAAATACGTTGCATTTCCAAGCCCATGTCTTGCTCATCAGCCACAATACAGGCCGGCGAATTGGTTAACCGGTTAGTAAATTGTACTTCCTTTACCCGTTCTCCAAGAACATCTTTAATCTGATTGAGCATCGGTTCCAAGGCCTTTTCCTGCTCTTTTACTTCTGGTGTATCGGTTGTGTTATCGCCGGCTGGAAGATCGACTTTACCTTTACTGATTGATTGCAGTTTTTTGCCATTAAACTCACTTAAATAACTAACTAACCATTCATCTATACGATCACTTAAGAGCAATACCTCAATCCCTTTTTTATTAAAAATCTCAAGATGTGGACTATTTTTGGCTGCATTATAACTGGCTGCAGTGATGTAATAAATTTTATCCTGCCCTTCTTTCATGCGTGAAACATAGTCATCCAAAGTAACTGTCTGTTTTTCTGATTTGGATGTAGAGCTACTAAAACGCAACAATTTGGCGATTGTTTCTCGATTAGCATAATCCTCTACCGGCCCCTCTTTAAGTGCTAAGCCAAACTGCTCCCAGAAAAGCTGATATTTTTCTGGGTCATCTTTACTCAATTTATCCAACATCGACAAAACACGCTTCGTACATGCTGCTCTGATAGATTCAACTTGTTTGTTCTCTTGTAGAATTTCACGCGATACATTTAATGGTAAATCACTAGCATCCACAATTCCTTTCACAAATCGTAGATAACGTA
>NZ_CALJ01000190.1 GCF_000308315.1 Legionella tunisiensis | reverse complement strand
AACTTCTCGATTCTATGTAGTCCTCTTGACTATCCGCATTTAAAATAGTTATCCTTCATGCTCAAAATTTGCCGGAAAGCTTTTTACTTATCTTGATCTTATATTTCTTATATAAGTGTTCCTGCGCAAGCGCTGCATCCTCCTCCAGCATGTTGTCGTTTTTGAGAAACGATAAGATATCTTCCGTTACAGCCCATTGATACGTGAGCCATTTCCATTTTGTCTGGCGAGAAGCTACAAAATCTGCTTTAAATTGAGTCGTTGATTTCTCATGAAGAACAGCAATCTTAAATAAGGCAGGATCTAATGATTGAATATAGTCATGAGCCGTTTTAAGTGTTTCACCTGTATCGTTTACATCATCAACGATTAATACGTTTTTCTTTTAATGCTGATATTGATGGGAGCAATAATTTCCGTTTCTTCTTTCTTAAGTGCACCACCGTGATAATGAATGGTTTGCATTGAACATAATTGACGAATATTTAAGAAATCACAAATAAATCGTGCTACAGGAAAGCCACCTCTGGCAATTGCAATCGCCATATCAAATTTGTAGGGAGATTGCATAATAATATTGGCCAGTTTGTAACTGTTTTTCATATACTTCACGAAGCGTTACTAACTTTGCAGAAAAATCATATTTCATAAAATCACGTTAAATAAATAAGATGTTTTCATTATAACGGCATGATGATGTTTTCTATCAAGTATTATTATCTGAGAGTAACATTTCTAAAACGGGAATGAACAATTTAATTAAGTCACTTGCAAAGAGTTATCTGAAGCACGACGCGGCCTATAAGAGTTACGTGAACACTGTAATCTTGTCAAAATAAGCATAACATGATGTTATCTAATCTTTTTGGGCTCTGCCAGGATGTGATTCTTTTAATAAAAAGATCGCTATTATTAAACTGGCAAGAAAACAGCAAGGCATAACTAACAATGCCCGATTATAACTTGCAACACTGTAAACAGGTACACCATTCACTAACCAACTATCGCTATGATGGAGGATAACACCTACGATAGGTTGGAAAATTGCAACCACCTAACAGCACTGAAAGATTATTAAAGCCAGACGCTGTTCCGACAAGCTCGGGAGGATTATTATCTTTCACAACAGCAAAACTGACAGTCTGTCCACCTGCACCAAATCCTAATAAAAATAGCACCGCATACATCCAGCTAAGAGATATGGGTAGATACAACAAAGCTAAAGTAGCGCCAAGGCCAAAAAATGGAGCTAATAGCCAAAGCCAGACGTCGACTGTAACAACGATCACTTACCCATCCTAACAACGGGCTACCTACACCGATCCCAAACCAAATCATACTACATAGGCCCGAGGCTACCATCACTGAAATTTGAAATTTTTGTTGCAAATAGGGAACTCCCCACAAAGCAGCGAAAACCGCTATAGGAGTCCATATAGCAAAGGAATAAGCACCAATTATCCAGGTATAAGAACGACTGCAGACATCTAACAAACGGCGCCACTCATCCACAAATTGCCGTTTTGGTGCAGGCTGCGTGGGTTGGTGAGGATAATCTCTTATAACAAACCAAATAAGAGCTGCCAAGCATAAACCGATGAAAGCCAGAATAAAACTGGCATTGCGCCAACCCACTTGCTCAATTAAAGCGGCTAAAGGCATTTCCCCAAACATAGCTCCGATTGAGCTCATTGATTGAGCAATACCTGCCAACAGAGCAAATTGTTGTGGTGGGAACCAACGCGAAATCAAGACTAGGACGCCAATAAACGAAAATGCAGAAGCAATACCAATAAGAAAACGTCCTAAAGCAGCAGTAAACAAACTGTCAGTTGAAGCAAAAAAGAAGAACCAACAGCACATAAAATCAAGGCAGCTGTCATTAGTTTTCGTGGACCATAGCGATCAAAGAGCAAACCAGCCGGTAATTGCATTGGCGCGTATGCATAAAAATAAAAGGCAGAAATAATACCAAAACCAGCCGCACTGACCTGAAAAGTTTTCATCATTGACTCCGCCATCACGCTGGGGGCAACTTGCAGCACGAACTCATACAGGTAAAAAGTAGCAGACAGTAAAAAACAAGATAAGCGCTTAATTTACTGGGTTGTGTGTAATGTAATTGATGTGTGTCCAAGATAACGTCTTATCTGATTAAAATAGTACATTACACCCTAAGCGAATTTCTTTTGTCAATGCCTGGTGGATAGATTACCCCTAATATTATTAAATGAGTAGAGCCAGTAATTTGACTTAGATCAACTGGCGTATTATTTAGGGTTTTTTCTGCTAGCCAAGCGAACATCGCGGCCTCTATAAAGTCAGGGTTAATATTGATGGCTGCAGTACTTTCCACCCTTGTTTCAGGTACCAAATTAGCAAGACTATTAAGCAGCGTCGTATTATGCGCACCGCCTCCGCAGAGCAAAAGGCGTTTGGGAGATAAATTACCGGCTTTTAGCTCATGCACAATTGCGCGCGTCGTAAAACTAAGTAAGGTCGCTTGTACATCAACAGCCTGATAGCCTGGTTGGAGATAGTTTGCTAACCAATCCAGCGAAAAATATTCCTTCCCAATACTTTTAGGTTGCTGTCGTTTAAAATAAGTGTCAGTTAAAAGCGCATCCAATAGAGGCTCTATCACGTGCCCCCGTGCGGCCCACGCCCCACCTTTATCATAATCTTGACTGAGATGCTTTTTAATCCAGGCATCCATCAGGCAATTGCCTGGGCCTAGATCATAGCCACTAAGATCGTGCTCGTTAGCAAGATAAGTCATATTGGCAATACCACCAATATTAACAATCGCCAAGGGATATATCTGGCCCTTAAATAAAGCTTGATGATATAAGGGAGCAAAGGGTGCGCCCTGCCCACCAACAACCAAATCACGCGTTCTGAAATCAGCCACAACAGGAATGCCAGTCAATTCGGCAATCGTATGTGCACAACCCATTTGTACTGTATAAGGAATATCTGCAATGGCATCGTGGCAGAGTGTTTGTCCATGACTGCCAATTGCTTGTATGTCTTTTGCGCTTACTTTAGCTTTGGCCATGAGTTCAAGCGCTGCTCTGGCAAACTCTCGTCCTAAAAGCGTGTTTAACTGGCTGAATTGCTTCAAACCATAACGATCGCCATTGTTT
>NZ_CALJ01000191.1 GCF_000308315.1 Legionella tunisiensis | reverse complement strand
TACACCTTTGCAAAATGGCAGAGTAACATTTTGCCATAAATCCTGGGTATACCCCGGTTGAAGGGCTTTTACATAGCTTATAATTGCTTCCAAAGCTCGATTAACGGCCTTTTCATCTTCAATTATTGCAAGACAATACATAAAGTGAATAGTATTAAAACCAGTATATTGTTCATAAGGATGTTGATTTAAATGGCTGGCAATATCCTTAAATAAATGATCCTGTGGAAATCCTGCCATATCCAAACGCCAGAGTAAGGAAATAGCATCAAGCTGCTCTGACACCGTATCGGGCCAGATACCAAAAATACTTGAACTAAAAGCCCGATTGCCTCAGTTTCCCTACGATTTGCCAAATAAAATAAGGCAAGATGCCAACTATTATGTCCTTTGAGTAAAGGCAGAATCTTTTCCCAGCTGGGCTGTAATTTTCGTAAACAGCTGATTCCTCCGCTAAGGTCATTCTGCAAAAGATAAACATGCGCCAGAGTATGGTGAGCCCACGGAGTAAGTAAATCCATATCGATTGCTTGTTCTGCCATCGCCTTCGCCTGACTATAGTGACCGCATAATTCGAGAGCAAATGAGTGGATAGCTAAAAAATGAGACTCATCTTGATTTTCAGGTGCGCTTTTTTCGCAAAGAGCTAAGAAGCGTTTTGCTTGAAAAGCTTGACCACTACAATAAAAAAGCCATTCAGCAAATTTTATGGCTAAGGTATCGCGTGGGAAAAGTGCTGCAATACTGGTAAACAGGCTGATAGCACACTCATAATCCAATCGCTGCCAGGCACGTACTGCTTGATAAGTCAGTTTTTCACGTAAATTGGCAGTTCTAAGGCATTTTTCAGCTTGTAATAAATACGCTGTCGCATTATTCGTTGCGGTATGCTCTTGTCCATATAAATAAAAGGCAGCTGCGTAAGTTTGGATTAACAAATTATCAGCATGATTTTTAGCTGACTCCAATATAGCATCAGCGGATTTCCCAAAACTTATTATTTGCTGGTGAAAATGATCAATATCTTTAATGGATTGCGTTGAATCGGTTGTAACGGCTAGCCCTCTTGCTGTTTTCATAATAAGCCGTGATTGTTATGAATATAAAAAAGCATAGCATAATTCTTTATTTAAATTGAGAGAATTAGGACTCCATTAACTCATTGCTTCTTCATCAGACATGAATTACAAATTTAATGAATATCTACTATTTACGTTCATCTTGTTTCTTTTTTCTGCTTTAGTTTGACAAGAGATACTATTGGAGTCAACTTTGCACTTAGGATATCAACAATATCATTCATAGTTATACTTTGCTTATGCGGGTACGAGAATACTCTATACTATTTTACACAATGAGTTGAGCTCATCCAGCCTGTCGTAAAAATAAGTGATGCAAAAATAACTT
>NZ_CALJ01000192.1 GCF_000308315.1 Legionella tunisiensis | reverse complement strand
AAGGATTATAACTTTGGTCAAACCATTATTAAAAACGAATAGATGCCGGTTATTTTGATGCTCAAACTATACTTGCTGAGGAATCTCAATGGGGTTATCCACCAGAAAACGGACAAAGTCGTTTGTATGAATCGCCTAATAATCATTCCCGTTTAATTCGAAAATGGCAAAAAGGAGCAATTTAACTTAAATTAAGCGTAGGTTAAAAAGCTAACTCATTGTTTATAAAGAGGCGTATTATTGTGAATGATAATTCTATTGTCTGGTATGAAGCATTAGGGAAACGAGTACATCATTTCTTTACACATACAATTCCTCTTTTTTTAAGCGATGGAAAAGTCATCTTAATCTACCAATTATTGTTGTCGGTTTGGCACTCCTTATTGGTATTTTTCATCTCTTTTCCTATTTGCTTCCCTTTACTGATAATGCTTTTGTGGTGACCAATGTCACACCGGTAGCAGCCGATGTCTCGGGTTTTATTACTGAAATTTATGTAAAAAACGGCCAACACGTCAAAAAAATGACCGTATATTTACAGTTTATAGAGTCCCTTATCAATTAGCCTATCAACAAGCTAGTGCGGATTATCAAGAGGGTTTAAAGAAAATCACCGTCTTTCAAAAGGAAATTGATAAAACAATGGCGCTAATTAGAGCAACTGATGCTGAATTAGATAAAGCTAAATATGCGCTTGGCTTAAAAAGGATAAAAATGTTGCTGAAGCAGTTTCTATTCTGGAAATTAAAAACCTCACTTACGATGTAGCTACTTTAAGTAATAAGCGCGCTTCTTTATTACAGGAAATAGAAATATTACAGGCTAAAATTGAACAACAAAGACATACTATTGCCAGTCTGAAAGCTAAAAAGAATCAAGCTAAAATTAATCTTGATTTGACTGTGGTAAGAGCTCCGGGAGATGGGGTAATTGATAATATGTATGTTTCCCCTAATACACCGATTAAAATTCATAAACCGGTTTTCTCGTTTATAGATACATCAAACTATTATATTCAGGCTAATTTTAATGAAACTGATTTACGTAATGTACGCCCGGGTGATAAGGCTTATATTATTTTACGTATGTATTATTTTGATAAACTATTTCATGGTGAAGTAGTTAACTCCCTATGGCCTGCCGAAAGACAAGTCACTGCTCAAAAAAGCCAGATTCAGGTTGTTTCAAATCAAAATGAATGGTTATTACTGCCACAGCGATTCCCATTGCAAATCAAGATATTGGATCCTGATCCAAACTATCCTCTCAACCCTGGTGCAAGTGCTTATGTTTATATCTCGACTAAAAGATAAGATTGCTGCTTACGATAGATATAAAGAACATCGTACCAATGGGCTAAAAGCCTTGTTTGTCTTGGAACTCATGATTCTCTTTAACCTTTTTCTTCCATGCACAATCCTTATTTTATTTTTTATGTACCCATTACTTGCCTGACAGCTGAAACTGCTGGCACTACGCTAAAAGAAAAATATGTATTTTTGTTATGGACCCTTCTTGGCAGTACGCTATCGATCTTTCTTTTTGGTGTATTGTCTGTTTATAACGTTTTTTATTTTTGTTTTTCTTACACACTGGTACTTTACTTTATTGTGTTGCATACCTTGAAAAAATGCTCGTTATTGTTCCTTTGATGCTCAGTCTAGCATCTTATTCCCTCATTTATGGTCTTGATGCAGATAGCAATTTTTATGTTGCTGTCAATAATGCCTTGCAAACCATTGCAGCTACTGTAGTGATTTTTGCTGGCTTGTCTATTTTTCCTAAAAGCTATTACTTTGAAATTTGGTTCAGTGCATTTCGTGAGGTAATTACTAACTTGGAGACACTCTCCGGCAAATTTTGTAAAGGAGAAGTCGAAACTATCGCTATTTTTCCTGGCATTATTACTATGGAACGTTATGCCAAAATGTTGCCTAAGAAAATTAAATGTTACAGTGTATTGAAGATAACACTGCTAGCTTTTGAATTGATTTTAACCATGTCTTATTTATTATCTTTTCAAAAGCAACTGCACATAGAATACGTTGCTATTTTACATAAATATATTGCACGTCTCGCTAAAGCCTCTAAAACCAGACAGCCTGTTGTTTTAACGCAACAAGAGTTATCTGCGTTTAAGGAAACACATGAATTACGTCTTTTATATCAATTAATTTTAAGCTGGAATTATTTATGCGTGGATGGTTAGGAAATCAAGCATTTACTTACCTTGAATTGCGCTGCATACAGATTAGCACAGTGTTTTTCTTTACTTTTTTGTGCAAGAATGGCTACGTTATCCACGTGCTGGTTGGACTGGATTTGCAGTAATGATGATTTATGCTGGCTTTGACAATGGAACGACAATATTTCGTGCTTATCAACGTTTCTTAGGGGTGCTTTTAGGTCTCTTTAGCGGCTATATATTATGGTTTATAGGCCACGTTGACTATCGAACCCTGATTATTATTCTCCCCATGACTGTTTTTTTGCTTTTTTCTGGTGGGGCGTGAATATAGTGTTCCCACTGTATTCACAGTCAATGCGTCAGTTATTGGTTCTGGCTATTTTAGTACAGAGAATTCACTCACTGTAACTTACTATATTATTGATTATACACTTTGTACCGTGATTGCTTTTGGCATTATTTTAATTTTTGAATACTTTTGGTTTCGCCGTTATCAATTGACAGAACGCTTTATTAGCAAGACGCAATCGGAGGTGATTAACGATCTTTATACCCTGGTTCGGTTATTAAATCAGGGAAAAATCCAACGAACAGAATGGTTTAGATCGTGTATCAAGTTGACGGAAAGCCTCTTTGCAGTGAATATGTTAATAAGGAATGCTCAATTTATAATTAAATCGGAAGATGCAGTGGGAGATCAGTTTAATCAGTTTGTTGAATTGACTAACCGCATTTTTATCGGCCTGAAAGCCTTATACATGGCTTACTATACTAAGCGCTATCACAAATTTGACTACTTTCAGTTGTTCCAACAGGTACAGGCTGATTTAATACGTTTAAAAGCTTTTGTTATTGGTGTAGAAAAGATGGATTTAAGTGATGGAGTAATGCATGCAACACCTGGTTAAAGTTTTTTATTAACATTTATTTTAGCCGGATGTGCTTATCATAATCCTTATCCTAAACCTAATGTTGAAATCATCAATAAATGGTCTGTAGCTGATAGAAATATTATTTCTACAGACGAAAAGAATATGCCTTATATAGCCTGGTGGCGTGGTTTTAAAGATCCGACACTTAACCGGTTTATTAGCAGGGGTTTGGTGTGTAATACCAGTCTTAATATGTCGCGAGGCCATATAGAGGCAGCGCAAGGAGAACTTAAAAAAGTTCGTTATCAATGGATCCCCACTCTAGACATGATGCTAGGTTACTCCAGAAATCCTGCAACTGGATTTCCCGGTATTTTGGCTGTCCTCATTCCCAGTTATACGATGAATATCTTTCATCAAATTAAAGAACAAAAAATAGCCAAATATGAATTGAAGCAAATAAGAGCCGAAGATGATGCTCTTAAATTAATTATTATCTCCCAAATTACAGCAAGTTACTTTACTTATCTAGCAGAAAAAGAGCGTAAACAACTTTTGCAGATTTTGGCTGACGATCTGACTCATCTTGCCCATGTTGCCAATAAAGTCTACAAAGGGGGGATTGAGTTCTGAAATTGAACAAGAAGAGTTGTATAGCGAAGCGGAAGTAATCCGTGGCGAAGTGGAAGTTGCGGAGCGTAATATTGTTATTAGTCGTAATGCATTGCGCTATTTAATTAATCAAAATCCAGGTGAAATAAAGACTTCAGCAAAGTTTTTGCAATTTAATAACCGCCATTTAATACCTGGTTCATTACCTTTAACGGTTCTTGAAAATAGACCTGATATGCAAATGGCTGAAAATCGCTTACGCGCTACTAATGAAGGTATAGGATTGGCAGCCTCTGCTCTTTTACCCACTATCCAATTGGATTTAATAGATGGACTGATTGCAGGTGATAGCCGTTATGCAGTACCTAAAGAGAATATTTATTTTAATGATCAATTATTAAAAATTCCTCTGATCCGGATGTCAGTCCTGGGAGAAATTTCTAAGGCACGCGGTTTGAATAAGGTGTCTTATTTTAATTATATTGATACGCTGCAAAAAGCTTTAAGAGATACTACGAATGCTTTAGCTGAAAATGAGCGTTTAACCAATAAATTTAAGCAGACAACCCGGGCACAAAACGCGTGGCAAAGGCATATGATTTAAATAGTCGCTTATACCAACGTGGCATTCAAAATTATGTGGAGACCTTAAAGAGTAAAATTCTTCTGGATAAGATGAATATCAATTTAAACCAGGATAAATTACAGCAATTAATAACGGTAGTTAAACTCTATCAAGAATTAGCCGGCGGATATCGTGCAGATGAACCAGTGACTAAAGCCATTAATTTACGGCAAACAACTTAATGGATGTTCGTCTCAAGAATTTAATAGGGTCATTGCTCCTTAATGACCCCTAAACCTATTTATACTTAGCTCTCAGGTTGTTGAATACTCTTTAAGCCACGAACGGGTATATCGATATGATAAATATAGTGTTGAATGATTTGCTTGGCTTGTTCGCTGGTTAGAGGCTTAGTCAGCGCCCCTTCCATAAAATAATCAACACAATCATATTTAACCACATCAGCTTCATAACCTGTCAACGCAATGATAGGAACGCGCTGGCCAGTATCTTTCTCCATTTGTCTGATTTTTTTGCGACAACATAACCAGAGGTGTCTTCTAATCCAATATCCATAAAAACCAAATCGTACTTACCAGGTTGGAATAAAAGTGCAGCTTTATCGCCAGATTCGGCAACATCCACCTGGCAATCTAACTGCATTAGCAAAGATTGAGCCGCTTTTTGTGCAATAGTATTATCCTCAATCATGAGTACTTTAGGTGTTTTTTATCATCAATATTGACGAAGGTCTCTTGTGGTTTGGCATTATTTTTCTGTAATTGCTCTTTAATTATACTTAACTGCTCTTCCATTTTCTTACGCTCGCTAATATCCACTAAAATACCAACCAAGCCAATGACATTTTTATCCTCATCAAACAAAGGGATACGAGTAGAAAGGTAATAAATAATACCTCGTTGTTGATCAAAAACCGGGGCTTCTTCTTCGTTGTAAACCGCCTCACCCGAAAGCAAAACATTAATATCATCACGCTTGAATAATTGCATCCGTTCTTCTGACCAAGGAACAAGTTTTATTATTTGTTTGTAGCTGTTACCAACCAATTCCTCGATATTTTTAAGCCCCAGTAACTTAAGAAAATTATTATTTCCACCTGTAAAGATACAGTTTTTATCTAAAATATATACGATATTGGGCATGCACGCGATGATATCCATATAATATTGCTGCAAATTATTAGGTTCGTCGGCAATATCTTTTTCTTGGTCGGGGACATACTAGCTCTCCATAATTTCATCTAATCGCAAGTGAAGTATAGTACATCTAGACTAATGATGTAGGTTTCCTCACCCATATTTCAAGCATAGAGAATGCCATCTATAAATACGGTGTAATTTGTATCACTATAACTGGCGGCAATTGAGATTATGATTTATAAATAGTTTATCTACTCTGAATAGAGACTTATGGTAAATATGAATAATAAACTTTTAAAAGCATTTTTATATTTACGGTTTGGCCTGGTTCCTGGGTGGATTAATTTATACTTGTGCTCATATGATTTCACCAATCAGTTTTTCTCATTCCATTATCTATACACCCGAAATAGCCTCTAATTTTATGCAAAACTACAGCCTTACTGGGCTTATTATGCCTGGTCCTTTATAGTTTTTACTATTGCTGATATGGCCGTCATGTTATTAGGTTTAGCTTTCCGCCATATTTTTGGCGCTACTCTTTACACCAATGTTGCTGTTTTTGCTTTTTTGCCGCTGGTTTTACAGGAGTAATTGTCGATCTGAATTTGCTAGCTTGTTGGTTTTTAATGGGTTCTTTTAAGCTTCCTCCAGAAATTCTCCAGAATTTTTGGAGTACCTTTCTGGTCATTCAATCGCATTCTGCAATCTTGATAGCCTGGGGATTTTTAATGGGGAGCTTAGGAGTTTATCTAGTGTATAAAGCCAGCAAACAATCAAAAATTATTGTTGGAAGCCATTGGATAAAATGGACACTTGTTATTTTTTGGTTAAACATCTCAGCTGTCATTGCACTGATTTATGGCTTGCTAACAACTGATAGCATTCCTATTGCGGTTATTTTAATTATTTTCATGATTTTTGCGGCACCAATTTGGTCTTTTCTAATGATAAGACTATTAAAAGATTAATCAAATCTAGTGTCTATTCGTAAACCAATACTCGGCCAAGGGTGTATTTTTATAATGCGATAAATAGTTAGCAAAAAATTGCTCTGCTTCAGCCTGCCTTTTGGCTCCCAAAAGGCTAAGTAAATAAGTTTGCAGAAACAGTTCATCCTGAGCATCACTTCCCCCATTTGGAAGCAATTAGCTATAATCGGCGCAAACATATCACAGGCAACTTGATAATCTTTTCGCACGAAGGCTAATAGGGGTCGTGTGGAATAACCACCAAAAATGTTAATTCTGAGCGATCATCGATACCAGACTCAAACTATATATTGTGCAAAAGTTAGCTGACCATTCATTTCTATTTCATTGATAAAGCAAAAACAGCAAAGGCCAGAATAATCATACCAGAGAACTTATTAATTCCTCGCATAACTGCAGGACTTAAGCGGTGATGTAAAATAAATGCCACACCACAGCTTAACAACAGCCACCAGACTGCTGATCCCAGTGTTATTCCTAATACAAGTATAATGGCATGAACATAATCAGTGCTTGTTGTGTTTAGGCCGAGGCCAGCAAATATAGCAATGAATGACAAAATGGTAGCTGGGTTGGTTAATGTTAATAAATAGGTCGTGCCAAATGCATGTATGCCTGACTTGTCCTCACTCCCTTCTAATCCTTGCTGTGGCGGCGTGAGGAATAGTTTTATTCCAAGATAGAGTAAAAATAATCCCCCTACTAGACGTATCCAGTACTGTTGTGTGACTAAGAAAGAAGATAGAGCAGTTAATCCAAATCCAGCAATTAACCCATAGCTTCCGTCTGCAAAAGCTGCTCCTAAGCCTGTCATCAAGCCAATTTTAAATCCATCATGAAGTGAACGTTGAATACAGAGCACGCCAATTGGACCAACAGGGGCTGCAATGGCAAATCCAATAATTAAGCCCTTAATGAATAATGTGAGCATTGAGTAATTCCTATAAACTATGGTTGTTTAATTTTTAACACTCACAATTGTGTGTTTCCTATTTGAACGTTACGAGAACGCAAGTAAAAATATAATGTGGTTTTAGAAATATCCAACTGCTCAGCAATTTTTTTACAGGAATAGTCCCATTCCTATAGAGCGCCTCGGCAATTGCTGCTTTTTCCATAGCCGACGTTGACATGCCTTTAGGTCTACCTCCCTTGCGCCCACGAGCCCGCGCTGATTTTAATCCCGCTTGAGTACGCTCACGAATTAATTCGCGCTCAAATTCCGCCAATGTTGCAAAAATACCAAAAATCATTCTGCCTTGTGCGGTTGATGTATCAATTGGATCATTCAAACTGATTAATCCAACTTTCTTTTCAATTAATTTATTGGTTAAGTGAATAAGATGAGCCAGATTTCGGCCAAGCCTATCCAACTTCCAAATAACCAAAACATCATCTTCACGAATATTGCGCATTATTTCTTCAAGCACAGGCCTTGCCATTTTTGCACCACTGGCAATTTCCTCATGAATTTGATCACAACCCGCTTTTTTGAGTGCATCAACTTGCATGGACAAAGATTGCTCTTTGGTTGAAACGCGTGCATATCCTATTTTCATACAGATTAGTCCATTTTACTAACTTAAAAACAATATATTGAACCAAGATTTACTGAACCGCTTTATCTTACTAAAAATCAGCGTACAATGCGATTTTTTTCGACTGAAAGATCAGTCCAGCCAAACCTCCGTTTTTTGAACCACCCTATGACAAAGAAAAATCGGTTGCAGTTACTTACCGAGCCAGAAATTGAAGATTTTTATGCGCGTCCTAATTTTAATTCTGGTGAACGTGAACTTTATTTTGCAATGAATTCACAAGAGATGATTGCGTTGCGTCAATATTCAGCAACAAAGACCCAAATTGCCTTTAGGCTGCAGCTTGCTTACTTTAAAGCCAAGCAGAAATTTTTTGAATTCACCTTCGATGAAGTGCATGATGACGTGACCTATCTCATTGCAAAATATTATAAAAATGCAAAAGCCAAGTTACCAAGCAGCATCACACGTCAAACCCTTAACCAACAAAAACAAGACATTCTAAACTTATTTGATTATCAAGACTGGTCGCTAAAACAAAATGCCTTGGTTGAATCCCATCTCTGCGAATTATTACGTTATTACCCAAAAGGCAATGATACATTTAGGCAGTTGTTGGTATATTTTGAAAATCAGAAAATACTGCTCCCATCTTACCGTACTTTACAAGATCTGTTTACACGAGCATTTTCCAGAGAAAGTGAACGAATTGGCAAGCTGATTCAGCTAATCCCACAAGAACAACAGGAAAAACTGTCAAATCTGATCAAGCGCGAAGAAGGAAGCACCAAATTCAATGTCATTCGTGCAGATCAGAAGAGCTTTAAATATAATCCTATCAAGGAAGAAGTAGCCAAGGCAGTCGAACTCCTCGACTTGTATGTATTTGCAAAGGAGTTTTTACCCTCATTACAAATATCCAAAAATGCGATTCGTTATTATTCCGATTTGGCAGAGCAGTATGCCGCATCAAGATTACGTCGAGTCAATAAAACACAACAGTATTTACAGGCATTGTGTTTTATTTACCATCGCTATCAGCAAATCATGGATAATTTGATCACTAGCTTTATGTTTCATATTAGAGGCATCATGTCAGATGCTAAAAAATATGCTGAAAAAGCACGTGCGGAATACAATACCAATTTGACTGTTGATGTTCCAAAGTTGGCAAAATTTATGAAGTGGTTTCCCAACCGTAAATATGGCATGGGGCATGAAGAATTAAATCGGGAGGCCTATAACATTCTGCCCGAGAAGCAATTTCCGATCATTGCAGACTATTTAATGGGAAGCAGGTTTGATGCAAAAGCCGCCAAGCGAGATTTTTATCTGGAGCAATCTCGTTTATTTGCGCTTTATTTGCGACCGGTATTACTTCATGTTTCATTTGAATACTATAAAGCAGATGCCGATGTCATGGCATTTATCAAGCACATGAAAAATCATTATGGTCTCCGGAAAAAAGGCCCGGCATCCTTTAAATTACCTCAAGAGCTGGAAGACAAGATTTCAGAAACCTCCTTGCCTTATTTGAAGAAAACCGCGAACGATGAACAAATCGATCCGCATTTGTTTGAGTTTTTTGTATATCAAAAAATGTATCACCGTTTAGATAAAAATTTGCTCTGTTGTAACGATAGCGTGACCTATTGTGATGTTGATCATGATTTGGTGGCTGAATCATTGGTTGATGATGCTGAAAAAATTGCCAATGAATTTGGCTATAAAAAATACCTGTTTATTGCGATGAACGTTTAGATGAGGTTCTGGATGAATTAGACCGTGCATGGGAGAGAACAACCAGTCGAATTAATCGTGGTGAAAATCAGTCCTTCAAAATTAAAGAAACGAAATCGGGTGAACAAGATTGGAGCCTTGGGTATGATGGTGTTGAAAAATTGGAAGATAGCTTTTTTAAAACATTACCCCAGGTAGAAATTCCGGACATCATGATGCACATGGGGGATCGTACCAACATGTGGGATGTGTTTACCCACATGAAGTCACGGTACAATGTAAAAACAAAGCCACCTAAAACTGCGGTAAATGCTTGTATTCTAGCTGATGCTTTTGGTATTAGTACTGAAAAAATGGCTGAAATGTCGGATATGAATTTCAACCTTCTACGCTCAACTCATCAGGATTACATTCGTGTCGATACAATGTGTGCGTCAAATGACAATGCAGGTAATCTTGTGCATGGGTTGCCTATTTTCAAATTGTGGGATCTTATCGACAATAAAACATTAGGGGATGGTGACGGACAGAAGATGCCAACCAGCGAAAGTACCATTCAATCGCGGTATTCAAAAAATACCTTGGGAAGGCGCCAGGAATTTCTGTATATACATTGATCGCAAACTTTATCGCAGTCAATGCCAAGAACATTGGATTGAATGAATATGAAGGCCATTCACTCTATGATCTCATCAATGGCAATAAAACAGACATCAATATTGATA
>NZ_CALJ01000193.1 GCF_000308315.1 Legionella tunisiensis | reverse complement strand
CAACGCTGTCTGCCGCGAGTAATTTTACAGATAATCAGGGTGTGATTATTGAGGACTTTATATATTCTCATCCTACCCCCCCACCAACGGATGGTTATAGTCAAACGAAATGGGTCGCAGAACAATTACTTGCCAAAGCCCATCAACAATTATTTCCTATTAAAATATACAGACCGGGCTGGATTTTAGGTCATTCTACATCGGGAATTATAGAAACAGAACAAACCCACTTTTTAAGATTAATAAAAGGATGTATTCAATTAGGCTATGCACCTAGCTGGGATATATTACTTAATATACTACCAGTTAATTATGTGAGTGAATTTGTTGTTAAAACCTCGCTAAATCCTAAAATTCCTTATCATCTTTTAATCTCGCAAATCCAAATAAACTCAGCTGGCAAGAATTAATTGACTATATTAACCGACGAGGTTATCCATTGATGCTTATTTCACCAGAAAAATGGCGTAGTAAACTTAAATGTATTAATTCAGATAATCCACTATATTCTTTAGTGCCTTTGTATGTCAATCAAGACAATAGAGATTGGATGAGGGGACTTAATAAAATAGCTCATGCAAATAATCAAAATACAATCTATGTTTCTAAAGAGAATCAAATAAATTTGCCTATTATAAATCAGCAAATTTTGGATGTTTATTTTTCATATTTAGAGAAAATGGGGTTTTTAATACAAAACTAATTCACAGGGATGATTAAATGATCGAGAGTAAATCGTCAAACGATGAGTTACCCAACCTTGCATTGAATATACTTTTGCACCTATCTGAAGATAGCATCATAATTTTAGATACAGAATTTCATATTATTACCTTTAATACTACGACCAAATCATTGTTTAATTGGAGTGAGAAATTGATTGGTCAACCTTTATCCTCTCTTTATCATGATCAATCTATTATCCCTCCTTTTCCTATAGAAAACCATGAAGCGCTAATGGCAAATAAATATAATTCTTTTGAAACGATAATCTATAAAAATAAGACAAAATGTTATCTAACCTGGAAGTTTAAAAAAGAGAAGGGTCTACTAATCTTGTTAGGTAAAAACAACAGTGCTTCGAATAATTTAACTCTTATCAAATCAACATCAAGAATGTTTGAGCAAATAGAGAAAATTTCCGCATGCATCCCAGGTAATTTCTATTGGAAAAATATTAACGAAGAATATTTAGGTTGTAATCAAATTCTTCTCAACTCATTGGGAATGAATTCGATGCAAGATATTGTCGGTAAAACCGATAAAGATTTATGGCCCGATTATGCCGATGAGCTTAAAAAGCACGATGAGCAAGTCATTCAAGAAGGAAAGCCTGTTTTCTTTGAAGAAACAGTCACTTTGGATGGTCACAAACGATATTTTACTGTAATTAAAATGCCTCTTCTGGATGATGATGGAAACACGATTGGTATCTTAGGTAATTCTTTAGATATTACTGAACTCAAAAACACCCAAGATGATTTAAAAATAGCAAAAGAAATTGCGGAGCGAGCAAGTCAAGCCAAATCCGAATTTATAGCGAACATGAGCCATGATATCCGTACCCCTTTAAGTGGAATTATCGGTATGTCCCAAGAGATGTTTAATGTGGCTGATAATGCTCGTTCCTTTTTAGAACAAGCTTGCGCAGATGTAAACGCAACCTCCCAAAACACCTATTTATCTTTGCTAAAAGAGATTACTGAAACGGTGCAGAAAGACAGCCAGCTTTTAATGGGAGCAACCACTCAATTATTAGAATTATGTAATGAAATCCTGGACACGATGCGTTTGGAATCAGGACATCGGCCTGAAGAAGTGGAGTCATTTAATCTGCGCAATTTGATTATGCACAACATAGAACTTTTACAACCGGTAGCATTCCATAAGAAATTAAAATTATCATTTGACATAGATACGTCTGTCCCTACCTATTTTAGTGGATTACGGAATTACCTTGACCGCATCCTGCTTAATCTTTTATCTAACGCTCTAAAATTTACCAACAGTGGATTTGTCAAAGTCAAAGTGAGAAATGAAACGGAGTCAACTTATCAACAAGGTGATAAGATATATTTACAACTATTGATAGAAGACAGTGGTATTGGCATACCAGAAGATAAATTTGAAACCATATTTGAACATTTTTCTCGCCTGACCCCAGCTTATCAGGGATTATACAAAGGTGCAGGATTAGGTCTTTATACCGTAAAGCGTTACATCGAAGCAATGAACGCTACAATTAAAATAGAGAGTGAAGAAAGAAAAGGAACTTGCTTTATAGTTACTCTTCCACTTGATGTATCCGATCACTCTGACCGAGAAAAAACACCGGTTTATCAGCCTCAAACATCCGCCGAGCAAATCACGCTGTCTAATCGTGTGTTAAAATCAGAAAAATAACAAAGACTAATGCAGTTGCTTCTGTCCTGGTAGTGGAAGATAATCCCCTTGCTGCTAAAAGCCTGCAAGCCTACTTAAATCGCTTTCAGTGCGCTCATGATCATGCAGAAAACGGCATGGAAGCGCTCACGATGGTTCAAAACAACGATTACGATCTCATTTTAATGGACATAGGATTACCTGACATCGACGGGATCGAAGTTACAAAAAAATACGTGAGCTGGATAAACCTGGCGCATTACAAGTACCGATTGTAGCAATCACAGGACACGCCGATGATGCTGAAAAGATAAAGGACTCATTGGCGGCTGGTATGCAGGACGTTTGCAGCAAGCCATTACAGCAATCAAAGTTAGAAGCCCTTTTACAGCAATACGTGTTTAAAAAGAGACAATCAGAACCCGCTTCACTTGAGAATGAAACCAAAATCAGTGATATCGAGGAAAAAGCAACCGTAATCGACTGGCAAGCAAGCCTTGAACAACTGAATGGGGATGAGAGTCTTCTTCGTGAATTATTATCGATGCTGAATATTGATCTTAGAATAAGCCTGGACACCTTGGCAAAAGCCTATGCGAATCATGATAATGAAACGCTTCGCAAAGAATTGCATCGTGTTCGTGGCGGCATCAATTATCTTACCCTACCCCAACTCAGCAATGCACTGGCACATTTTCATGAGGCAGTAAAATTAAAACCGCAGAATAGTCAGCAAGTAACCAAGAATTATGAGCAATTGCAAAAGGCAATAAAGGCATTTTGGGAGATGTTAGAGAAAGGAGATATTATCCGCTAATATTATATTTTATATATAACCTGAGAGATAAATGCTTGGAAATTTGCTGCAACAGTTCCTCTACTATTGGTATTATTAATTATCGAGTGAGGCGTAAAAGCACCATAATTGTATAATATTTGAACAGACAACCCTGTTTGCAACGATAAATCTAGTCCTGTTGAAATTCCTACTACTGCAGCTAAAGGATACCCAATCTGATTTGTGCTCGTTGGTACGGGATTTGTTTCATACATGACCGAACCCAATATTGCTACTTTATCAGTTGTTGCATAACGAGAAGTGATTTGAAACGACCAAACATCCCGCCAGTTTGCGGGAGTAATTGTTGTACCATTTGTTTTATTTACAAGATAAACACTCTTTGTAATTTTCCATCCAGACCAATAAACCTTCTCTTCCAAAAACCATTTATCCGTTATGAAATGTTCCAACCCGATATAGGCTACTGAAGCTTCGACAATATTTGAAGAATAATTATAAACAGTATTTGATCCCAGAGAGCTTATTCCTCGCCCAAATTTATTATTCACTGGCGTATAAGCAGCAACGGTTAAATAGTTTCGCGGATCAATTTTATAGAAGATGCCTGCATCTAGGGTAGAATTTTTACCCCAAACTTTATTTATCTGGTTTCCTTTATTAGGCAAAACCAAATCGAGCTCATCAAGCTTGTTATATTCTAAATTAGCACCAGCTCCTACAGATAATTTATCAGTTAGCTGGTAACTGGATTGAAGCGCTGCACGATAATAAAAATTTTCGTTACAGTGGAATTCTGTGCTACAAAAGAATCAATTGGCCAATTAATATGGCCATAAGCACTAGGCGTCAGATTTAGTCCTAAGACAAACCGTTTGGTAATTCGATAGGCTGTTAGAATATAAGGAAGAGAGTTATTTGTCTTGCTGGTTACCTGACCAGAGCCCAAAGTAGTTGTTCCAGAAAAATTTAATTGCGATTTGATATAAACATTGCCAGCTAGAAAGCTGATTTTATTAATTCTGCTAAGCTCTGCCGGATTTTGGTAAAAGTTATTATTCAAGAATTGATCAACAGCGCTGTTTGCTTTTTCTACTAGAAAAATCAGATTTAAAAGGAAGAGTTTAATGAGTGTTAGAATAATCCTTTTCATAGAAAATTTAGATCCTTTCCAAAGGAATACTGGGAAGAGTGACAATTTATAAACTATTTTCAATATATAAGGGTCAAAATAGCTAAATTTATAATAAAATGGCCAGTGTATTGATATCAGGAATTTTGGTGCATGGACCGCACATGACAGACCAGCACGAACCGTCTTCAACCCAAAAACAGGGACAAGAACAATCACGAATCCTAAAACTAGAATCCACTTTAAGCCCAGCCTGGAGCTTAGAGAAATCAATTTAAAAATAAATGCGCTGCTTAAATAGACTTGTTTTGTAGCGTGCTAAAATGCTGCAAAGTTACCCAAAAGCAAGGTAGCGCAACTGTTCGACACATCTTCCTAAAAAATCGATGTCCAAATTTCGGCGCTGCTTTTTTGAATTCGCTACAATAAAATGGAAGTCATGGTCATTTGTAGCAAGAGGTTCATATGTTAACGACAGACAAAAAAATGGAGTATTATCAGGCCTTATTAGATAAAAATACCGGGTATGAAGGTGTTTTTACGTTGCTGTTACCACAACTGGTGTATTTTGCCGTCCAACTTGCCCTGCAAGAAAACCCAAATTTAAGCATTGTGAATTTTACGAAACTGCTCAACAAGCCCTTCTTGCTTCATTTAGACCTTGTAAACGTTGTCTCCCACTGTCTCACCCCAATCAGGTTTCAGTAATAGTGCAAAAATTAGTAAACGCTATTGAAGAAAATCCTGAAAAACGATGGAAAAATGCAGATTTCCAAGCCCTGTCAATTGATGCAGTAACTGCTCGTCGTCAGTTTAAAAAAGATTTGGTATGACCTTTGTAGAATATGCGCGAGCAAGACGAATAGGCTTGGCAGTGAAAAAATTAGACATGGTGAATCAGTTATTAGCACGCAAATTTCTGCAGGTTATGAATCTGGTAGCGGTTTTAGAGACGCTTTTGCACGAATTATGGGTGCTGCTCCGGCCAAGCCTGGACATAAAAATGTACTGAAAGCAGCTTGGTTAGATACCAAACTAGGACCAATGCTCGCTATTGCGGATGAAACCACCCTTTACCTTTTGGAATTTATTGATCGTAAAGGACTTGAACGTGAGGTTGAGCGTCTACGAAAAAACACAATCTGCAATCATTCCTGGTTCAACGCCTCCCATTCTTTCAATCCAAAATGAGCTTAATGCTTATTTTAATGGTACCTTGCAACTATTCGATACACCGTTACACCTTCTCGGCTCACCTTTTCAAAAACAAGTTTGGGATGCTTTAGTCAACATTCCCCATGGCGAAACACGTTCCTATGCTGATATTGCAGAAAGTGTTGGCAAACCTTCAGCTTGGCGTGCCGTGGCGCGAGCCAATGGATCAAATCAACTTGCAATCGTTATCCCTTGTCATCGAGTTATCAGTAGCAATGGGGATCTCTGTGGTTATGGTGGAGGGACAGCAAGAAAAAATGGTTGATTGAGCACGAAAAAAATACAAAAGCATATAAAATCCTTATCAAATTCCTAGAGAAACAAGATTAGTTTTATTAATGTGTGCAATGGAGGTAACTCCCATCAATGCCATAGCTATACGCATCTCGTCAGCAAAGATAGTAAGCAGATTCTCAACACCTGCCTGGCCTGCTGCCGCTAGAGCATAAATGACTGAACGTCCCAGCATAACCGTTTTCGCTCCCAGGGCCAGCATACGTACAACATCCAATCCTGAGCGCACACCAGAATCAACAAGTATAGTTAATTCATCCCCTGCCACCTCGACTATGCTTGGTAAAGCTTTGACTGTGGATAACACGCCATCCAGTTGACGACCACCGTGATTGGAAACAATAATTCCATCGGCACCAAATTTAACTGCATCTTTTGCATCTTCGGGATCCAGTATGCCTTTAATCATCATGGGCCCCTTCCAGAAATCACGTATCCATTCCAGATCCCCCCAACTGATTGAAGGATCAAAATTTTTACTTAACCAGCCAATATAATTTTCCAATCCTATCGATTTATTCAAATAGCGTGAAATATTTCCAAGACTATGTGGACGCCCTAATATCCCAACCTGTAAAGCCCAACTGGGTTTCATCATTGCTTGTAGTAGTCGTCTTGGGAGCCTGAAGGAGCCAGACATGCCTGAGTGAGCGTCACGATAACGCGCTCCAGGCATAGACATATCAACAGTAAAGACAAGATTTTGAACACCCGCTGCTTGTGCCCTTTCAAGAACATTTTTCATAAATCCACGATCCTTGAGGACATAAAGTTGAAACCAGAAGGGTTCTGGACTTTGTGCTGCAACCTCTTCTAAAGAGCAAATGGAAACAGTAGAAAGAGTATAAGGAATCCCTTTTTTGCAGCAGCCTTAGCCGCTTGTATTTCCCCACGACGAGCATACATGCCAGTAATACCTATTGGACTTAATGCAATTGGCATTGTCAATTTTTTGCCAAACAACTCCGTTTCAAGATCTAAATGCTCTATTTTTTTAGAATACGTTGCCTTAATGTTACTTCAGCAAGATCAGAAACATTGGTGCGCAAGGTGTGTTCAGCGTATGCGCCTCCATCAATGTAATCAAATAAAAAGCGCGGCAACTTGCGTTTTGCAGCTTCACGATAATCCGAAGCAGAGGAAATAATCATACGCTAAAGCTCCAATGAAAACCCAAGACATAGAAGTATTAAAAATCAACCATACCATTAATGCGAATCCTAAAGAAATAGGTTGCGGGCAAGAGGCTATACTATCCCAAGCAAGGAATTTCAAATGAAGAAATAATCTGTTCTTCTTACGAATAATAAGGTTTTTGTGGTTTAAAACTCTGCATTCGCCTGAGCTTTCCAAAAAACAATATGTCCGGGCTTAATAAACGTATTCAAATATTCTAAAGCTTCTTTCACTTTCTCCTCACTATCAAAAAACTCTATAATGATTGGTAAATCCCAACGAACATCGAATACAGAGCTGCTATGCTCTCCTGTTTCGCCAAAGCCCTTTAAACCACGAAACAAACTAATGCCGCGAATTTTTACTGTTTTTTCCAAATGGTCAAATATTTTTTGACGAAATTTGAGGACTCAAGAATATAGACTCGGACGATAATCACATCAACAGACTTATTCTTTCTTCCCATATGAATCAATCCTGTCTTTGAATTAACAATATAATTATAAGCTAGTCGTCTTTTTTGCTTTGATTTCTATACTGATTTTTACTGATAATCTTCATGTATACTGTGTAGAGAGCTTAATGGGTAAGTAGATACCAGGGCTTTGAAATAAGGGAGATTTCTATGAAAAAGGGAATAGCGTCTAAGCTGACTGGTAATAACCCATTGGCCAACCGTTTTAATAATTTACCTGCTAAAGCTAAAGGGTGTTTTCCACGGGTTGCTTATGTATTGCAAGGTGGTGGCTCCTTGGGTGCCTATCAATTTGGTGTAGTTAAAGGATTATTAGAAGCAGGTTACCAGCCTGATTGGATTGCAGCGACCTCAATTGGGGCTATTCAAGCTGCAATTATAGTAGGTAATCCGCCAGAAAAACGTATTGAAAGATTAGAGCAGTTTTGGCAGAAAGTTGCCCCTAATAATATTGTTGAATATTTAGAGGAGTTGGATTCTACCGTAGATCTTTATAATAAAATAAGTGCTTCTTTTGCCTTGCTGTATGGTCAACCCGGCTTTTTTCTCCTCGCTGGTGTACAGGAAGCTTTCCTATATGGGGAGATCCCTCTACCCTTAGCTATTACGATACAACACCACTTAGAGAAACACTCTTGGAACTGATAGATTTCGATCTTCTCAATTCTTGCCTTATTCGTCTAAGTCTGGGTGCAGTACAAATTTCTAATGGCCATCTGATTTATTTTAATAATATTAATTACCGTATTGAAGTAGAGCATGTTATGGCGAGTGCCGCCCTGCCCCCCGGGTTTCCTGCAATTAATATTGATAATGAATTTTACTGGGATGGTGGTGTACACTCGAATACACCCTTAGAAGTTATTTTAGAAGCAATTCCACCAGATAATACATTGTGCTTTCTTATCGACTGTTTCGGAGGGCCCTCATTCATGCCAGAAACCATGAATGAGATCGAGGAGAGGATGAAAGATATTTCTTACAGTACACACGCACAACGAACTATTTATAATTATCTACAACGCCAAAAAATGCGCAACTCTATGTTAGAAATAAGTCGTATTCTAACTGCCGAACAAAGAAAAAATATGCACATATACT
>NZ_CALJ01000194.1 GCF_000308315.1 Legionella tunisiensis | reverse complement strand
TTCTCGGAGTGAGTTAGCGGGTAATCCTAGTTGGGGCGATATCTTTAAAAATCTTGGTCTTGCTCTGGTTACGTTTTTTGTCCCTTATGCCTTGGTTGCAGGCTATCAACATCGATGGTTCCTTGTTAATAATAATCAAGAACACATCAGTCCGCAAAATATGTCCGATATGGATAAGGGAGTTGAACAGCTCATTCAACCTTATGCCATGTAATGTTACAGTGTATAAAAACTGCTCCAAATTGTAATCCAATGGGGCAGTTTTTGTGACTACGTTGCAAAAATGAAGACTAGAATATAATGTCCATAAAAATAGTTCCGTGATTGAGGTGTAAACTACCTGTTTTTTCACCAATGGCATGGATAATTACGTATCTCATCGAGTTAAAGAAAAAACGAGAGCTCGGCTACTGTATACTGAATCAGCTAAATTTGTAGATCCTGAATTTAAATAACAAGAGCTATGGGAGCTATCGGCACCGTCAACTTAACTTTTGAGTCTATTTAACTAGTGAAAAGAGGTTACAGCATAGACCGAAAAGATATCGCCATCCATTAGATAATCGGTATTACCATATGGAGTTATTACCGATTTAATGACAGATGCCGAGATGCGTCTGAGCTCGGAATTAAAGTAACGTGACCAGTTTCAGAACGATAAAAAATTAAGTTGACGGCACCACAGAGTTTAACATACCATGTTTTTCCATTCAGAGAAGTTAAAATACAGCTAAAATTATAAAAACTGGAGCTTCCGTGCAAAAGAAGCTATTTACCTGCTATTTAGCGGGAGATGATCGTCTCTTGTTAGAATGTGCGAATATTTTACTATCTTATGAACATACCATATTGGGGATTATCTCTGCTTTACCCGCCGCAAAAGACTACGCAATAAATAAAAAAATTCCTTATTTTAAAAAAGTTAATCAGGCACTTTCCATTTTTATCTATTACTAATTTCGACTATTTCTTTAGCATCATTAATGGAACTATTTTACCGTTATCACTTTTGCAGCAAGCGAAAGGCATGGCAATTAATTACCATAATGCGCCTTTACCTAAATATGCGGGTTTACATGCTCCCTCATGGGCTATTTTAAATAATGAGAAATTCCATGGTGTAACCTGGCATGAAATGGTAGAGGAGATAGATGCCGGCGATATTTTAAAACAAGCCCTTATTGAGATCGATCCCAATGAAACTGGACTAAGTTTGAGTGTCAAATGTTACCAAAATGCAGTGAATACTTTTAATGAGTTGACTTATGAAATATCCTATCAGAACACTCACAAAGTGGCCCAAAATTTAATAAATAGAACATATTTTGATTACTATAAAAAGCCACTTCATGGTGGTTGGATTAATTGGAATGACTCTGGAGAACAGATCGACAGACTTTGTAGAGCGCTTGATTTAGGTCATCACCACTCTAATCGGCTAGGGCTCCCAAAATTTAATATTGGTAACAGTTTTTTCATAATTGGCCAACTGAAACTTCTGGATAAACAAAGTATTGACTTACCTGGAACAATTATAAAAATTGCACCTGATTTTTGGCAAATTGCCACAAAAACTCAAGTGGTTCAGTTAGAGCAGGTCATCCCGTTAACTAATAAAAGCTTCATTGATTTTTGTAATCTCGCACAACAGTATAATATCGAAGAAGGTTCGATACTTGCATCAGAGTCGGAGAAAAATTTATACGAATACAAGTCTTTTTATGAAGTGTATGCTATCCACGAACTATTTTGGGTACACCAAAAAGAGCACTTTAATCCCGCTCTACTCCCGTTTCAGGCGATCTCAACAAAATGTAATGATAAACAGCTAACATGTGTTGCGACTTTAGATTTAGCTCACATGTTTGCTTTTCCCTCCGATGCATACCCTAATAATCCCCCTAATTTGCTTTTTGCATCTCTTTTGGTCTATTTATATCGATTAGGCAACAAAGAACATTTTGGTGTTGGTTTTTCTAACCCTAAATTGCATCAATTGCCTAAAACAATTGCCCCACTTTTTTCAACGGTTTTGCCTTTTTTCACTGCAAATGTCAGATGATTTAACAGTGGATGCGCTACTTGAGCGATTTTTCAAACAGATAGTGAATTTTGATAAGCATTTAAGCTATTCTAATGATATTTATTACCGTTATCCCTCATTAGTCTCAGGTTTGCGCACCTATCATCCTATAACAGTGGTTATAGGACATGAATCCCTACTAGAAGAGCAAATTCAAACAATTGACGCTTCCATAATTATTACTATATCTAATACCTTTAAGTTAAAGTGGTATAGTCGCGAGACAAAGAAAAATTTAATAACTGTCATTAAAAATAGCATAAGGCATCTGTCTATTTTAATTGATGGGATAATTAAAAATCCCAAGATGCCCATTGCCAAATTACCTCTTCTCTCTGCTGAGGAAAAAGAACAAATACTCATAAATTGGAATGCTACGCAAACACTATACCCGAAAGATAAAACAGTGGTCGAACTTTTTTGGGAACAGGTACAAAGAAAACCAAATCATACTGCATTAATTTATGAAAATCATTCTGTTAGTTACCAATCGCTTAATGCTCAAAGCAATCAATTAGCGTATCTACTTAAAAGAAAAGGAGTCATGCCACATACCTATGTAGTCATATGCACTGATGATAAATTTCATCTTGTTATTGGTCTATTAGCTATTTTAAAAGCAGAAGCTTGTTATATTCCTATAGACACCAACTATCCAGCATCCCATATTCAATTTATTCTCAGTGACAGTAATTCGACTCTGGCTTTAGCTTCAAAATCAGTGCAAGCTAAAATGCTAAATTGTTGTGAAACTCAAAATGTTCCCTTACATTTATTTGAAGATTTGATTAATGAATCTAAAAACGAAAGTGACTTTAATTTACCTCTATTAGACTCTAAACCTAATAGCCTTGCTTATATAATTTATACCTCAGGCACAACTGGAAAACCCAAAGGAGTGATGATACCACATCGAGGGATTAGTCGATTAGTAAAAACAACGAATTACATTTACATTCGCTCCAACGATAGAATTGCTCAGGCAGCAAGTATCAGCTTTGATGCTGCGACCTTTGAAATCTGGGGCGCTTTATTAAATGGAGCAACTTTAGTCGGTGTTCCTCATACGACACTGATTAACATTAGTCAATTTGGACGATTTATATCCAAGCATGGTATAACCATTCTATGGCTTACTTCAGCTTTATTTAACCAATATGCAGCAGCAAACCCCTCAATGTTTCATATGCTATCCTATTTGTTGGTAGGAGGAGATGTGTTAAATTCAGAACACATCATGCGAGTGCTACAATGTGAAAAAGGGGCTCCCAAACATATTTTAAATGGGTATGGACCTACAGAAAACACCACCTTTACAACCACATATTTAATTAAGCCAAAAAGGAAGGTTATCAGGCTATTCCCATTGGAAAGCCTATTGCCAACACAACAGTTTATATTTTAGACAGCCAGTTGCAACCATGTCCAGTTGGGGTGCCTGGTGAACTCTATACCGGTGGGGCGGGGGTAGGACTTGGGTATTTGAACCGACCTGATATTAATGAGATGCGCTTCATCCCTAATTGTTTTGATCTAGAAAATCGTAGTTTACTCTATAAAACAGGAGATATGGTTAGATGGTTACCCAATGGAGATATTGATTATTTAAGCAGACAGGATAATCAAATCAAGCTTCGAGGGTTTCGTGTTGAATTGGAAGCAATCTACACTATATTACTCCATCATGAGGCGATTGTGCAGTGTGCTGTAAGAGTATCTGAGAGTCAGAAAGGGCAAAAATTTGTTGTGGCATATTTGGTACTTTGTCAAGAAATTCCCATTGCTACTATTCAAAAATATCTTTCAGAACAGCTACCAGCATATATGATTCCCAGCTTCTTCATTACTGTGGATAATATTCCGCTGACATTAAATGGAAAAGTCGATTTTTCTAAAATGCCACCACCTGATTTCTCTTCTAACGCATTACGCGCAGACTATGTTGCTCCGCATACTGAAACAGA
>NZ_CALJ01000195.1 GCF_000308315.1 Legionella tunisiensis | reverse complement strand
CAAGAACCTACAGGCATCTCACCGTATAATGCAATGTAAGTAAGAGGCATATCCTGGTTCAGTTCTTCGTAATACAAAGATTCAATTTCTTCAATTCCAATCTCTGGCATCCATGTTTTACCTAAAACTTCATGCCAAATATTTGCAAGCGCTGGTATGGCCTGTGGATGATTTTTTAGAAAGTCAGTTTTTATTATACAAATCCCTCCACATTTCTTCTGGCGTAGCGTCTTTTTCATTTTATGGCACTGATTTCTTTCAAAAAACTTCATTTGGTGATGCATAACCAAGGCTTCTACGTGGTCTATTATTTAATTGGTCTGCAATAAAAGCAAGGTATTCATCTGTTATGCCAGTAAAGCTGGAGCCTTTCTTTAAATACTGCCTGACCAGGCCATTTGTATTTTCATTCAATCCACGTTCCCATGATGAATATGGATGAGCAAAATAAAAATCTGTATTGAGTTCCTTGCTGATATTTTCGTGATAAGCAAACTCTGAACCATTATCCGCTGTGATAGTAAATACAGAGCCAGGAAATGCCTTTAATCCCGTTATCGTTGCTTCAGAGACCTTTGCTGCAGTTTTTGTTTCGACTTTTTTAAGAATGGTTTTTTGGAAACACGTTCAACAATACTAACCACTGCCTGCTTCCGTTGCTTGCCAATGATGGTATCAATTTCCCAATCCCCGATTCTCTTTTTTCGTTAACGATAACAGGTCTATCATCAATAAAACGTCGATTTTTGATAGGCCCCTGACGCTTTGGGCTACCGTAACGTTTACGATATTTTTTATTCTGGTGACGCAGATTCAGATATAATTTTCCGCGCTTATTTTTATCCTGTAATATGAATTGGTAAATCCATTCGCCGCTAATAATGAAAAGATTATGCTTTTTTGCATAACCACTAATTTGGTCTGGGCTCCAGTTTTGCTGCAGCTTCTCGCGAACAAAACATTTGGCTTGATCAGTAAATTTTATAAATTTATTTTTGTTTTATGTCGCTGATTAGCATTGCTTTGAGCATAGTCAGGCTTATATTGCCATGATCCAAGCCTGGTGCGTACAAAAGTAATGTTGCGTTTTAATTCACGGCTGATGGTTGATTCATGCACCCTGATTTCTTTAGCGATGCTGCGTTGCGTATACCCTGCTTTCCAAAAAGCTAAGATCTGACATCTTTTTTGATAATTTAAATGTTTATAACCCATTTCGTACAAATTCCATTTGACTTAACCGGTGGAATTATATCAAACCAGCCTGGTTAATAAATAAACGAAACTTGCACTTATAACTTGGATCTAGGAGAATCTCACGCGAAGTGCAACAAACCATTTCTGACTATGTAGATTACTGGTATTACAACCACCTCTATCTGTTAATAACTATAAAAAATTAGCAAGTAACTGTCATTAATTTTAAGTTAGCAAGGCCATGCGCTTCAAATTCATTAGCATACTGTGACGTTTGACTCGTAATTTATGTTTCCTTCTCAAACACTGATAAAAACGATTTCGAATATTATAGGCGCTATAAATATAGCGATAGATCGTTTCATGAGAAATGAGCGTCTGCCCTCCATTCTCATATTTTAATCGGCCCTCAATTTGCCAGGGCGACCAACCGCAGCCTAATTTATTATGAATATACATGCACAATTGATTATCTTTTGACAGTTTCGTGCTTCTTTTTCGACGCTTTACGTACCTCTTTTGCGCTGAAGAAGATAGATAATAGGCTTTATTATTTGTCCACGTGCTTATAACACTGTTACGTTTTAACTCTCTAATATATTGTTGACCGGTGAATCTTCAATATCTGCGCTATCTTAACTTTTGAATAGCCTTTCTCTAGCATTATCTGAAGAAATATACGATCCAATTCACTCAGATGTTTATACCTTACTCCC
>NZ_CALJ01000196.1 GCF_000308315.1 Legionella tunisiensis | reverse complement strand
TGTATAAAAATATTCTTAGTCAAGACTGTTTTTTACTATTTATTTGTTTATTATCGATAACGTGCTAGGTCTTTTTGCTTTCTTTAATATCCTGTGGATAATTCCTTGTTCTTCCCGACTATTTTTTATCAAAGAATACTTGTTTGAAAGGATAGTCCTTATCCTATAAGGAGCTAAGTCATTTTTATTCTGTGAGAGGTTATTGAGCTTATCCACAAAATCTGTGGATAAAAAATGTGTATAGAATGTCAAATCCTAATGAACTAAAGTGTTTAAACCGATGTTCAACAACTAACCAGTAGAACGGTGAGACTAATCATCTTTAGCTGTTTTTCTTTGCTTCTGGTTAACTAAAAATCGGATTAATTTGGACTTCCAGGTAAAGTAAGCGCAAAGAACAAAATAACTAACCATCCATATGGAAACAGGGACAGAATTAGTGTCCGTGTAATTGCGTAATGCCCAGCTTACTAAGACAATAAAAAACTTTTTATGCAGGCAAGGGCGCCATTCTCAATAAAAAGAATACCAAACGTTTTTTGTGTGTCTAAAGGATTAGATCTTTTCATCACTGTAATGATTCTCCGTTATGTGCGTTGTTGCATAAAACGCTTTCTGAATAAGTTCTGAACTTTTATGCAGTACCTCTGAAATAGCGATAACTAATTCTTTATGCGCTTGTCTTAACCGACTAAGTTCTTCGATTTTATGATCCAAACGACAGAAGTCATTGATTAGTTCATCTCTTTTTTGTGAAAGCACCTTGTATTTATTGTGTTCTTTCTCTAACTCAACTTTGTAATTCATAATTCTACACTGTCACTACGGCTTAATAGACAGTGCGATGGTATCAATGCTTGTTATCAATTTCAATTTATAAGTAAGGCATTATATCACGATTGATTAATATTTGCACATAAAAGTATAAGTGAAGACCTGGTGAAATTTCTGTATAAAGAGAGCGGGCTAATGCGCTAGCGAATCCAATAAGTCTGATTATTTTGATAATCAGACTTTATATTAAAACTGGAGGGGTGGTTACAAGTCATAAGTGCAAGCGCCTTTTTACTACATAGTGCTCATTTCCATTACCGTTACAGTGTGCGATTTAAATTTATCAATACCGATTTTCTTCCACCCAAAACGTTGATAGTAATCTGTTATCGCAGGATCAAAAGCAAACAAATAAAGGTTTCTGAAGCCGAGCTCTTTTGCTTTCTTTACTGTGAGATCAATCAGCATTTTGCCGATCCCTTGTTTTTGATATTTTTGGATCAACCACCACACTCTCAATCCAGGGGCCTAGATCGGGCCGCACATCATCTTTTAGTTGTAGTGTGCAAGAACCTAC
>NZ_CALJ01000197.1 GCF_000308315.1 Legionella tunisiensis | reverse complement strand
CACAATGTCGCCGCTACGCAGAAGAGCTAGATTGTACCAAAGTAATTTTTGCACCTTTAGTTGGTTTGGCTAATTCTTCGCCTGGATTTCGCGACGGGCTTTGCGCAAAGCCTGGGCTTGTGCTTTGCCCCGGCCTTCTGCCATGCTTTCGGCAAAATTAGCAAACAGGAGGGTAAACCAAAGCCACAAAGTAATTGCTAAAATAAATGTCGGCGAGGCTTCTCCTTCTCCAAATAAAGCTTGAATGAACAGTCCGGTTGTTATCAATGAACCGATATAAACACAAAACATGACCGGATTACGAATTTGGTGAAAGGGTGCCAATTTTAAAAAGGAATGACCTATGGCCGTTTTTACGATGCCGAAATCCCATAGGGAAGATCGATGTGTCTTAGTACCCATACTGTCCCCAAAGTATTAATTGTTCAACGATTGGCCCTAGAGCCAATGCCGGAAGAAAAGACAACGCACCAATAAGGATGGTGACACTGACAAGAAGAAGAATAAAAAGAGGGGTGTATGTTGCCAAGGTTCCTGAGCTTTGCGGCCTTATTTTTTGCCTGCAAGGGAACCAGCGATCGCTAAGACAGGTATTGCAATCCAGAAACGTGAGATCAACATCATCAAACTACCCAGCAGATTATAAAAAGGCGTATTGGCATTGAGTCCAGCAAAAGCGCTACCATTGTTATTTCCCATGGAGGTGAAAGCATAGAGAATTTCACTAAACCCATGTTCTCCGGGATTACCAGTCGAACTCACTCCCATCTTAGTAACAGAACCCACTGCTGTAGAAAGCAAGACAATAAGGGGCATAATTAAAACGGCAATGGAGGCCATTTTCATTTCATAAGGTTCAATTTTTTACCTAAATACTCAGGCGTTCTTCCAACCATAAGGCCAGCAATGAAGACTGTGATAATGACAAGCATTAACATGCCATATAAACCTGAACCGACACCACCAAAGATAGCTTCACCCAAATGCATCATCCAGAGAGGTGCAAATCCTCCTAAGGGTGTAAAAGAATCAAGCATGGAGTTAACCGAGCCATTGGAAGCAGCGGTGGTTGCTATAGACCAGAGCGCAGAACTGACAATGCCAACGCGGGTTTCTTTGCCTTCCATATTGCCGCCTGGATAACTATCAAATTGTGCTTTTTGCTCCACTCCTAAAGACGTGATTGCTGGATTTCCTGCTTGTTCAGCAAGCACTGCAAAAATAACAAAAGGAATAAACACAAGATACATAGCGGCTAATATTGCCCATCCTTGACGTCTATCATTAACCATGAGCCCGAAGGTATAACAAAGGGCAGCAGGAATTAACAAGATAGCAAGCATCTCCAAAAAATTGGTTAATGGCGTAGGGTTTTCAAAGGGATGTGCGGAATTAACATTAAAAAATCCACCGCCATTGGTACCCAACTGTTTAATAGCAATTTGCGAAGCAACAGGGCCCATAGGAATGACTTGTTTTTTGATTTCCGTCGTTGTTTGCTCTACTTGATAATTGCTCTGTTGTAAGAGGCTGACTGTTTGATTGGGTTTAAAATTTTGAATCACTCCCTGCGACACAAGAATGACTGCAAAAATCAATGACAGGGGCAGCAAGATATAAAGAATACCTCGAACAGTATCCACCCAAAAATTTCCTATATGCTTTGTTTCATGACCTGCGATGCCACGGATTAGGGCAACCAGGAGAGACATGCCTGTAGCTGCAGAAAGAAAATTTTGACTGGTAAGGGCAAGCATTTGTGTTAAATAACTCATCGTCGTTTCTCCGCTGTAGGATTGCCAATTCGTATTGGTGGCAAAACTGACAGCGGTATTAAATGCCAGATAAGGTGAGGGAGCAGAAAATTGTTGTGGATTGAAGGGTAGATAGGCTTGTAAACGTTGGATTAGATAGGCTGCTAATACGCCGAATAAATTAAAAACAAGCATCGCAGTGAGGTAACGTTTCCAATCCATGTCTTGCTTCGGTTTAATGCTACCAAGCCGATAAATAAATTTCTCTAGCGGAATGCCAAGACGATGTAGTCCCCAAGCGTTCCCTGCATAAACGCTGGCTATGTAACAACCCAAAGGTTTTACTAGAGCAAGGAGAGTTAACAGATAAAAAATAATTTGCAATAACCCGATCTCGGTGATCATAGAATCCCTTTCTACTTCTGCTAAGGACTGTTTACAGCCCTTGGTTAAAACCTAGTGATTACTATCTTAGTTGATGTGCTCCCTACATCCTTGGTTCCCAGAAATGAGTATCGCGACAAATTCTGAGATTCTTCACCGTGTTCGAAATGACGTTTTGCCATATTCTCTCAAACGTAGCGAGAGATCTTTTTAACTTCCACGAGACTCTTTGACTATCAACAAATCGGATATTCTTTAAAATATTTCTGGTTTAAATAAAACAAGCAGCAAGTAAATCAGTAGAGCAAAGGTAATTAACCCACACCCCAGGTATGTGATCATTGTTTACTCCGTGATAATGAATCAAAAAAATTGATTAACCCGAGACAAAGAGCAAAAAAGAGCAGTGTCATACCAAGCAGTATAAAATCCATCGTGATTTATCTCATTCTAGTAGAGTTCGTTGTTATAAAAATGAAAACTCAAGGTATTCATCAGCATAGATCAAAGCAGCTTTTTTAGAAAGAAAAATTCTGTGGTTGTTTTAATGGTAAGTTTCTGTAGTAGTTACAAAAAATTCTAAATTTTCATTGCAACTTACTACAGAATAAAATAAATAACGTTTGGATCATATCTACGTCAACCTAGTATTGCCTACCATGCTGCGGCGATTGATGGAGAGTGCTTCCGCATTAGAATAGTTTTAGCCCGATTTTGTCCCAACAATAACACCAACTATCATGAACGTGAAATTTTTCCCTATACTTCTTTATCTATCTCTTATTAAAAGACTAATAATTCAAATTTTGGACATTTGGAGTATAATATTATCCATTTATCATTCTTTACCAGCTATCAAGTTGTTATAGAGAAAAGGAAATCATGCCGTTATCCCTTGATGAGAACTTCAGCCCCAGCCAATTATTAGAAAAGATAGCCAAAATGCAGACTCAAGCTATCCCTGAGAGAATTGATTTACAGAAAAAAGTTCTTTGTGCCTATCGAGAAAAAACACTGTATGACCTGTCTCTTATTCTCAAAGGAGATATCTTTGATTCTCAAATCGAATTGGCAGAGTTGGCGACTGATTCGTTGCCCTTATCTGGAAATGGATTAACTGCTTCAACAGCTAATGGGCTCCACACTCTTAAAACGAACGTATTTAATTTACAAATTAGAGCGTTGAAATCTTTTTTGGCCGATAATTGGGAGATGGTGAACGGTACAGCACTGTGTTACACAGCGCATCCGGATAGTGATCTTACTTTTATTTTATCCGCGATCGCCAAACTTGTTTGGGATAACAAAGCTGTTTGGATGAATGAAGGTGAGTCCTGGTGTGTTCTTAAGCTCTTAATGCCCACTTTGTCTACAGACTCTCTCGATGGAACAGGATCTTATCCGTCATTGCATGAGGTGAATGATGTTTTGCAAGTGTTAAACACTCATATTCTGGGAAGGGAAGGGAAATATCTTATTCCAGTAAAGAAATTGAATGAATTAGCAGGAACATCAACGACAGGATGGGTCAACCCTTACTATGATTATAAATGTCATTCTGAAGAAATGGTTAGTATAAGTGCGGAGGAATACCAACGTCTGATCAGACATTCAGATTATACGGAAGCTTTATTTAATGCTCATAATCAATATGAAATCAGTCTTAATGAACAGGGCAGCTTATTGACTCATCTGCGTCAACTATCCCGTCTACTCTACTTTAATAGTAAGCATGGTGCTGGAAATGAAGCGAATGCAGGAGAGGGGGCCTATGATGCCATTATCCATTTCAATGAGTACTTCAGTAAGCTCGATAAGGTCAGTAAAGGGCAAATTCCTGCTCAAGTAATGGTACAAATTAATATCTTACTCGATCTTGCATCAAACGCTACTCAAAATATAGAAGGCGATATCTGTATTGCCAATCGAAGGAAAAAACTTGAAGAAGCAATGCACCCTGTAGAACAGATTTTAATGGGTATTGGTCTTAGCAGCGAAGACAAAGACCATCTTGTTAATACAAAAAACAACAATTAGTTAATTGCCAGAGTGCTTTTGCCAAAGCGGTCATGCAACAAGATTATTGTGGCGAGGATAAACTGGATCTAACGCTACCGTTAATTGAAGCCTTGCAGATTAAACTCACTATTTCATCGTCAGCTGATTTAGAAGAGCTCATGAAATTAAGTCCCACTGCAATTAGCAATTTGTGTCAGCCTAAAGCGATTCAGCAACAATTAATTGATCAATTCGAAAAACTTGAAACACTTGTTGTTTGGATTCATGAATTATCGCCAGCAAAATTAAGAGCCATATTTCCTCTTATAGGAGCAGGGTTAGCGAAAAATTTCTTCATGATGCCTGTGATTTAGCCGCACTCCTTATCATGATGGATGAAGATCGTTGTCAAATCATCATGGAAGCTGTACAAAGCCGTTTGCCATACCTTATTAAAGACTCGGTCGATTTCAATGCTGCATTGGAACCGCTTGCCCCAGAACAGCGAGTAATTGTTTATGAAACAATGAAAGCCCGCTTGCCGTTGTTTATCAACAGTGCTTATGATTTTCATCTTGTACTTCAGTGGCTCAACCTTGAGCAACGAACCACTGTTTTTACCGCAATAAAGGGCAGATTGCCGCAGTTCACTAATAATATTAATGATTTCAAAGATATATTACGCTGGCTTTCTCCCAGGGAATATCAAACTATTTGTTTGGCAGTGAAAGAGAAATTGCCGCAAATTGTCAGAGATACCTATGAGTTTACTAGTCTCTTTTCTCCACTTACTCTGGAGCAACACGTTGCTATTTGTGTGGCAATGAAAGATAACTTACAGCAGATTATCTCAACTACTAACGATCTTAGGGCCGTATTTTGGTGGCCCTCTTTTGAATTACGTCTAGCGGTATGTGAGAGTATGCAAGGAAAATTATCGCAAATTATCTCGTTAAAGGACTTGCTTCCCTGTTTTTACAAGTGGTTTTGAAAGGAGAAAGATTAAACAAGTTTTTTTAGTAGTCTGTTGCAGGAAGCCAAGATAAAGGCCTTCCTGTTTAATGATGATAAGAGTGGTATAAAGGCCAAGACTGTAGTAGATATCTTATATACGGCATTGGAAGATGCTGCGCAAACTTATTTTAATATCGAAAATCCTAAGCAAGTTGATTACAAAAATTTCCATAGTCGCTGTACAAAAGCCATTGAGGAGGCTTACCACAATTTAAAACCTTATTACGGATGGAAAGATTTTTTTGCCAAATTATCTCTCACCAAGATCAGTTTAGAAATCACTCATTCAGATAGAAGAGGGTGGGAATTTCGTTTGTTTAAAATGCCAGCCAAAAAGAAACTGAATGAAATTTCTGAGTTAGTCGAAGAGCTTGGTTGTGCTACTCCAATCCTGTAGTTTTCTGTATTTTTATTTTTATTTCCGCAAAGGCGAAATGACAAACCATTCAAGTCAATAATGAAATCCAAACAAGGATAAAAAGTTACTGTTCGTTGGTTTCGTACAGCAACAATATCTAGTTTGTGCATTCCAAATTGATTTTTGAAGTAGAAATATTTTCCTTGTCACCATTTTTATATTTACTTCATAATTGCTGACTTCGTTTGAAATTGAGTGAGTTTCGCCGTATTTTCAATAGCCGAGTATCCATACAACCATAGGGATATGCTTATATTCTAGAGAGATGTTATGACCAATGTAATAGAAATTTATGAGAAAATTCGTTCCAATTACGAAACATTTTTAGATACCCAAAATGCTGAACTGTTAGCAACCAATATAGGGTTATATGAGCAAGTAGATAGAAGTGAGCTCAAATCCATCTTAGCAACAGGCATGGCTCCCGAGATAGAGCAATGCAATCAATCATTGCTAATAATAGGAAAAAGTTATACGGCGTATGCGCTTGCGATGCAAACGAGTTCTACTCGTAAAGAGTGTTTTCAACACCTTAGGGAAGCTAATGAGTGTTATAACATGATTAGCAAATATGCTCACTCTTTCCCTTCTTCAAGCATTACATCGTTGCTTTCAAACCAGTTAATGGAAGCAACTTTTAGAAAAAAGAGATTAATTTTCGCAAAGCAGAAATTTTCTTTCATTTTGCTCAAAAATCTCCCTCTCTTGCAACGCCCGAAGTATTAAAAAAGATTATCAGTGTAGGGACAGGTTTTTCTGCTCTTTTAAAAAAAACGTATAAAGATGAAAAAATTCAGCAGCAGTTGGGATTTGATACACACTTTGTTAGTTCGGTTGATGATTTGGTCGAGAATGCAAGAAAATTATTAGTAGATCTGAGAAATGAGCCGGTCAACTCTTCAAAAAGGCAACACCCTGAATATTCGTCTAAACAGTCCTCTAAAAAGAGATCTGAGCCTTATGCCAAAAAGAAGAGAGCTGACGACGTGGTGGACTCTTTCTCTGCGTCATCAACAAATACAGGTATTGGTCTAGATAGAGGCGATGTAGCAGAAGACACAACAAATACCCAAGAAAGCCCCGCTATTAGCAATTCACTAGTCTCTGTTACTGAGAATAGAACAGCGCAGTATCCAACAAGAAAATCTCGGATTCTTTCCCGGTTCTTGCAATTTCAGCTTGCTCCACAAACTTCAGTAAAGGGTCAAGAAGAATCATTTGCCTCTACTTACCAAATATAAGTATTGATTGGTTACAAGATGTCTGTTCGTTTGTAGAACAGAACAAATGGAGCCAATTCGAATTTATTTCAAATCCCTACGCTGTTCCCTTTTATCGTCGTATGGGTGCCGAAGTTATTGCAGATTATGGTTCCGTAAGTGAGGGAATGAAAACCATGTCTTATCATTTA
>NZ_CALJ01000198.1:0-4109 GCF_000308315.1 Legionella tunisiensis | reverse complement strand
GCAATTCTGATCAGGCTGATCTAAACACCATAGACCAGATGAGCCCAATATGGCAATAAAGCGCTTTGGAAAATGATAAGGTCTCCGTACCAAAACCAGCAGGTTGTCCCATCTCATAAACCCATTCTGCAATGCTTCGCTCTTTGGTATCCAATTTTTGTTGTGCAGGATAACAAGCGTGGATCGAAAGATTTTGTTTTTTCGGAAGTAATATCATGACAGAGCTATTAAACGCATTGGCAATATGTTGCGTTCCTAACTCAAGCAGCTTATCAACTCCACGGGTGCTCGTAAGTTGACGGCTAAAAGTATAGAGTGCCGTTGTTTGGCGTTGTGTAAGACGTGCTATTTCAGCTTGATGACGCATTAAGATAGTTAGTTGACTAATTATTTGTGTGACTATCAGCATGACAAGAAGAGTAAAAAATATTCAACATCCGAGACAGTAAAACTATAAAAAGGAGGTATAAAGAAAAAATCATAGGCGAGAACACTTATTATTGATGCCAGAATCGATGGGCCTATTTTCCCAAACAAGGCAACTACTGTAATACCAAGTAAATAAACCATAATTAAATTACTTGCTGCAAGAAAGGGATAAAGCAGGACATTTAATAAGGTTGATAAAGCCACGACTCCCAAAGTGATACCATAGGTTTTCCATGTTATTGGAGGAAGCAACTGCTTTTTTTAACCGTGCTCTTAGAAGATTCGCCTGTAATAAGATAAACATCAATTTCGCCACTATGACGAACAATTTCATCGGCTAAATTGCGGCGCAACCAACTCTGCCAGCGAGTGAGAAAATGCTTCCATATCATAATCAGAGAGGCATTTTGTTCGCGAGCAAAATTAATGATCTCTTTAACAATATCAAAACCCACTAAAATATGTGTTTCTGCCCCTAATAATTCTGCGAAGCGTAGATTTTTAATGGCGTGACGACGTTCATAGGTTGTTGACCGCAAATGGGGCGCATCAATATAAACGGCTAGCCATTCTGCTTGTAAACTATTGGCTAGCCGTTTTGCAGCACGGATTAATTTCTGTACTTCCGGTTTAGGTCCCACACAGACAAGTATTTTATCTTTGATAGGCCAGATTTTTTGTATGCCTTCACCTTTCCTATACCACAAGACATCCGATCCTACCTGTTCTGCTGTGGTACGTAATGCCAATTCTCTTAAGGCAATTAAATTCCCTTTGCGAAAAAATGTTCACGGGCAAATTCTGCTTGCTGTGGGATATAAATTTTTCCTTCTTCCAGGCGTTTGAGTAAATCCTCCGGGGGTAAATCAACTAACTCAATCGTATCTGCGCTGTCAATCATGGAATCAGGAACAGTTTCTCTGATCGGAGCTTGAATGATTTGGGCAACATCGTCTTTTAAACTCTCAATATGCTGCACATTAAGCGTGGTATAGACATCAATGCCTCGATCCAGCAGCTCTTTGATGTCTTGCCAGCGCTTTTCATGACGTAACCCTGATGCATTGGTATGAGCCATTTCATCGACTAAAATGACTCCTGGATGCCGTTGCAAGGCTCGATCAAGATCAAACTCCAAACAACGTTTGCCACGATACTGAACCACTTTTCTAGGCAAAATTTCAAAACCTTGCAACAGACGCTCAATGTCTTTTCGCCCATGTGATTCTACAATCCCCACAACAACATCAAGATCCAGGCGGCGTTTTTCATGGGCATCCTGAAGCATTTGATGAGTCTTGCCAACCCCAGGTGCGGCTCCTAAATAGATTTTAAGCTTACCGCGGTTTTCCTGTTGCTCTTCTTCCTGGACACGCTGTAATAACTGCTCAGGATTTGGACGTGAGTCGACCATTATTTGTCCTTAAATTATCCAGAGCCAGGTTTAATTGCAAAACATTAACTCGTGGTTCACCAAGTATTCCCCAAGTACGGCTCTTAATCTGACTGATGATCAACGCTTGTAATTCTTTTTCAGAAATATGACGTGCTTTAGCAACGCGTGCTACTTGGTAGAAGGCAGTATAAGGACTAATTTCAGGGTCAAGGCCACTTCCTGAAGAGGTCACTAAATCAACAGGAATTAACTGGTTGGTCTTTATGTTAGACGTTTTGAGTTGTGTTACTCGATCTTTGACTATAGCTAAAATCTGGGATTGGATGGACCGCTGTTTGATCCTAATGAAGCGCCGCCGTTATAGGGGAAAGGGGTTGTTGCGGAAGGTCTGCCCCAAAAATAAGCAGGCGAAGAAAAAGATTGTCCAATTAATCGAGAACCAATAACCAAACCATTTTGTTGAATCAAACTCCCATTAGCCTGGGTTGGGAAAAAAATTGCGCCAGACCCGTGACAATCAGTGGATAAATTAAACCGGTGAGAATCATTAGTGAAATAAGTAGTATTAAAGCTGTTTTCATTTGGCTGACTGCTGCTTTATACATCGGCTCCTCCTTATGCTAGACCCAATCCTGATAAGAGCAAATCAATCAGTTTAATCCCAATAAAAGGCACGATTAAACCGCCTAATCCATAAATAAGAACATTGCTTCGCAACAACTTAGCTGCTTCAACATGATGATATTTCACGCCGCGAAGTGCAAGTGGAATAAGAAAAATAATGATAAGTGCATTAAAGATAACTGCTGATAATATAGCACTCCCAGGTGTTGCTAAGTGCATAATATTTAAGGCATTTAATACGGGGTAAGTGCTCGCGAATGCTGCTGGTAAAATTGCAAAATATTTTGCAACATCGTTGGCAATACTGAAGGTAGTTAATGAGCCTCTCGTCATTAGTAATTGCTTACCTATTTCGACGACTTCAATTAATTTGGTGGGATTTGAATCCAAATCAATTAGATTTCCGGCTTCTTTTGCTGCCTGTGTACCTGTATTCATCGCAACAGCCACATCAGCCTGGGCTAGGGCTGGTGCATCATTGGTTCCATCTCCAGTCATAGCAACCAAATGACCTTGTGCTTGTAAGCTACGGATGAGTTTAAGTTTTTCTTCTGGTTTAGCGTCAGCTAAAAAATCATCGATCCCTGCCTCTGCAGCAATCGCAGCTGCCGTTAATGGGTTATCACCTGTTACCATGATTGTTTTAATTCCCATGCGTCTAAGTTGGGAAAAGCGTTCACGGATACCACCTTTAATAATATCCTTGAGATGAATGACACCCAAAATTTTTTCCCTTCGATCACAACAAGTGCTGTTCCACCCTTACGAGAAATGGTTTCCACAGTTTCGTGCACGCAACTCGGAGAGGTAGCACCGATTGCTTGAGCATAGCTTTCAATAGCTTGTGCTGCTCCTTTACGAACTTGCCGATCAGGTAAATTAGCACCACTCATTCTTGTTTCTGCCGTAAAGGGAATAAAGGTTGCACCCAGTTTAGAAATGTTGCGGCCACGTAACCCATATTTTCTTTGGCCAAAATAACGATGCTACGTCCCTCAGGTGTTTCGTCAGCCAGTGACGCCAATTGTGCGGCATCTGCTAAGGCTTCGATGCTTACTCCTTCTGCCGGAACGAATTCAATGGCTTCACGGTTGCCCAAGGTAACCGTACCTGTTTTGTCTAATAGCAAAACATCGACATCACCGGCGGCTTCAACCGCACGTCCTGAAATAGCAATGACATTAGCTTGAATCATTCTATCCATGCCAGCGATACCAATCGCTGAAAGCAAACCGCCAATGGTTGTTGGCGCCAGGCAGACAAAAAGCGCGACTAACACGGTGATAGTAACTACTTTACCGGCACTTGCTGAGGTCACTCCATAAATCGAGAAGGGCAGGAGAGTAGCGCAGACCAATAAAAAACAATAGTTAATGCGGCGAGTAGAATAGTCAGTGCCAACTCATTAGGTGTTTTTTGGCGTTTGGCACCTTCTACCAAGCCAATCATCTTATCTAAAAAAGTTTCGCCTGGGTTAGAGGTAATGCGCACAATGAGCCAATCTGAAATAACTTGAGTTCCTCCAGTGACAGCGCTTCGATCGCCGCCGCTTTCGCGAATGACTGGCGCACTTTCTCCTGTGATAGCACTCTCATTAACGGATGCAATTCCTTCAATCACTTCACCATCACTGGGAATGAAATCGCCTGCCTCAACAAGC
>NZ_CALJ01000199.1 GCF_000308315.1 Legionella tunisiensis | reverse complement strand
AAACGAAAGTAGGAAGACGAACGGCAGCTACAAAGTAATCAAAGAATTATAGAGGTGTTTCAACAGCGAATGTTATTGACTAGCCATGAAATTGATTTAATCGACAAGTTAGAGAAAATTTTCTCGCCCACCTCTGTCATGTCACATGACGGCACTGTTTTCCTTAATACGATGCGTTTTGATCCGCCAGGTAAACGAATACCCTTTGAACTAACCAGAAAGGAAAATGGTGATTATACGTTAAGCACATCTAAACCAGAGGTTGCGGCTAAATTTCAAGAACTATTTGGAATTGAGTTGACTAAAAAGAGTGGTGAGCTTTCTATTTGTACTATACCACAAGGCGAGATGCTGAAATTAATGTTCGCAGCTGATGAACAATATCACCAAAAAAGAGACCAGCAATTGGTCAAGCCTACTTATGAACAGCAAATAATTCCTACCCTTATTTCTTTAATGGATCATGGTGTGAGGCCTGAAAGAAAGATTTCTATCACGTCTACATGGCACGAAGACGGTAGTTTGTCTCTGCGTGTTATCGCCAGAACATCCGATCAAGTTATAAAAATAGAAGAAATTTTTGGAATAGCAGTCAACGCTAATGAAGCACAGCTAATTAATGTTACTCCAGAGGGGTTTATGGTACTTCAGAAAAAATTATAGCCGCCCATAATGAGCCCGAGGGGGTCGAGCTTGAGTTTATAGGAAGCACTCGACCTAAAATAGATGTAGAAATGTCGACGAAATGGAAAACATTTAAAGAAGAGGCTATGATTGAAGAATCAAGCCCAACACCATCGCCTGAGGAAAATAAAGCTATATTAATTACGCGATTACGAAGATTAATTGCTACTCATCCAGAGACACTAAAACAACTCGAGGAAGCAATTGAGGATATTACTAATTCTGCTGATATAGAAAAACTTATGACTTACAACGATAAGACACTGACGACACCTGAGAATATTCAATGTATTATTGAAGAGAGATTAAGTGAGATTAAAGTTGCTCCTGAGGTTGAAATACCTACAACAGGGGGTTCATCTATGGAGCAGAGAACTACTTTATGAGAGGAATAATCGATAGGAGGTCACTATGCCGATACAAACCGTAGATCCAGCAACTCTAAAAGACTGGTTAGATAGAGGAGAAGCGATATTGATTGATGTGCGGGAACCAGAAGAGCACCAAAAGGAAAATATTCCAGGCGCGATTTCTCTACCTTTGGAAAAATTTCATTCCGAACATTGCCAGAGCTGGAAAGCAAACGTCTAGTAATTCATTGCGCTCTAGGCAAACGAGGGGCTCAGGCTTGTGAAAAATTGTTGGATGAAAACCCTGAACTCGATATTTATAATCTTGATGGTGGTATTACTGCGTGGCTGCAACACGGGAATAAAGTAAACAGGAATGAGAGTGAATACTCCTAATGAGTATTCACTTCGTCGTTGTTTCTAAAAAACGACTGATTTTATTCGTAAAAAATCTCGTATAAGCATTGAGGCAATCGCGTTAAATTAAGGAATTTTTGACATCAATGCGTTCACGCTGAGCGCTTCGAGAAGCATCAGTGTGCGCAAGGTATGGAACTCGTGGTCGAATCACTAAATTCAACTTATTAATCTTGCTGTAGCAGCAAATAAGTTGAATAATACGACAACAAAAATCCAGCATAACATCAAATGAAAGCGCTCATAAAAAACTGCCTCTTTATTCTCTTGATCACTGTTGTTTCAAGTGCTTTTGCTCAGGAAAAACTTATATTTGTCCTTGAGCTTATTCGTCATGGCGACAGAACACCTCTGGAGGAAATTCCTAATTCCCCGCATGACTGGAAGAGGGGATTTGGCGAGTTGACGCAAATAGGATGGTATCAAGAGTTAGAGCTTGGTAAGGCCACACGTAAAAAATATGTGATGCAATACCATTTGTTACCGGCTAATTATAATCCAAGGCTAGTTTACGCACGTTCAACTGATACCAAGCGTACCATCGCAAGTGCCAATGCTTTTTTATTGGGGCTTTATCCCTCTAAAATGAGACGAGGTAGTATTCCTGTACATGCAATCAGTAAAAGTCAGGATAATTTGTTAGTCGTTACACCGGGTAAAAATATTTTTTCTTTAATAAAGCTTTATTTCATTAGTCGTAAAGCTTGGCAAGAGCAAACTAGTTATAGGCAAGAGAAATTGAAAAAATGGCGGAGTGTAACTGGTTTATCGCTGAAAAATTATCAGCAACTGGTTCCTTTTGCCGATAATTTATATATTCGCCGAATTCACCATATCCCCATGCCAAAGGGTATTAGCAATGCCGACGCGAATGAAATTATTCAATTAGGTAAATGGGCCGTAGTTAACTATTTTAAATTAAGACAAGTTAGCTATCCTATGGGGCATTCATTTCTTAATGCGGTAAACAATTATTTTGCCAATGCTGTGCAGAAAAAATCATCTTTAAAATATGTATTATTCTCTGCACACGATAGCTCTATTATGAGTGTCATGGCCACTTTAGGATCACCCTTGGAAAATATGCCACCCTACGCCTCTCACCTTGATTTTGCTTTATTTAAGAACAATAAAAATTATTATATTCGAGTAAGTTATAATGATAAGCCGGTAACTATTCCTACTTGCGGAGGAACAATTTGCTCTTTACCCCAGTTTTATACCCTGGCGCAAGCAACGAAACAGCAAATCGCTTAATTTATTATTTGATACCGATAGATTGGGATGAGCTTGGCTAATTCTGTGCGGATGATTTTGCCGCGATTATTAAGAGGAAAATGCTCTACAAAATAGAGGTAATTAGGTACTTTGTAATCGCTAAGATGCTGCTTAAGAAATCGACTTAATTCTTCAGCTACTTTCTGATGAACTTGGGTAGCAACAATATAAGCGATTAATTGATTTGCGGCGTTCTTTTCATTAAAAATGGCCGTACAAGCAACATCAAGGACAGTAGGATGTAGTTTTAACTGGTTCTCTATTTCAAGCACTGAAACACGAAAACCACCATCGACTTTCATGATCATATCTGCTCGACCGTGATATTGAATATAGCCATCAACATCCATACTGACTATATCTTGGGTTAAAAACCAGTCGCCACGGTATTTGTAGGATTCATTCCTCTCATATCCAACATAGCCAATCATGAAGCCCAATTCATCCTTGTGAATTGCTAGCATTCCTTCAGTATTAATAGGTACAGGTATAAAGCCTTCTTCTATAGGAAGGAGTGTTACTTTTCTACCTGGTTGAATTTTCCCCAATCGATCTTTATGGTAGGGTACTTTCGGTCCGGTGCTAATAAAGGTCGATATTTCACTCATTCCAAGGGCAATAAAAATCGGCAATTTCAATTGTTTCATCCATAAATGCTGAACTTTATCGACCAAAAAAGCACCTGCAGAACCAGCCTGGCGTAGTGTGTGATTAGTAAAGTACTTAAAGCAAGGAGATGTCACTAGTGAATTATAGATATTAGGTGTAGATACCAACACAGAGACGCGATAATACTGCATAATAGCAATCCATTGCTCCGGTGAAATTAGATTTTCAGCCAGGGCTGAGCGATTTGAAAAAGTTAATACGATGGCTGTTGCACCTACGGAAAGAGGGTCGAGGAGACCTGTAAACATAGAATAAGTCCAACAAAAGTTATCTGTTTGCATCACAATATCTTCTGGTATTAAAGTTAACCAATTTTCAAGACTTGGTTTTCTGCCCAAAATAACTTGTTGCGCATGTAAAACCCCTTTAGGATGTCCAGAGCTGCCTGAAGTATAGAATATAAACGCAGGATCGTTGGCAGTGGTGGTGGTATGAAGTTCTTTAAAAGGATGGCTTTTTAATTGCTTAAAGTCACTGGACGGTATTAATTGACAATTTGTTGGCAACGGAAAATCAAGTCGATTTTTTATCAAGCAAAAAATAAGATGGCCTCGCAATCACGCAAAATATAATTGCATTCCTCAGCACTTAAACTGAGTATTAAGGGAATAGGAACCCAACCAATGGCATTGGCAGCAAGAAATAATACTAGCAATTCACGTACATCGTCTGCCTGAATACCAATGACAGTGCCCATTGGCAACTGAAATTTTTTAAGTCCTTCCGCCAGACAACAGACTTCGTGATAAAAGCTTCGTATAAGTCAATTTGCGATGAGTACCAAGATCATCAACAAAAATCACGGCGGTGTGATCACCTCTCGTGTTGAGATGTTTTTGCAAGATATATTCAGTTAGATTCAATTTCATTGTCAACTGACTCGTCCATTATAGGTTCTTCTACTGAATTACTTTATGGTGCTCAATAATTATAGCAAACTGCTCATTTGGTTTGGCTGTGTCGCTTATATAATCCCAATGCTCCTTGGCATACCGGAAGAATCTAGCTTCGAACACGGGTATATCATAGGAAGTAGGAATGAAATAACCTCGACGCTCCGCAGTTTTGTCCGCTAATTGGAACTTTAGTTACTATGTATGAGTAGAGCGAATTGCTAGGATTATAATCTTTTCTAAGACAAAAATAGGTGTTTTCACTTACCTTGGGCATAATTATTTTTGACAATGTAAAATTTTTCCATTGAGGTTTGAGGTATTACACTGTTGGTTTCTCCAGCAAGTTGTTGGCCCGTAACCACTTAATTTACATAATTTAAAGGCATTGCTACAGTTAAAACGATTCATCTAATTATTATAGGGATTAACATGAGTATCATTGCAAAACGATTTCTCGAGTCATGGTTTTATGATGTGTGGGTTTTATCTTCTGTAGAAAATATGGACCGTTATTATGCAAGTTCTGTGAAAGGAGAGTTCAACGGTGAACCCCTGTCTCGAGAGGAGTTAGAGAAACACTGCTCATGGGGGAAGGATAATGAAAAAATCACTCATTTTGAATTTATTGATGTTATATCAGAAGATAATAAGATTGCATTTTGTATCCAATTTCAATTTACCGACAAAACAAATAATATTAAAAAAGCAGACAATATAGGTATCATGCATCTTGATCAAAAAGGGAAGATTCAGTCAATCACTGTAAAATCCAGTGAACAATTCTCACGTTAATTTGTGAAATTAAGGAATATATGATCACAATCACTACTAACCAACAAATTGAAGACTTCACACGTGGGTGCTGTTTTTTTGCTACAGGAGGTGGTGGAGACCCTCTGTTTGGACAACAAATGTTACGTGAAGCCATGGATGCCGGCAAACAAATTTGCATTATTGATGCGAAAGAATTATCTGGTGAGGCATGGACAATATGTCCTTATTTAATGGGGCCAGCACCGGGTCCTGAAACTGAGACAGTAAAACAAGCAAGAAAAGAGTACGGTCTCACACAAGAAGTAATTTCGAATATGCCTGCAGCTGCCGCGCAACTTTTGCTTGAACAAGAAGAAATTAGACTCAGTGCAGTTATTCCACTCGAACTAGGTGCAGCAGCTACTTCAGGTGCAGTTGCTACAGCTGCTTGGCTTGGTGTACCTACAATTGATGGGGATTATGCAGGTCGTGCCTTACCCGAAGTCGCTCAGATTTTACCTGCCATTCATAATGTAAATTTATTACCCATTGCCAGTTGTGACCGTTATGGTAATCAAATAATTATAAAAAACGACAGGTCTGCACATGACAGAACGCCTAGGCAAGATCATGTCTACTGCATCATTGGGTTTGGTAGGTCAGGCAACCTTATTAAAGCAACTGAAACAAATGAAATCGGTCATGTTATTGAATACCTTGTCAAAAGCATTGTCTGTCGGTACAGCTTTGAGAGAAGCGCGGGAAGCAAAAGACAACTCTCTTCAATCAATAATAGAATTGACTCACGCTAAAATTTTATTCATTGGTCAAGTTACTGAACGTAAGGCAGAGGTACAAGATGGATATTATGTAGGCCATATTATTATCGACGGGATTAATAGTTTTAAGAAAAATCAATTCAAGATATGGGTTAAAAATGAAAATATCTTATCGTGGTTAAATAATGAACCTTGGGTTGCATGTCCTGATCTAATTACGATGATTGACCAGTCAACTTTTGAACCAGTCATTACCGGTAAACTAAATGAAGGCGATAACGTGATAGTTTTTGGTATATCAGCTCCAGAGAGCTTCCGAAGTCCAGCAGCTTTACAATTACTCGGACCTAAGCATTTTGGGTTTGATTTTAAAGCCAAACTACTATCTGAAATATGATTGAATCGTTCTTCTAAGCATATTTTACTCGAGTTCTAATGAATGGGGGATATGCAAGCCAGAACCCCAGACTCGAGATAAAATGAGGAATTGGGTGTGAAGGGCGTACTTAATATTTGATAAAAATTGTGAGAAAAAAGGGAAAATTATTTTTCCCTTTTCAATCAAAATGAAGTACTAACCGTGAGCGATTTCTCTTTGAACTGCTCTGGCTTGTTGCAGATGCTCAGCAACATGCACACGAGTCACTTCTAATAGTCTTCTTAATTGTGGATTTGTGGCTTCGATTTTCAATTTATGATCGATCAAGTGTAAAGCTGCAGCATGATCTTTTACCATTGCGTTGATGTAGACCCTATCAAAAGCTTTACCATTGAAGCGATTTAAGGTTGCCATCTCTTGTCGACCTTGTCGTTGGAGTAGGAGAGCAGTGGACCCCTTTTCTGGCGCAATACCTATTCTCTGACTCAGGCTTTGAGTTTCTTGCAAATTTTGATTATGAGCTTTATACATCCAGGCAGCGTAATTTTTTACGGCTGGGCTAGACGCTTTTCTTTGTGCTGTAGTGGCAGCTGCCATTTCATTTTGATTAAGGACCACTAAACTACCAAGAACTTTTGCATCCACTTTCATTTGTGCAGGGGTAGCAGGTACGGCTTGCGTGTAACCATTAAAAGGAGAAGTGGCGTTCCATTGCTCACATCCAGAAGCCAGAAGAACGGCACCTAAAGACATTGCTGATACAATCAATTTGATTTTCATATGAGTCCCTTATGTTAAGTGTCCTTGAGCCCCATTAGCATACAACATAAATAGGGAAAAACAAATTAATTTTCTTGACAAAGGATAAGAGCTTCCACAAGCGGTGATTCCTACGCCATTTCAGCTGAGCCCATAGTAGCCAATTGTTTTAAGGCCTCTTCTTGCAATCGAACTTGCATCAGCTCAGGCCTTAAAACAGCGTTCATCGATTGATAGAAATCAATGGCTGAACGGTTCCATGAAAATGTGTGCCACTCCATACGGCAGCAATGGTGACTAGTAGCAATTTTGGCAAGTTTGGCTAAAAAATTTGTTCCTATTCCCTGACGTTGATAATTTTCTAACACAAATAAATCTTCCAAATACAGAATAGGAGCACCGAGTGACGCTGCATAAGTGAAAAAATAAAGGGCATAACCGACCAATTGATTTTCAGCTTCGGCAACTAGAAGATTGAAATAAGGTTTACTACAGAAAGCGTGTTTAATAATTTTGTCCGTGGTTAGTTGAACATCGTCTACAGCTTTTTTTCGTACTCAGCAAGTTTTGAAATCAATAGGAGAATAGTTTGTATATCACTCAGTTTTGCTTTTCTGATTTTGATTTTCATTTTTATTCTTCCTTTATAAGTCGATTATGTTTCAGGAAAATCATGAGAAAAATTTTTCTCTTTATGTCAGATTCATGTTTAGGGGCAATGAAACGCGAAAAGCAGCGCCTTTATTTTCGATATTTTCTACCCAAATACGGCCTTCATGCGCTGTAATTATTTTTTGGCAAATTGCCAGACCTAATCCCAGTCCATGCTCAGACAAAACTTGTTTTCCACGATAAAATTTTCTAAATACCTTATTCTTTTCCTGAGGGATAATTCCTGAACCAAAATCTTCAATACTGATAACAACATTTTCTTGAGTTGCTTCTACTAAAATATGGATAGGCGATTCGGGTGGAGAATATTTGATGGCATTATCTAATAAATGGAACAGGACTTCTTGAATTAGTTTATTATCTATCATAACGAGAGGAAGTGTTTTTGGTACATCGACATGAATACGCCGTTTGTGAATAGATTTCTTAGAAGTCCTTATAACGGAGTCTATAACTTTTTTAGCGAAAAAAGAGATTTTTTCAGTTCAAGCTCTTGAGTCTCTAATTGAATGATTTGAAAAAGGTTATTATTCAATCTATTGAGTTTATCGATCTCATGATCGATATTTTCTTCGATCTCTCTAACTTGTGTTCCCCCTATTTTTTTAACTGCTTAACTGTGCTAATCACTACTTTTAAAGGAAAGCATAAATCGTGAAAAATAGATTTTAGCAGGGAGGTACGCGCCTGATCGCGCTCGACTTCCAATTCCTTCTTTCTTGTCCTTTCATGTAAATAATCAACCTCTAGAGCCAACGCCATTTGATTGGTATAAGACTCTAAAAGAGCTCTTTGTTCTGGAGCGAGCAATTCCTGATTCAGGGCTTGGATTTCTTAAAACTACCAATAGAACCAGATGAGCCCAATAAGACGTAATAACTTCGTATAGCATACATTATACGAAGTTATTACGAT
>NZ_CALJ01000200.1 GCF_000308315.1 Legionella tunisiensis | reverse complement strand
GGAAGTGCAATTTTTATGCACCTATGGACCTCTTCTGATACAGGCACTCATGGTTGTGTAGCGATGGATAAACAGCATTTATCAACCCTTCTTCACTGGCTCGATAAAAAGCAGTATCCCTATATCTATATAACTAATTAAGGAGTCAGATTTAACTCCACAACGATGCATCCTTGGTCATTCAGTAAGAATTTAAGGCCATCAGAAAGGGATTTTTGTTCTAAAGTGTGGGCTAACCATTGGCAATCTTTAAAGTGAGCAGAGTGGAGCTGGAAATTTTTTAGTGATAAGGGTACTATTTCAAGACGTAAAAACTCTAAACTCTGTGCATCAAACTCTAGAAAATACATCAAGGATAAGTGAGGTTTAAATTCCTCGTAACCTTCAATTCCCTCATAGTCATTAAGAAAATCACCACAGCCATAAAGTATTGGACAGCTTTTATAAATTTCAAGACCAATCGGATGATGGGATGAATGGCCGTGAATTAAATTAACGCCAGCCCTATCTACGAGTTCATGGGCAAACTGTTGATGAATGCAGGGGATATGATAGCCCCAATTTCCACCCCAATGGATGCTGGCGACACACAGATCACCAGTTTTTTATAGCTGGAAATTTTTCTTGAACCTGCCTGAATGAATCTTTTAAATCATCAAGTAACCAGACTCCTGGCCGGTTTTGAGTGGCTTGCCACTCATGGGGAATACCACTCGAACGAAGCCCCATAGAAAATACTAAAATATGTCTTTTAGAGATGGGAAAAATGGCTGGTTTTTGTGCTTCTACTATGTTTTCACCTGCGCCAGCATAGGCGATATGGCTTTTTTGTAGGATTGAAAGGGTTTCTCTTAGACCTTCCACGTTCCAATCCAGGGTATGATTGTTAGCAAGAGTGCATACATTAATATTTGCTGCGGTTAATACAGTTATATTGTTTGGATGCATACGATAATTTATTCCTTTGTGCGGCCAGGGAATATCATGACGGGTAACACTGGTTTCGAGATTAATGAGCTTTAGCTGTGGCTGGCGAAGTTGCCATTCGTTTAGAGCATCACCCCATAAATAATTGTCATCGACAGGATAAGGTATTTGGCCGTTAGTTGATTCAGCGAGCCGCACATAATCTCTGGCATCAGTCAGATAAGATTCATAAATTTGGGGATTAGCTGGATGAGAGAGAATTTGATCAATTCCTCGGCCAGTCATGACATCCCCGCATATAAAAATCTTAATTTTTTCCACGCCTGCGGCTGTCATTGATTGTCTCCCGCGGCAGAGTATTAAAAAAATTATAGTTCATAAGGATGATTTAAATGCGCAGAGCAATTTCCTATTAGTGCGCTTTTGAGAGAATTGGGTTAATTTGGTGATTTGATCATTCGTCAGAAATGAAAGAAACAGAGTGGTTTCTGGAAAAATTACAACGTGTTACAGCAATAGCACGCTTTTTTGGTTTGAACGAAATAGCGAGCTTCAATAGGGAAGACGGGCAATCCATCACCCTGATTTTCCTTGGTTATGCTTCAATTTTAGGCTTGGGACCACGGCTAATATCAAATAAATCAAACGGTGTAGGAGCGGTCCTGGCTATGTCTTTTTGTTCAAATTCAAGAGATTTTTTAGCCACGGTGTGCTGCATATCTTCTTTTTCCTGTAGTGCAGGAGATGGGCGATTAGGTAATAAATTTTTATTCAATAACCGTTCAATAAAAATATCATAATATTGCGGACTTGGAATTTTTATAGACAATGTATTTTTTCCCCGTCACGTACAGCAGTTATTGGTTCATTCATTAATTTTCTGGCTATTAGCTCTTGATTGAAAAAGGCTAATTCTTTTTCTACGGCATCAAACAATTCATCTAAAGTCCCTGTCAGTAAATCACGATCACCCTCAAACAAGAGCTCACCATTTTCCATATCTAGCTTAATGGTTAATATGGCATCAAGATTGGAGAATTCAAGTACTAAATCAGCATCTTCGGCTAATGTCCACATTCCACTTTCAAGAAAAAACTGGATAAGTTTTTCATTCTCGGTCACTGGTTTTAAAACAGGCCATGGAGCTTCTAACATAGATTGCTCATTATCCTGATTTTCACTTGCGTCATTACTACCGCCACCGCCACCACCGTGACCGCGGCATAGCGGTAAACCAAAGGCACGGCACATATTACAGGGATTATTTTCAATCGCACGAGCACGCGCATCTTTTTGTGTTTCTTTGGAGTTATTAACTTTCATAATTACGCCCATCTTAGTTGCTGCGTGAATTATAAAGAGATTATGCGTTTTATTTTTCTAGAATTCCGAATTTTGCCAAATATTTACATTTTGTACCTGGGCGAATTGCTTAAGCCGAATTACTGCGGTCAAACAGACTAAAAAACTAAAGGTCCATGCCAATAGATTAAAATAGTGAGGGATAAGAGCCATTACAATGAAAAAACTGAAAGCTTCGGCTCGCTCCATTAAACCAGGACTGTAATGAAAACTTTTATCCGATTCATTCGGCGTAAAAATACCAACAACCAAAAAACTGGTAATACAAAGTAAGATGCTGCCTAACATAAAAATCGTGGCGAGTGCACGTATATTCGGAGCGAGTAGATACAATCCTAAGATAACAGAGAATTCAACAAAACGGTCAATTACAATATCAAGAACAGTACCTAAGGCTGTGGTACTTTTCTGGAAACGAGCCAATGTACCGTCTAGGGTATCACAATAGCCAGAGGCTAATAATAAAGCGACTGCTGTGTAAGGGAAGTTTAAAAGTAGCGCTGGAATAAAAAGAAATCCCAGTATGCCTGCAAGCACTGTTATAGTAAGTGGCTCAATGCGATGGCCGATCCAACGTACAGTAGGCTCTACTAATAAAGTTTGATAGAGCGGGCGCACTGATTGTTCCAACATAGTATCGTCCCTGACAACTTTAACAATAAGTCTTTGTACACCGTATTATGGCGTATTACTAGAGGGCGGTACGCACTTTGATAAATCCTTGTGCTTCATTTTCTAATCGTTATCGGCGTAAGTTACCAGCTTTTTTCCATTACTCTCCTTTAGCTGGTGATAAATAATAGGTAAGAGTAATAGTAGAGCCAATCCGATTAAAGGTAATAAAATTTCCGGAGAAAAAATAGTATGTAAATCAGGTTTTTCGTTTCTATCAAACAACACGCCTAAGTTATTGCCAATCATGGCATAAATGAAAGTACCGGGAATAATGCCAATAAAGGTAGCCATAATAAAAGTTTTTGGTTTTACTTTTAAAAGTCCCGAAACAATATTCACTGCCCAGAAAGGGAATATAGGTATGAGTCTAAGTATTATTAAATATGAAAAAGCATTTTTATGAAATCCTTCTCTCATTTTAGTGATCCATTGGGTGGTTTTTTGGCTAAGCCATTCTCCAAGAGCACTATGCACCGCAAGAAACAACAATGTTGCCCCAATAGTAGCGCTAATGATGACATAGAGAGCTCCCCAAAAAATGCCAAATAAAAAGCCGCCCGTCAGCGTTAAAAAAAGTGCCCCTGGCACCGAAATTGCGACAGTTAGAATGTAGGTTCCCATAAACGCTAAAACGGTGGCCAAATAGTGTACTTTAGTCCAGGAAACTAGCTGTGCTCGATGCGCTTTTAAAGAATTAAAGCTTAAGTAATATCCCAGCCGAAAATAAAAAATAAAAACAATAATAGAAATAATATTAGCAAAGGTAGTAAGCGTTTTAGTGATATTTTTTGCATTGATAGCCTTCCTTGGCCACGTTATTATTTCAATTTCTCTTTATAAATGTGGTTGGCTGAGGCTTGTACAGTGGGCATAATCGTCATTTCTGCAATATCAACATGTGCTGGTCTGGTTAAGCAATAATAAGCAGCATCAGCAACATCTTCTGCCAGTAAAGGAGTAAACTCCTTGTAAAATGATTGAGCCTTATTTTTATCCGCCCAACGAACTTCACTGAATTCGGTTTCGACGGCACCGGGTGCCAACTCGGTCACTCTGATTGGTGTTCCCAATAAATCCAGACGCATAGATTTTGTAATAGCTCTCACGGCATGTTTGCTAGCACAGTATACATTACCTGCTGGATAGCATTCTTGACCAGCAATGGAGCCAATATTAATGATATGTCCCTTATTCCGCACTAACATACCAGGTAAAATACTACGGCTTACATAAAGTAATCCTTTAAGGTTCGTATCAATCATTACGTCCCAATTTTCAATAAAGCCAACTTGTATGGGGTCGCTCGATAGAGCAAGACCGGCATTATTAATCAATATATCAATGGGTTGCCAACTAGCTGGCAAAGTTCCCAGGCTTAGTTCTACTTCAGATTTACTCCTGACATCAAGGGCAAGTGGTAAACACTCCGTACCATGCATGAAATAGAGATCAGCGGCAAGGTTATCAATTCGTTCTTTTCTACGTGCAGCTAAGATAAGTTTCGCACCACTAGCAGCAAAAAGACGAGCACAGGCTTCACCAATCCCACTGGAAGCTCCGGTAATTAGGATAATTTTGTCGTGTAAACTCTGCATAGTATTCGTTCTCCTATTTCATCTCAACAAGAAATTATCCAATAATAAAAACCTAAGGTAGGCGATATACACATTCCTGTCTAGACATTCCGCTTTAAGGAGATAAAATTTGGCTGTGCCATTGTGTATCGCGCCAGATATATTCGGTGACATCGGATAATTCATCTGAGCAAAAATGCATAAAAAACAAATTTTGTCGGTTTAAGGCGAAAACCGCAGTAGAAAGGATTAAACGGCAATAATTTTCTGCCGTATTCCTTTTTAAGTTGTCGTTTTTTGCTTTCGATCATTTCTTTGGATGCTATAGGTTGTGTAGAGGTTGGTGCATAAGCAGCAAATCTAATTTGAGCGGCTTGAGGATAACTATGCCAATAACTTTCATTTTCGACTTTTGATAAGCGCTCAACGAATCCCTCAAGAATAACTTGCCGTTGTTTCAATTCAAACCAAAATACTAGTGAAGCTCTTGGATTATTTTCCAACTCAGTGACTTTCCTTGTTCCTTTCTGAGTGAAAAATAATAACGCCTCAGTTGAAATTTCACGTAGTGCGACAACGCGGCTATGAGGTATAGCTTGCGATGTGGCAGTTGATAACACCGCTTGTTTGGGATTAGGTGCTCCGGCTTCTTTTTCCTCATCGAGCCATTGATTTAAAAGTTCAAACGGCATATATACCTCACAAAATAAATCTGTAAAATCTATTTGTAATTTTAAGCCATAGATAACATTTGTGAAGATTGGGTTAATTGTGTTGAACTGGTAAATTCTGCTGTGATAACCGAAATTAAAGGAGCTAAATGTTTTTCGCTACAGTTTTTAAGTTTTTTCTTATTGTTTCGTTGGTTGGCGAGTCGAATTCAACGCGATCATTGTGTTCATAACAGTGTATTAACCATTGTAAATCTTGCTGAGTCAAGGGGGTAGAGAACAAAGAACCAAGTCTGGATGGTGGCTTAATCGATTGACTGAGTTGTGTCAGATCAATAGCGACGCTTTTTCTAAGTTTATCAGTCAGTCGAAGTGCTTCTTCAGTGTTTAGCAAAAGGCTATGTAATTTGACCCGTTGCTCTAAATTCATTAAAGCAATCAGTCGGTCTTGCTGGTTATTTTCTAAACTCAAAAGCAAAATGGGATATTTTGTTTCTCTAAGCCAAGTTTTATCCTGCGCGGCTATTCTTAAGCGTAAAATATAAAAATCCTTATCCATATTTTCTTCATCAAGAAGGCAAAACTGTCTAAGTGCAGTAAAAAACTCCAGCAGCGTTTCTGGTTTAGGCCGATCTTGCTTGTTCTTTGCTCCCATTTGCATAATGAAATTTTTTATTAATTCGCAAATAAAGGGGGCAGGTTTTTTGTCAAAGTGCTCAAACAAACCCTCACAAGAGAAGCCAAGCTTAAGGTATTGCTTTACCAAATCAGCCTGATCCATACCTGGATGGGTATTTCTGAAATCAAGAATCTTTTGCAGGGGATTATTAGCACCAAAAAGACTCAACAAGAGAGGGACCAAGGCAAAAAAATCGCTGCTTTCCGAATAATAGCCATCTAGAATTTCGATAGCAAAATGCTCAAGGGTTCCTTGTGGGCATTGTGGAGTGCTTACTATGGGCTTCGTATAATCGCCATCGAGATAGAATACATCGACTTGGCATATTTTCCCGTTATCCGTTTTCCTTATTCTTATTTTAACATTTGTACCTTTGATATCACCGTGTACAACAGAGGGGCCTTTAGTATTGTTATAATGCCTGTGATTTAATCCTTGAATAAGTTGCCAGGCAGCATCAACAACCTGAAAAAATTTAATTCCCTTAACTGCGTATTTTTCTTTGCATCCGGATAAATATGAAATCCATCAATATATTCCATAATAAGGACGTCTTTACCTGCTAATTTCAAAATAGCTATTTCTGAATCGTAAAATTGGTAAGGGGATGGATGTTTTCCTTCTTCATAAAACTTTAAAGCCACTGCCTGAGTTTTATCAAGAGTGATTTCTTCTTGCTTTATCCGGCAGGGCGTCAAGTTGTTTTTCGGGGAACGTAACTCGCATTGATAACCCTTATAGACGGATCCTCCCAATGGTTCAGAGTAATCACTGACATAATAAACAATTTTTCCGTTTTTCTGCTTCACTGGAAAGAGAACAAAGGGTGATTGTTCGCTACCAGTTTCTCTATCTCCCATAGAAGCCTTCGCCTTATTTATTCTGTAACTGTGAATCTAGGGTAGCCATTATACCATTTGCCTGCAAAATATGCATCAAAAACAACAAAATATATAAATAACAACCTTGTTGAGCATTATTTGCATTAAAAATACTATACTCTAAGTAACTTATTTATGATGATAAATAATCTTTTTGTTTTATATTAATACATTTTATATTTTCAATATTTTAACAATGTGTTTAATATTCGCTTAACCTTAAAGGATTAAGGTAAAGATAAATCTGTCGATCTAGTTGGATGCTTAGGCTATCTACTTTTGCTTTGCATCTGGCTCGTAAAATCTTTATGAGGAAGATGAAATGATACCTGTAAGCGAAGTAACTAAAGTACTTGATGAGACCAAAAAACGACGAATTATTGAACAATATTTGAGGGGGAGATTCAAGGAAGCCTTTAACCCACTCTGGCTGGATGATTATATGGATAATTATGAGCATTTAGCCGAGGCCATTGACTTTTTCTATAATCTAAACAATGAAAATTTAAATATTGTTGCAATTGGTAGTGATAATTTAGAAACCCGCAAAACTCATGAAGTAGAATTTAACGAACTAGCAAGATTATTAGACAAACTCGTTGTCTTCGCTGATGTTGTCCCACCAGTAACAACTTTATTCGACCAGAAAGCTGCCATTTTAGCTGGGCTGGAGCTTAACCAACACCTCGCATCTCGTTCTTTACGCGATTTACATGCACAAAGTAGCAATTTAGGGGTTGCTGAAAAATTGCTTAATGGTGATTTAGGTCCAACTGAATGGCTGGGGGAAGTCGATTTAGAGCGTCTCTTAATTAAGATGGGTGTCAAAGATAGAGTGCATATTACCCGATTAACCGCGGAAGATATCGGAATGGTTTTGCATTTTGAGAGAGTGAGGCATGCAGATGCGATAGAACCCTATACGATTCCGTTGCTTATAAATCGAGGCAGTACAGATTCGCTGCGTAGTCAAGGATCACATTGGACTTATGCGATGGTAACTGTTAATCCAACGACTAATGCAGTCACTATTAACTACCACGATTCTATGCCTTTGGGTGGGACAGAACAAAGTATTTTAACTAATGCAATCAATTATACAGATGGAATTTATAGGGCTTTCCCTGATGCTACAACGAAAACGGTTAATCCAGCGTCAGATGGTTTGCAAAGAGATGGTTGGAGTTGTGGTTATCGGGCATTGAGGGGGTTATTAACTGCACCTGGTTTTCCAACTCATGGTGGTGTGACTGCAGGTCAAGCGTGGATTCAATATACAAGTGCTGAAATAGAGTCTTATGCCCTAAGAAATGCAGCTTATCAGCTGCTACTAAGTGACTTGGAAATTGATCCAGATTATTTTGTGGCAATGGAGCTCGATGATGAGGTAGTAGGTTCTTCCAAGGGCAGCAAAAAATATGAGGTTGATAAAGAATTTACTAAACACTACATGGACTTATTAATTGGCGGTAGTAAAACCAAACCAGTTATAACCACCAATCATTTTGAAACGGAATACCAAGCAATTCTTAAACAGATGGGAGGGCAAATAAAGACAGATCGCATAGATAGTATAGAACGTCTCAATAAAAATATAACGGCGATAATAGAGGATAAAGAGTTATCTCCTGATGCAAAAATTATTGCTCTTTTGGACGTCTACGCTGATGAATATTCTAAGATTCTAAAATCGTCAGGCGGGTCAGGTAGTAAATTAGGTAAGTATCTTAAAGTGTTTTGTGATAAAAATTTTGGTGTTGAGTTAGGTAAAGATGAACACTACCGCATAAAAAGATGGTTTAATGATACGTATTTTCAAGTCCCAGTTGGATGTGAAGCCTGAGCATGTTGGTGAGGAAAGTTTGTTGCCGCCAGTGAAAAGAACCGAAACCGGAGTGACCGAAATCTCAAAAAGTACTCCTGTGGTTGGTTCAGAGAAATTAAGTGTATCTACTACTGTAAGTAAATCAGTAGATCAGGTTGTTCGAAGGGATTTAAGTCAACCACAACTGCGTACAGACAAAGAATTAACACGTTTAGGTAGTATGTTTGGTGGGACGCAGTTTTGTTATGCAGAAAAACCTGGTGGTGTAGAACCAGGTTTTAGAGCGATTGACTTGGATGCAGAGTTTTTAAAGAGTTAGAAAAATTTTAACGGAAGAAAATTTGTCGTCAACAGACAAACTTAGTGTCGAGGCTAGAGGCGTGCTTACTGCTTTAAGGGAGAGGCTTAGCACAGTCGATCTAGAAAAAACCGCATTGATTTTGCTCATTTCATCAATGTTCATGTGACAGGTCCTCATAGCAAAAAGTGTAATGGATCCAGGGGTTCGATGGCTTTGTAACGAAGTCAAAGAGGCGGTTGCTAAAAATAATAAGCTAAGTGCCTGGATGTATAAACTTGATTATGCCGAAGGACAGAAAAAAGAATTGATGCGAATAAAGAAGCGATAAGAGAATTTGTGGGTACACGCTTAGCAGGTATCTTTAGTAATCAAAACCAAAAGCAGGAAATCGCTTGGGTTAATAGCGGTAGAAAGGGTGCTCATGCATTATTAGCCTGCGGTTGGAAAAATGGTTTACAGGAATTAAAGCAATTTCTATATGGCGGTGATGAGCCTGATTATAACGGTATTTTGGTCGAGGATAGAGATGCTCCGATTAAACGTTCCAAAAATATTCCTGGCTTAGGTAAAAATTTAATTTTTGGAATTGCAATTGGTGATAGAGATGGTATGGGTAAAGAAGCCCAAAACAAAGGGTTTGCAGAGGGTGCTTTCTATGGTTTTGACTATGGTAAGCCCTATGAGGGTAGTGGAGTATGCTCAAGTTTGAAAGATGATTTTTCATTTGAAGATACAGCTGCCAAAATGCCTGCAATCTTTAGAGGCTCATCAAAAATTGGTATTGCTCGTCATTTTATGTACCGGAATTATAGTGTGTTCTACGATACGTTTTTATCTGAGCGGATGGTAGGTGTACATTTATTAAGAAAAATGATTACAGGTGAAAATCCCAGTGAAGAAGTGATAAAAAGCTATCCTGGTTTAAGACAGGAATTAAACCGTATTCAAGAGCGCACACCTTCTGCAAGAAATTTATTAAATCGTTTGGCAGATATCCGAGCTGAGAGTGAGGAAGGGAGTAAATTACAAGGCCTGATAGATACCTATATTGTGAAAATCAGCACAGGGAAATTGACTCCTTTTGACGCCTATTTTGCTGAAATTAAAATAGACTTAATAAATGAAGCAATAAAAAACAAGATGCCTTATGAGGAACTTGCGCAATATTTGACATTTATTAACG
>NZ_CALJ01000201.1 GCF_000308315.1 Legionella tunisiensis | reverse complement strand
CCTGATATGGCTCCAGATTTTTCACTTCAGTTTACCCGGACAAGGTTTTCCTTTTGACAACTTGCAAGAGTCAGTCATTTGGGCGGGAACTCCGCTTTATGTTTTCACTGTTTCACAGGATAAGGCGTGGTCATTAGTATTAACGCCAGATGCCTATTTTGCCTGGGTTAAAAGCAGTGATATAGCCTATGCCTCGAGTGGATTCATTGGTCAATGGCAAGCTGCTGCTAAGAAAGGTCTTGTGGCTATAACTGAAACAGGTGCAACGGTGCTTGATAAACAGCAGCATTTTCAATTTACAGGATATATTGGCGCTGTATTCCCTCTTGCTCAGCGCAATGAGGAGACAACCTCAATCTTAATTCCGGTAAAAAATGCACACCAGCAAGCAGTGGTCACTATGGGGAGTGTCAGTAAGAACGCTGCCAGTGTAATGCCACTGACCGCATCGAAAAAAATATGGCCAAACTCATTAAACAATTACAGAATCGCCCATATGGATGGGGTGGTGCTTTCTTCTTTAATGACTGCTCTCAGGAAATGAAAAGTTTGTTTACTCCATTTGGTATTTGGTTGCCTAGAAACACGGCGCAACAGTCAAAGTTGAGTTCAACCGTGGATTTGTCAAATAATAAGTTGGAGACACGCCTTAGTTTGTTGCAACAAAAAGGACATCCACTTATGACTCTTATTTATATTAATGGTCATGTCATGTTATATATTGGCAAAAAGAAAGTGAATCAAGACGTAGAAGCAATCACTTACCAAAATGTCTGGGGACTTTCTCCCGTTAATGGAGACAAACGTTATATGATTGGTCAGGCAGTTTTTTACCATTGCTTAAATATTATCCCGAAAATCCGGAGATTAATTCACCAGCCAATAAAGGTTTTTAAATTGGTTTATCTGGACACCTTGGATACTCAAGCACTTTCGCCCCAAATGTTTAAAAAGCGCTTTATTGATACCACGCCAGCTATGAATGTAGAAGATCCCATATTATGAGATATAAATTAATAGTTGCTTTTTTGGCTATTGCATTAGCTATTTTGATGATTGAGAAATCAAAACAAAACTCAAATGACAACTGCCAAGAGTTTATTAGTCAAGCGAATCTACGAGATTTACCCTTATCAACTTCGCAACTTATAATCGTTAAATCACGGGATGGTTTTTAAAGCAGAAATCAGTGCTTGTCAGCGAGAAGGAAAAATCTGGCGCAGTGTAACTCCACCATTTCTGAGCGTAATTGGTAAAGCCGGTATCGCATTGCAAAGTGAAAAAGAAGAAGGGGATATGAAAACTCCAGCTGGGTTATACTCTCTAAACACGGCATTTGGCTCTCAGCCTTTGGCGTTGAAAATGGATTATAAATACATCACGGCAGATGACAAATTTGTTGATGATGTAAACTCTAAAAGTTATAACACTTGGGTGACTGGTAAAACTGATGCTAAAAGTTATGAGTCCATGTTAATTGATGCTTACAAAATGGGACTGGTAATTAATTACAACATGGATCCTATTGTTCCGGGTGCTGGAAGTGCAATTTTATGCACCTA
>NZ_CALJ01000202.1 GCF_000308315.1 Legionella tunisiensis | reverse complement strand
GGAAAGGTAATTGCTAATCCTCTCAAATCTCAATCTAAAACAAGAATACTGATTTATCATAAACCCGTTGGTGAAATTTCCAGTAAGTATGATCCCAAACATGAGAAAACAGTTTTTGATCGTTTACCCTACTTAAAACAAGGACGTTGGGTTCAGGTTGGTCGTTTGGATATTAATACTTCCGGCCTACTGATTTTTACCAATAATGGTGAATTGGCCAATCGTTTAATGCATCCAAAGTTTGGATTAGAAAGAGAATATGCGGTGCGTGTACATGGTCAAGTCAGTGCTGAGGCCATTCAGGCTATGTTAAAAGGTGTTGATTTGGAAGATGGCGTTGCCCAATTTAAACGAATTGAGTTTAGAGGTGGGGAAGCGACCAACAGTTGGTATCATGTAGTTTTGACGGAGGGACGCAATAGGGAAGTACGGCGTTTGTGGCAATCGCAAGGTGTTGAAGTCAGTCGCTTGATACGCATCCGATATGGGCATTTAACTATGCCACGTTCACTTGCGCGGGGTAATTTTATGGAGTTATCGAAAGAGAATGTCGAAAAATTTTTGGCAGCTTTGTAAATTAATCAACTGATTTGTTTTCCCTGTTGTTAGCTAATCTGTTTTATGGGGTTACTCAACAAGAACAGTCAGCCTATAGTATCGCTTAACTAACGAGCACTATAGCAGACAGGCCATGACACAAATAAAGTGCCTGTGGTATTCTTCCCACGGCAATAAATCGATTGTTAAAGTGGCATTGAGCGAAAAATAATTTGTTTCAAGACAGCCTGTTTTTTATTCCAATTTATTGTGTCAAGCAATTAAGTATTTTAAGAGATTAGAGTCATGAGTAAAAAACGCCAACGACTGCCTGCAGCGATGCAAACCGCTGATATAGAAAAATTTAGTCATGACGGCCGCGGCATTGCGAGAATTAATGGTAAAACAACGTTTATCCAAGGTGCTCTTCCCGGAGAACAGGTTACCTTCCAGTATACGCGAGTTAAACGTGATTTTGATGAAGGAAGAATAGTTGACTTCGTTACGGCCTCCTCTCTACGCGCTGAACCGCGATGTGCACATTATCATTTATGCGGCGGTTGTTCCCTACAACATCTTAATGAACAAGCTCAAATTCATGAAAAGGAAGTCTTATTGCTTGATTTACTGCGCCGTATTGGTCATTGTGAGCCAGAGATGATTTTGCCTCCTCTTGTCAGTCAAAGCTGGCACTATCGTAATAAGGCCCGCTTAAGCGTGCGCTACGTAGAAAAAAAGGCTCTACTTTAGTAGGATTTAGAGAGAAAAATAATCCCCGTTATATTACCGAAATAAATCAATGTCCGGTAATGAATGCAAAAATTGACGCCCAAATAGTAAACTTGCGTGCGCTTATTGATTCTCTAGATAACCCAAATAGTATTGCGCAGATTGAAGTAGCGGCAGGTGATGAGGAAGTTGCACTCATTTTTCGTAACCTGTTGCCTTTGAGCACTGCTGACGAGGAAAAAATTCGTCAATTTGGGAAAAGCACTAATTTTCGTATCTTTTTACAACCAGGCGGGCCTGATAGCGTAGTACTTTTCTATCCGCAAGGAAGTAATGAGTTTTTAACCTATACTTTACCTAAAGAAGGTATTCGCTTCCAATTTCATGCGACTGATTTTACCCAGGTCAATGCGGGTTTAAATCAACAGATGGTTGCGCAAGCATTGAAACTCATGGCGTTGGTGCCAGAAGATGTGGTGTTGGATTTGTTTTGTGGCTTAGGTAATTTTTCGTTACCGCTAGCCAGGCATTGTGCAAAAGTTGTAGGTGTAGAGGGAAGCGATACCATGGTCTCCCGAGCTCAGATGAACGCTAAAGCGAATGGTTTGGCCAATACTGAGTTTTTTGTGCCAATTTAGAAAACACTGACGCCTTGTCTTTTTATTATCCTATGGTTTTACTAAGATTTTGCTAGACCCACCACGCTCAGGTGCTTTGGAAATTGTAAAGCAAATTGATAAATTTAAGCCGCAACGGCTTGTTTATGTTTCTTGTAATCCTGCTACTTTGGCGAGAGATGCTGATATTTTAGTGAATCAAAAAGGATATCGATTACGTTCAGCGGGCGTTATGGATATGTTTCCACACACCGCGCATGTGGAATCCATCGCTTTATTTGAGAAAGGATAGCAACAATGGTTAAAGTTAAAGAAGATACTCCTTGGACAACAGATAGTGGTATTGATGTCGAGCAATGGCTACACCAGTTAGCAAGTAAAGGGTATTTTCAAGATTTGGAACTCATTCGTAATGCTTGTACGTTAAGCCAACTGGCAGGACAGGATCATGCTACTGAAGTCGGAGTATCCTGTTTGCAGCAAGGTTTGGCCATGGCTGATGTATTGGCTGATCTGGAAGTTGATCAGCAGACACTCACAGCGGCTATTATCTTTGAGAGTGTTCATTATGCAGAATTATCACTGGATGATGTTGAAGAACAGCTAGGTTCATCAATTGCCAAATTAGTTAAAGGAATTGAAAAATGAGTGCCATGCATAATTTACAGGCACTCAATAAATATCCACAAAATAAGCATCAAATTGATAATGTCCGCAAGATGTTATTAGCGATGGTTGATGATGTACGTGTTGTATTGATTAAGTTAGCCGAGCGTCTTTGTGTGCTGCGATCCTCTGGCCAACTTCCTGAAGCAATGCGCCATCAAATTGCTACCGAGGCAATGGAAATCTATGCGCCTTTAGCGAATCGTTTGGGGATAGGGGCTATTAAATGGGAAATGGAAGATCTTGCATTTCGCTATCTTCATCCAGATGATTACAAATCCATCGCAAAAGGGTTAAAAGCAAAACGTCTTGAAAGAGACAAGTATGTTGATTTTATTGTTGAAGAGTTGAATAAGCAGATTAAAGCTACAGGTGCACATCATTTTGCTGTGTATGGCCGTTCAAAACACATTCACAGTATCTACCGTAAAATGAAACGAAAAAATGTTTCTTTAGATGAAATTTATGATGCAACGGCAGTAAGAGTTTTGGTAGAAAGCAAAGAGCAGTGCTATGAAGTATTAGGTATGGTGCATACTTTATGGAAACAAGTACCAGTTGAATTTGATGATTATATTATCAATCCCAAACCGAATGGTTATCAATCGCTGCATACTGCGGTGGAAGGACCAGAAGGTCGTGTTTTTGAGGTGCAAATTCGTACTTTTCAAATGCATGATCTGGCCGAAATGGGTGTGGCTGCGCATTGGAAATACAAAGAGGGCGCCGTACAGCAAAAAGAAAGCCATGAACGCAAAATTGAATGGCTACGCGATGTTTTGGCCTGGCATAAAGAAATGGCAACTTCGAGTGGCATATCAGAAGCAATTGAGACTGAATTTCTTGAGGATAGAGTTTATGTCTTTACTCCAGATGGGGATGTTTTGGATTTACCTCAGGGTGTTACACCCTTGGATTTTGCTTACCATGTGCATAGTCAGATAGGACACCGCTGCCGTGGTGCGAAAGTGAATGGTTCTATAGTTCCCCTGACCTATGAATTAAAAACAGGCGACAAAGTAGAGGTACTAACAGGTAAAGATGAACGGCCATCAAGAGATTGGATTAATCCCCATCTGAATTATTTGAAAACATCCCGCGCCAAAGCGAAAGTTCTGCATTGGTTTAGAATGCAGGATTACGATAGAAATAAAGCTGAAGGGCATGAAATTCTTGATAAAGAATTAAAAACCCTAGGGATCAAAACAGATCGTTTGCATGACATAGTGTCTTCGTTTAATTTCAAACGGCTGGATGATTTGTTAGCGGCGCTTGGGCGTGGCGATATTAAATTGGGCCAAATTCTAAGTAAATTGTCTCCTGCAGAAGTTGAAGAACCAAGCATTCAAACTATCGTTAAACCATTGGCCAAGCCTGAAGTAAGGGGCAGTGATTTACGTATAGAGGGTGTTGGCAATCTTCTCACTCATATGGCACGTTGCTGTCAACCTGTACCAGGTGACGAAGTAGTTGGATACATTACGCTTGGGCGTGGTGTGTCTGTACACCGACAGGATTGTCCCAATATCATTCATGCAGGTGTAAAACAGCGACAACGTTTTTTACAAGTAAGCTGGGGCAGTTCAACACGTGATCATTATGTCGTTGATATTTTGATTAAAGCCTTCGATCGTTCTGGTCTGTTAAAAGATGTGACCTCGTTATTATCAAACGAAAAAGCGCATGTCTATGCGCTGCAGACTCAAAGTAATAAACATGATAATACGGCTTTTATTACTTTAACTGTGGAAATTGATGGTTTAAATAGTTTGTCTCGTTTATTAAATAAACTGGAGCAAATCCCCAATGTGCTTGAAGCAAGGCGTCAGGTATAACAGTTTTTTAAAAGGGCATTTATATACTTTGGAGTGGACTTGTTCTTGTACAAAAAACGGCATTTTTTACTGGATTCACCTCAGTTGGCGCATTTGTTGCAAAGGAATGACCTAATATAAATTGTATTTTACTCACTTTAATAGGTCATGGTTATGAGAAAGGGGGTAGTCTTACTCGCAGCCAGTGCTTTATTATTTAGTAGCGCCAATCTTGCTGTGGCTACAGAAGACAATAATGATCGAGAGATTAAGGAACTCGTCCATTTTCTCATTTCGCCACCAATATTGACGCTTAGTAAGGATTCTCTTTCTGTTCCTTTAAGTTTTTATGTAGGCGATCTTGAAGATATCGCAAAGTATTTTGGTGATTATGTCTGTGTTCCTCTTAATACCTGTACAGTAGTAGATACTTTATATGAAGGGCCATTTGCCATTTTAGGTCGTGGCTTGCCACCCGAACAAGGTACGGAACTGGAATGGTTTCAGGCACAAACTCAGATTGAACGCACTAACATTAAGTATGGTACTGCCATTTATGATGCGGGGACCTGGCAAATCGCTTTAGCGCTGGCCGCAAAATATCATTATTTAGCTTTGGATACTGCAAAAACGTTTATTTCTAATCAATTACAGTCTATTTTAAATCCGGGCAATCGTGCTACAAACTCTATATTTCAATATGGTTATCAGCAATCCATTACTGATCCAACGTTAGCTTTTACTTTTCGTTTAATTACTACGGATTTTTATAATAAAGATCCTTTTTCCAGAGTAGATATCAGAATTTTATTAGCTGGGATTACGAACCTGACAAATTGCCTAAACTCGATCCAGCACATCCTTCACCTGATTTTTTAAATTTGTGACTACTTGGCCTGATTGGCAACCACTGACAGGAGATAATGCCTGGGCGCAGATAATTGGTCCAGTACAAGCAGAATATCTGTTGTATAACGGCAGTATTCCTATTACTTCAAAGGCTCTAAATAATGCAATGAACAGTCTGCACGCCTTTTCGGCAATGCAGGCTGCTATAGGCGCTTTCTATTATGCACCCGGAGGAACGGTAGGGCAGCAAGGACTTATTCCTGAAGGAGAAATCTCAGTAGAAGATAATTTTTCTGTGCTGGCTGGGTTACAGATTTTAAAACATATTTTAGAGAATACGGAACAAACGGCAGAGGTGAGTCTAGCCTTACAGCGTATTGATGTAATGCTGAATGGAGGAAAAACGGTTAATGGTTATGACACCCTGGGTTTATTATCTTTTTGTATAACGGTGCTTTTGATGTCAAAAAGGGCCTATTTTTACTCATGGTACGGCCATTACCCCCTCTGCAACTGATGATTGGCAACCTGATACTACCGATGAAGGAAGTTTTATGTCAGTCAATGTTAATCTCTGGGGGATTTCAGCGTTGGGAGTAGAAACAGTCGATCGATGGTTTGGCCCTAATACAGCTCGAAAAATATGGCGCATTGTGCGTAACCAGGGAGGGTATTTTAATAATGGGCAATTATGGGGTGTAGGTTTTACCATGGACAATAATATTGGTCCGACACCAGAAAATATCATGTCAACGGAAGGGACTGCCAGTGCGATTAATACGCTGAATTCTTTAATTAATTATTATTCTGGTAGAAATGCTGATATTTCAGAATTGGAAGAAGATTTGGAGAGTATGGAGGAAAACATTCTGCATTTACGAAATGATTTATATTTGGATTCACAATTTTTCGGTGCGACCCCAAAAGAATTCTTTGTGGTTGTGCCTCCAGAAATAGGGCAAGCTTATCTTTATGCCAGTAGACGCTTCCCTTTGCCCTGGGATTGGAATTGGAATGCCAATACGCTAGCTGCTACAGTGGCGAATGCATGGGTATTAATGAACAAGTTTGATTTTAATCCTTTCCAGTACCAGGGCAAGTTGGCCGGTGAAAATTATTCTGTACCGGCTCAGAGAGATATCAGGAAAGTAGATACCTTTATAGAAGGCGGGGCTTTAACCAAGCGGGTTACTGTGCAGTTTACGGCGGGTGATTTAGGGGCAATCAGTCAATTGAGCCTAAGCTATAATTTTGATGGTTCACAAGCCAATTGGTTTGTGGCTTCTACGATAGGGCGTCGCGAGGGTATTGCCTTTTTGCCGAAGGGTACTCAAGCTATCGCAATTACGTTTTTTAACGGTGGGTGGGCGATGGCATGTCAAGTAATTCCAGCTTCCAAGATTTGCAAGGATCGAGATTGTGGCGGCGTAAAAACCATTAAAGCACGCTGGAGCTCTAATGGAAAAGATGAGTGTGATTTAAGCGATTAAAGTTTGTAAAGTTAAGCACTACTCATGATTAATTAGTTTGAATAGGTGGTGAAGAGTTGTGATTCGTTAAATCGCTTGTATCAGCACTTTGGGTTTTTCCTTCTTTCTTTTGCTGTGCAAAAAATTGGAGTTTATTTTCGTCACAAGAAACGTCTTCATTTTTAAATAAGATCTCTTTACAAAAATCAGTGAATTTGATGAGTGCAATCCCAATCGACAGTAATAAACCTACTGATTGATGCTTTTTCTGTGCAATAACAGCCTCGGATCTTTCTGAAAAAACCATACCATGATTTTTGAGCGTATTTAGTAGTCCTAAATCGGTTTTTTCAATTCTTCTTTTTACCTTCCAGGATATATTTTGCATAGACGATAGCTAATCCATTACAAACACCGTCAGGATTCATTTCCAAGGGCAGATTATGCCATTGCAAGTATTGATTAAGATTTTCGATTACCTGATTTTGGGAGAGATCCGCTGCCATTAAACCACCTTTAACTTCAGCCCTCCATGAGTCAACTTAATCCATATAATCTAGGTATTAGAACTTCTGAAGCCCAATATAAATTTTAGCCTAATTTTATCAGTTGATTATTAAGTCTTAATTGAGAAATAAAACTGATCTTTGGATAGTTAGAAACCAATTGAAGTCATTAAATTATAAAATAATACCTAGCACTACTTCACGATGCTCGCTTAGCAGTACGTTAAAAGTACGGCAAGCAGCGCCGATAGACATACATTCCAGGCCAATACCTTGCTGTGCCAGAGTCTGTATTATGGGAAAAGAAACAAGTTGCCCCTGATTATTATGACCGATAAGAACGATTCTGGGCTGGTGTTTAAGAAGCGGGACTAATAATTCCGCATCCAATTCATTAACTGTGTGGATAGGCCAATTGGTTATAAGCTCGTGACGATTAACAATGAGACTGCTTTGATAAGAAATGGCGTCAATCCGAATTTCATTCTCGCTATAAGATTGTATCGTGTGTTGATCGACTGTTTCTAAGCTGATATGCATGGTGTTTAATCAAGCAAAAATAATTTATACTACTGCACAGTATATCACAGAGGTTAAAAAGATGAGTCAATTTCCACGAATCAAACGTTTGCCGCCCTATGTCTTTAACACATTGACACAGTTGAAGTCTGAGGCACGAGCGCGTGGAGACGATATCATTGATTTTGGTATGGGTAACCCTGATCAACCAACACCGCAACATATTGTTGATAAATTGATTGAAACGGTAAAGCGTCCTGATACTCACCGTTATTCTATGTCAAAGGGTATTCCCCGCTTACGACGTGCAATGGCTTCTTGGTATGAACGCAATTATCAAGTTAGCCTTGATAGTGAAAAGCAAATTGTTACTACGATTGGTTCAAAAGAGGGGTTGGCTCACCTTGCTTTGGCAATTAGTGGCCCAGGTGATACCGTGTTGGTTCCAGACCCTGCTTATCCAATCCATACCTATGGTTTCATTATTGCAGGAGCGAATGTTAAGCAGATTCCTCTAATTGGTGAAAATCAATTCTTAGACGCAGTGCAAACTGCTATTGAACAAACCTGGCCAAGACCTAAAGCCTTGGTTATTAGTTTTCCTGCTAATCCAAGTACGCATTGTGTGGAATATGAGTTTTTTGAGCGGGTAGTTACTTTGGCCAAGCATCATGGTATTTGGATTATTCATGATTTAGCTTACGCTGACATTGTTTTTGATGGTTACAAAGCACCGTCAATTTTACAGGTCCCAGGCGCAATTGATATAGCAATTGAAACTTATTCTCTGTCCAAATCTTACAACATGCCTGGCTGGCGTGTAGGGTTTGCCTGTGGTAACGAGGAATTAGTTGCCGCCTTAACCCGTATTAAATCTTATTTGGATTATGGAACATTTACTCCCATTCAAGTGGCTGCTATTGCTGCGCTAGAGGGGCCTGACGACTGTGTCCATGAGATTCGAGCTTTATATGAGCAGCGACGGGATGTCTTATGCGAAGGTCTGCAGGATATTGGCTGGTATGTAGAAAAGCCCAAAGCTACCATGTTTGTTTGGGCACCAATTCCTTCTTTTTACAGCCATATGGGTTCTCTTGAGTTTTCCAAATACTTACTTCAGGAAGCCTGTGTTGCAGTGTCTCCCGGTATAGGATTTGGTTCACAGGGGGATAATTTTGTTCGCTTTGGCTTAATAGAAAATAACCAAAGAACTCGACAAGCGTTACGCAATTTAAAAGCATTATTTAAACGAGATGGCTATCTGCAGGCAGTTTAATGATGGATGTGGTTGTTAATGGTATAAGGGATGATGCGCCTGCTGGTAGTAAACCGCTTGTCAGTTATGGCCACTATTACCTCAATTTTTTAAGTTGTTTAGGTTGTGATCCAATCTATCCGCCTCTGGCTGACTTACTGCGCCTCTCTCATCATTTAGAGGGGAAATGGCTAATCGCATCCCCCATTCATTGGCAAGCAACTCACAACGATGCAATGGTGGTTGCAACTGGCAAGGAACTTGAATTAACAGAAGATGAATCTCGTTTATGGTTTGCGGAGCTGACACAGTTCTTGAAAGGAGATAATTTTTCACCGGTTTATCATGATGAACAGACTTGGCTATTCAAAATAGATACTAAGCCCGCCCTCAAAAGCAAATCAGTATACACAATGCTGCATCAATCGATGATGCCTGCCCTTGAAGCAATGGATAATACACTGTTTTGGCAACGTCTAATCACTGAGTTACAAATGTATCTGAGTTCCCATTCATTGAACGGACAACGACAGAATAAATTAGCTATTAATGGTTTGTGGTTTTGGGGAAGTGGAGAATTTAAACCTTCCAAAAATAGAAAGATAGTGACTGATGATGAAGTGCTTCTCGCTAATCCTGGCAAGCTGCTAGAACAAATTAATCCTCTAACGCCGGCCTCAATCATGCAAAAGAATGATTTACTGCTCTTAAAATATCCGCAGCAGATGGAACTAGCCAGGATAGAAGAAAACACAAAAAAATTACCACTCACTGGTTTTGGAATAACATGGCATATAGCAAGCAGAAGAATCATTGGTGGTCGAGATTATGGAGATAATAGGTTATGCGTATTAAACAACGAGAGTTACCCCACTCTTTACCTGTTTTACCCTCCTGTCCCCCTGTTTTACAGCGTATTTATGCTTCTCGTGGAGTAAGACACGAGTCTCAATTAGATAAAAGTTTACAAGCTTTATTGCCATTTGATGCTCTGACAGATATCGATAAAGCTTGTATTCGCCTTGCCAAAGCTCTGGAGGCGAAAGAACGTATTCTTATTATTGGTGATTTTGATGCAGACGGCGCAACCTCCACGGCTCTCGCTGTTTCAGCATTACGCGCGATGGGAGCCTCTCAGGTTGAGTTTTTGGTCCCTAATCGCTTTGATTTTGGCTATGGTTTAACGCCAGCGATCGTTGAGGTTGCTAAAAAATGGCAGCCACACTTGATAATCACAGTTGACAACGGTATTGCCAGCATTGATGGTGTTGATGCGGCCAATCAAGCGGGTATTGATGTCCTGGTTACTGATCATCATCTACCAGCCGATATTTTGCCCAAAGCTTGTGCAATCATAAATCCCAATCAAGTTGGGGATCAATTTAAAAGTAAATCAATTGCCGGTGTTGGGGTCATTTTCTATCTAATGCTGGCTTTAAGACGATATCTTATTAATAACGATTGGTTTAATGCTCAAGGACTTACTGCACCCAATATGGCGCAGTTTCTTGATTTGGTTGCGCTAGGTACCGTTGCTGATGTGGTAGCCCTTGATCAAAACAATCGTGTTTTGGTTAATCAAGGTCTGGCACGCATGCGTCAAGGCCTTTGTCGTCCTGGTATTAAGGCTTTAATTGAAATTGCTAATCGTGACTATTCTCGTTTGCGGGAAAGTGATTTGGGTTTTGTCGTTGCTCCAAGATTGAATGCTGCAGGTCGACTGGATGATATGTCGCTCGGTATTGAGTGCTTATTGAGTCATGATCTTGATAAGGCACGTTCATTGGCAGAGCAATTAGATGAGTTAAATCAAGAGCGGCGAGTGATTGAAGCTGAAATGAAAGAACAGGCAATGATAGCAGTGGATAAATTAGCTAAAAGAATGGCTAATACACAGCAGTTACCGCTTGCTTTATGTTTGATGGATCAGGCTTGGCATCAGGGGGTTATTGGCATCTTAGCGGGACGTTTAAAAGATCGTTATCACCGGCCAGTTATTGCTTTCGCTGCAGTTAGTGACAATGAATTGAAAGGTTCGGCAAGATCAGTACCTGGTTTGAATATACGTGATGTTTTGGCTGCTGTTGATAAAGATAGACCTGGTTTACTTACTAAGTTTGGTGGGCACGCTATGGCAGCTGGTTTAAGTATGCATCCTCGTGCATTTGAGGATTTTCAGCAAGCTTTTGTTGCTGAAGTTGCTAAATATATGGATATTTCTCAGTGCGAGGGCGAACTCTTGACAGATGGCTCCTTAAATCCTGATGAGTTAAGTTTGCAAATAGCCTTGCTTTTACAACAGGCTGGTCCTTGGGGGGCAGCAATTTCCTGAGCCTTGCTTTGATAATATTTTTGAGGTTCTTGACCAACGTTTAGTTGGAAAAAATCATTTAAAATTAGCTTTGGCTCATCCTGATGGTGGAGAGGCTATTGATGCGATTGCTTTTAATGTTGATCTAAATCAATGGCCGAATCACCGCATTAAGACAGTACAGGCAGCTTATAAGTTAGATATTAATACTTATCAGGGGAGAACAAAACTACAGTTAGTGATTGATGCCTTACAGGCATTGTAAGTTCCAGGATTTTAAACCTGGTTAGTTGCTAATATACGTAGTTATTTTTTGAGCATATTACAAAATCGAGTATAATAGCCAGTTTAAATAACCAGATAATGCGTTGTGCAATCATTACCTAACTCACTGTTCTCAACAGGACTTAAGTCCTTAATTTCTCCGCTTGCCATAGCGCCAATGATTGACTGGACTTACACGCATTTTCGTGTCTTTATGCGCCTTATAGCTCCCTATGCATTGTTATATACAGAAATGCAAACCGTAGGGGCTATCACGAACAATCCTGCTCGTGCACTTGCTTTTGATCCGGTAGAACATCCCTTGGCATTACAACTTGGTGGTGCAGATAAAAATGGCTTAGTTCATTGTGCAAAAAACCGCTGAGGAAAAAGGATTTGCAGAAGTTAATTTAAATTTGGGTTGTCCCAGCGACAAAGTACAGGCAGGTCGTTTTGGTGCTTGTTTGATGGCTGAACCTGAACAAGTTGCTGATTGTATTTCAGCGATGAAAAATGCAGTTTCAATTCCGGTGACGGCCAAGACGCGAATTGGAATAGATCAGCAGGATAGTTATGATTTTTTTGCAGCCTTTGCCCATCGGTTGATAGATGCCGGTTGTGATAAACTGATTGTCCATGCACGTAAAGCCTGGCTGCATGGTTTAAATCCCAAGCAAAATCGCACCATTCCACCTTTACACTATGAATTTGTTTATAAAATTAAAGAAGAAATGCCAACTATACCAGTGGTTATCAATGGCAATATTAATACAGCAAATGAAATTAAAAGCCATTTACAACAAGTTGATGGGGTGATGTTAGGGCGGTTGGCCTGCCAAAATCCTTATGCACTGGCGGCGATTCATCATCAATTTTATCCTGAGCTACCTCAACCAGCACGTTCTGCTATCTGGCGTGATTATATTGTCTATATTCACAGGCAATTTGAGCGTGGCGTACCTTTAAGCTTGTTACTGAAACCTGTTTTTAATTTGGCTCATGGTTTGCCGCATGCCAAGTCGTGGAAAGAGAGATTAGTGCAAGCACAACAGCTAAAACAAGTTGATCAATTAGAAAAATCACTCGCTATGCTAAGTGAGATGGAAGAAGAGGCGGCTTTAGTTGAGATTAAAAAATTCGATGATGTACTAGATTTTCTTGCTGCATATTCTCTATGTCATTCCGAATTTTTCTTTCTCTCATCTCGCAAAAAATGAGAGCGCGTCTCAACGCTAGAAGATTCCTCAGTAAGTTTGGAATGACGAAGGCAAATCGGACATACCACCAAGAATTCGGTCAATCAAGATTGTATTTATTGTTAGTGCCCCCAGATGAGTAAAATGGAGTATTCAAGTCTGTTTAACTGCAGCAGAACGTTCATTTTGTTTGCAATGCCGAGCTATTTGACTGCATTGTATGGTTTACGTGGCATTTTGGGCAAAATTCTAGTAAATTAAGCGCCTTTAAAGCCGGAATTATCGAGAGGATTATCAGGGCTATGCTGAATACGTTGATGAAAAAAATGTTTGGTAGTCGCAATGAACGTACTTTGCGACGCATGGAAAAAACAGTACAGGTTATTAATACTTTTGAAGCCCAGATGCAGGTACTTAAGGATGAGGAATTAGCCGCTAAAACAGCACAATTTCAAGCCCGCATAGTTGAAGGTGAAACACTGGATGAATTATTAGCCGAGGCGTTTGCTGTGGTGCGCGAGGTATCTGTACGGACGTTAGGATTAAGACATTTTGATGTTCAATTAATCGGCGGTATGGTGCTACACGAAGGTAATATTGCGGAAATGCGCACTGGGGAAGGTAAAACACTGGTTGCTACACTTCCTGCTTATTTGAATGCTATTAGTGGACACGGCGTGCATATTGTTACAGTGAACGATTACCTGGCTAAGCGTGATAGCCAATGGATGCAGCCTATTTTTGAGTTTTTAGGTTTAACAGTTGGTGTTATTTACCCTGATATGCCGCATGATGCTAAGCAAGCTGCGTATCGAGCAGATATTGTTTATGGTACTAACAACGAATTTGGTTTTGATTATCTACGTGACAATATGGCCTTTAGCTTGACAGATAAAGTTCAACGTGAATTAAATTTTGCGATTGTTGACGAAGTCGATTCCATTTTGATCGATGAAGCACGTACGCCTCTGATTATTTCAGGTGCTGCTGAAGGTAGTTCAGAGCTATATATAAAAAGTGAACAAACTAATTCCTCTGCTAAAAAACAAGAGGAAGAAGGAGATGATGGCGATTACACGATTGATGAGAAACAAAAACAAGCTCATTTAACGGAGCTTGGCCATCAGCGTATTGAAGAACTTTTAATGAAAGAAAATTTACTGGATCCAGGCGAAAGCTTGTATCACGCTTCTAACATCATCCTTATGCATCACGTGAATGCAGCGCTCAGAGCCCATGCAATGTTCCATCGAGATATTGATTATATTGTTAAAGACAATCAAGTTGTGATTGTGGATGAACATACTGGGCGTACTATGACAGGCCGGCGTTGGTCAGAAGGCTTGCATCAAGCCATCGAAGCAAAAGAAGGCGTTGCCATTCAACAGGAAAATCAAACCCTCGCTTCAATTACTTTCCAGAATTATTTTAGATTATACAATAAACTATCGGGAATGACGGGAACAGCCGATACAGAAGCGTATGAATTCCAACAAATTTATAATCTCGAAGTTGTGGTTATTCCTACGAATAAACCCATGCGCCGCCATGATCAAGCTGATCTGATTTATCTAAGTCAGCAGGATAAATATCAAGCGATCATTGAAGACGTAAAAGATTGTGTGGCACGTAAGCAACCGGTGTTAGTTGGTACAGCATCCATTGAGGCATCCGAGTTGCTAAGTCAGTTACTAAAAAAGCGGGTTTAAAACACCAGGTATTAAATGCCAAATTCCACGAAAAAGAAGCGCAGATTATTGCCGAAGCCGGACGCCCTGGTGTTGTAACGATTGCGACTAACATGGCGGGTCGAGGTACGGATATTGTATTAGGCGGTAGCCTTGCTGCGGAAATGGCAGCTTTACCAACGGATGCAACAGAGGCTGACCGACAGACTGTACGGGCCGATTGGAAAAATCGCCATGAAGCAGTACTCAAAGCAGGGGGCTTACGTATTATCGGCTCGGAGCGCCATGAATCTCGTCGGATTGATAATCAGTTGCGTGGTCGAGCTGGGCGGCAGGGTGATGAAGGAAGCAGTCGTTTCTATCTCTCACTTGATGATAATTTGATGCGCATTTTTGCTTCTGAGCGTGTTGCCGCCATGATGCGCCGTTTGGGTATGAAACCTGGTGAGCCTATTGAACATAGTCTGGTGACTAAAGCGATTGAGAATGCTCAGCGTAAATTAGAAGGGCATCATTTTGATGTCAGAAAACAGTTGCTTGATTACGACAATGTCGCCAATGAGCAAAGAAAAGTCATCTATACTCAACGTGCTGCGATCATGGCAATGACTGATCCCCGCGAGGTAGTTGAAGCAATGCGGGAAGATGTTATCTATGGATTGGTTGATAATTTTATACCCCCGCAAAGTTTGGAAGATCAATGGGATCTGAAAGGACTGACGCAAGCTCTATTGGAAGATTTCAAGCTGAAAGGGGATATTGAGCAGTGGGTAGAAGATGATCACAGTATTCAGCCTGAACAGATTAGAGAGAAAATATTCCAGCTTTGCCTCGAGCAATATCGGGAAAAAGAGAAGTTAGCAAGCAGGGAAGTACTGTCTCAATTTGAAAAATCAGTTATTTTACAAACGATGGATACTCATTGGCGCGAACATTTAGCAGCAATGGATCATTTACGTCAAGGCATTCATTTGCGTGGTTATGCTCAGAAAGATCCCAAACAAGAATATAAGCGCGAAGCGTTTTCTTTGTTTACCATGATGCTTGATAATCTGAAATACGACATTGTTCGTTTACTCTCTTCAGTTGAAGTACAAACAGAAGAAGATGTGAACGCGGTTGAAGAACAACGTCGAGCAGAACAGATTCGTAAAATGCAGTTTCTACATGAAGAAGAGCAAGCTGAATCCAGAGAACAGACCAGTGACACTACCTTTAGACGCGTAGAGAGAAAAATAGGGCGCAATGATCCTTGTCCTTGTGGTTCTGGCAAAAAATTTAAAAGTTGTCATGGGAGTCTCGTGTGAAGGTAGCGGTTGCTATTATTTTTGATCAGGAACAGCGGGTATTAATTACTCGTAGACCCTTGCATGCCGCTCATGGCGGCATGTGGGAATTTCCTGGCGGGAAGTTAGAAGCGAATGAATTACCTGAGCAGGCACTGATTAGAGAAATCAAAGAAGAAGTAGATGTTGATATTCGTGATTATCATTTTTTAGCCGAAGTAATCCATCGCTACGATACTAACACAGTAAATTTGCTGGTATTTACCGTCAGTCGGTATGAAGGAAAACCCAGCTGTCGTGAATCCCAACTTGATCTGCATTGGGTTAGCATTGATGACTTGAATAACTATCCCTTTCTTGAAGCTAATGTTCGGATTATTGAGTTGATAAAAATGAAATATAAACCGTCCGAAAGAGTCTTCTAAATCTCTACCAAGTGTCCTAACTCAATTTTTTGTCGCTCACTCAGTAAAGCAAGCAAAGCTCCAGACAATAAAATTAATACTCCCAGCGCCTGGATAAGATTAATTTTTTCATTCAAAAGTAGAATACCAAAAATAACGACAAAGACTGGCTCAAGGACAGATAGAATCGATGCTTGCACAGAACTAATGTATTTTAAGCCCTGTAATAGCAAAACAATAGGCAAGGCGGTACAAATTATCCCGATACCACAAATATTAACCCAGACGTTTATACCGACAGGAATTTTGAAGGTATTATCCAATAAAGCGGCTATTAAACAGGCTGCCATGCAACCAATCGAAACCATCAATGTAGCTAGGAGAGAGGGTACTGGACTACTTTTACTGGCTATTAAATAAAGGGCATAAAGAAGTGCAGATAATAAACTTAAACCAATGCCTGTCACATCAAATTTGATGCCTTCTCCATGGGTGAGAAAGATTAATCCAATGAAGATGATCGTGATTGCCAGATAATAAATTTTACTGATTTTCTGTTTGTAGAATAAAAAATTGATCAGCATTACGATAGCGGGATAAGTAAAAATATAACCATCGACAAGCCACTACCAATGTATTTGGCTGCGATAAAATAAAAATAGAACAGGCACCGTAAAATAAGGCACCGGCAAAGGTTACTTTGAAAAGCTCCCAAAAACTGGTATTAGCCAAGGCTTTGTTCATAGTGGGGATTAAGAGAATGGCAATAAAAAGGCCGGAAACCAGGAAACGCCAAAATAGCATAGTTGAGACCGAAATATCAGCATTAATTACGCTAACACCAAAATAACCTATAAGGCCAAAAAAAGACCGGACAGCGCAGCATAGGCCGCGCCTTTTTTATCATGTTGCAAAGGAGGGCGCTCCTGACAGATTTTTTTATTATTAGAGCTCTACTTTTGGTTCATCATTTTTATTTTCAGGCACATCTTTATCCTTATCGGCTACTAATGCAGGTAAAACATCCTGTTTTAATAGGGATTCCCGATTTGTCTCTGCCTGACTGAACAATAGAGATTTACCCTTGTATGCACGGTACGGCATAATAAATAGGAATGTAAGGGTAATGAATTGTAGCACATCTGCAAGAACACGGCGAGGGAAGTCCTGATGCTCAAAATGCTTTTTCGCTAAAGTACAAAGTTCCTTTTGTTTCGCTTCACAGTTCTTATCAGTTAATAAAACGGGGATTGCTGCGTTACGGAAGTTCTCTAATTGACCTTTAACTGCTTGTTTAGGATAGTTTTCAACAAAATCATCAAGTTTAGTGATAACTACTGCCATTTTGCTGATACTAATCGCTTTATCAGACATTAATTTTTCGTTAATAGCAGTAGGATCATAGTGTTCTATTAACAGCAGCGCTCTACATAAATCCTCGTTATCTGTTAATGTGTTAGTTATAAACTGTCTTAATCCTTTTTCACTTAACAGTTTGACCACCGCCATTTTATTATTTTCTTCATCGAAAAAATCAGCTCTAACTGCAATATTTTTGCTCTAACAATAATTTAGCAAAAGCAATTTTATTTTTGGTTTCCGACGTATCGGCCACATCATTTGTTACCCACTCTTCAACAGCGTTTAAAGCGGGTAAATTAGTGATAAGTGGTAATTTATCTTGGATTGCTTTGCGTAATTGCTCGGACGTCAAATATTGGGCCAACGTGGCAAGAAGAACCAACGACTCATCTTTTTCATATTCATTCAGCTTTAAAAAGAATTGAGTCTTACCTTTATGCTGGCGGGCAAGCGTATGATGATCTACAATTTTATCCGTTTTTCTGATTCGGCAGTAAGATTCTCTTTTGTAACAAGCAAAATTTCTAGATGTTCCTCCAGTTCTGCTTGGTCTACTGATTGTTGGTAGTCTCTTGCTAATGGCGTTTTAAGCTCTCTAACAAAAGCTGCTTCGTTTTCTAGAAGTGTATACCCCTCGGTTTTGTTTGCCATTTCCAGACGTTTTGTATCTATTTCCAGGGCAACAGCATTAATTTTTTGAATTAGCGTGTTAGCAATGAGGGTTTTCGCTTGCTTTTTCTCTTCTTCTAATTGTCGTGTAATACCTTGCAAAGTCTTTAATTTCTGCTGATAAAAAGTAATTTCATCTTCTTCATCTTCATTGGGTGCATCATGAGCTGTATCAAAGCTTCTCTTGATTGCGGAAATTGCCTCTTGAGATAATTTATACTTACCCAGGTTAGTGTGAACTTCACCAAAAATACTGCTAAAAGCTTTTTGCTGTTGAACAATACTGTCTTGCAACCCTGCGATTTTTACACTCTGCAACGTTCTATTGCTTTGTTTATAGCAGGCAATATTTTTGTAACTCATTTTTCTTTTCTGTAGCATTTTCGAGTATAGGTTCAAGAATTTCAGGTGATTTGCCGTCTCTGGCAGACTCAGCAACACGTTGAACGGCACAGTTATTCATTTTCTCAAAAAGTTCTTGTTCTTCCAGAGTAAATGCAAAATCTTCTTGTATTTGTGCTTTAATAGTACGTTGTTCTTGCTCAATACTATCGGCTATTTCATCGACTGCTCTAACTATCGCAGTGCAGATAGCGCCTTGTATGTTAAGTATTTCTCGTTTTAATTCTTCTGTATATTCATTTAAAGCAGTTTGTTTAGCTTGATAGAAATCAATGATTGTAGTTAAAGAACTGCTTTCTGGGAGGGCGTCGTCATATTCTCTATTAAAATCATTCAGTATTTCAACAAAGCTACCTTTTTGCTGTTCCCACAAGCCATAGCCAGTTAGTTTTTTGAATATCAGAGTAAAAATACCGGAACGTCTCCCGTTGATTAGGAATAAGGCTATCTTTAAGTTCTTCTCTTCGTGTTTGCTGGCCGCGTCTAACTGCTGCTACAGCATTAGGCCATACAACGTCAAACTCTTTGTCTTTATTTTTAATATCATCAAGTATCAGGATTAAGGTATCAGGACTTACTAATTTCTGATAGGCAGGATTAATGTTGAATGTATTTTTCGTATACTCAATTAATTCCTGGTCTTTACTTTCAAATTTTATGCCTTTATCCTTAAGTTGGTTATCTAATGCCTCAAGGTGTCTAGCAAATTTGTTAGCTATTTCATTAATTGCTTCAATTATTCCAGAACTAATGTACTGTCGTTCTTCAATCATCACCTGATCAAATTTTATTCTGAGCTCTTTTAAAGCTGCCAGTTTCTTTGTTTTAAACTCAACTTCATCGGCCTCAATATCTATTTTATTATATTCAGTAACAAATCTATTTTTTACATCAGTAATGATACTATCATCAATGTTGGCGCTTTTAAAAGAATAGCTATATCCCTATAAAGATGAGTAAAGGTCTCTCCTTGTTTCTTAATTTCCTTGTTTAAATTAATTAGTTTCTCTTCTCTTTCTTGATCAAGTAACTTAACTTTCGCTTTAAGCGTATTAACAATCTCTTGTAAAGCAAGGTTGCGCTCTTCATTCCCCACTTGACCGTATATTTTGGCAGCGTTTGCACCAAGTGTTTTATAGGGTTCATCAGCTTGCAAATTAATGCCGTGTACTTTGACTAAGGGACTAGAGATTTCATTAATCTCTTTCCATAAAGCTTCCTTTTTCACGTTTTCTGCCTGAATACGATTTCTCTCTGTTTCAACAGCAAGTCTCAGTGTTCGGTAGCTTTTAATAAAGTCCTCTAACAGTCCGCGAATTACATCGGGGGTAGCTCGTTGCAACATATTTTTAAGATTTCCATAAGTCGCTTTATGTTGCTCAAAAGAATTGAGAGCTTTAGCAAATTCAGTATCCTCTTTGTATTTTGGGGAATATAGGAGTTCTGAGGCAACTTCTCTATCCAGCTCAGGAATAAGAAATCCTGTCTTACCGATATTGCTATGGTATGAGGTCTTTCTGGCAATAAATGCTTCATAAACTGCAATTTGTTTTCATAACGATTATAAGCAGCTAATGCAGCCCGATCGTCTTTAGATAATGCAGACGTGGCATCAGGCTTCGTGGGTGGTAATTCTAATATAAGTGGTGAGTATTTATTTTGTAACTCGGCTTTGATGCAGCTTAATTCTTCAACATGAATAGCTGTTTTATCCCAGGATTTCATTCCTTCATCGGCACAAGCATTTTCTAAAAGCTCGATGGCTCTAATTGCTGATGTAACTTTAGCTTGTAATTCAGTTCTATTCATAAAAACCCCGTATGCGCCCTACTGGTATTGCCGAACCAATATGATTATTTAGTGCTCATGTTTAATAATTGTTAATATAGCTGATCAACATTAAGCAACTATTAAGAATTAGAAAAAATTAGAATAGTTTGAATAAGTCAGGAGCAGGGGTATCTAAGATTTCTGGAATAGCCGAAGAAGAGAATCTTTATAACTGGCAAATTGCTAAATCAAGTCTGGCTTCTGTTTCGCGTACTTCACGCATGGTGCTAATTTCACATAAACGCAAGCTTAAGCCGTGATGACCAAGCTGCATACGAGGTACAATGCCAAAGGATTTATCAATTTTGAGCAGGATGAGGTGGCAAGAGGTTCGTGATGGCAGTTGTCGTTGGTAAAAACCATTGAACATATCGATTTTGTCAAATTGAGCAGAGTCGCGTAATAAAGATAAATAGAGATCAACAGTAGAGTGCAGGGTGCGCAGACTATCTAACCAGACAACGAGATCTCGTTGTCGTAGCGCTGGATTAGATTCTAACCATAATAAGAGCTGTGGGGAATAAGCTTCATAATCATTGGCCTGTGTAGGTAAGGTAAGCCTTATTGATTGTAAGAAAGGGTTATTATGAATATTTTCTCCGAAACGACCAACTACATGCGTCAGAACTTGGATTTGAGTATGAAGATTGCCATATAACTCTTTGGAAAGGCTGGTATTGGATTTATTTAAGACATGTTCTATCCGCATCAATTCTTTTAAGAATCTGCTTTTGAGCTCTGGTTTTTCAACCAATTTAATGATTTCGATCACATTCTTTAGCGCATAGTGATGAATAACAGGGTGCGTTTCTTCGCAGGCCTGATCAATAGTTTGATATAAACATTCTAACCGTAAGGCAATTTTAGGCAGATAATGAGTGGCTAATTGAAAAGTAATTGTACTTTGAGGCATATGAAATTGCTGTCCTTAGCCGATTTTTGTGCAGTTTAGCATAAAATTATAATACTATAAAAGGAAAAAAACATACCCTTAGCATAACGCTCATGAATAATAAGTAAGTTTTCACTCATAATGGCTTTTGGCGGGCAATTGTAAATACAGAGTATGCAAATTTTCAATTTTTTTTCGAGCTCCGCTAAGTTATCATCATTGACAACGATATCATCGGCAATTTCTCGTCGATTTAAGTCATTGGTTTGAGTTGCCAAGATTTGCAAAGCCTGTTTGCGAGTAGTGTGATCTCTGCGCATAACTCGTTCAATCTGTTGTTCACGTTTGGCAAGAACAAGCAATACACGATTTAGATAAGGATAACTCTTACGATCATTCAGTAATGGAATTTCAATGACACAGTAGGGGCTATTAGTTGTTGTAATTTGGTCGGTGATATCCTGTCGAATCAGTGGATGTAATAAATTTTCCAGCCATAAGCGCTGTTTGGGATCAGCAAAGATAATATCTCTTAATGAAGCGCGATTGAGTTCTCCTGCATCATTAATCACACTACTACCAAAATGATCTTCAATCTTGGTTAATGCCGTTTGGCCGGGTGTGGTTAGTTTTCTTGCAATGTCATCAGCACTAATCACTTTAATGCCGCGTTTTTTAAAAAAGAAGCGATGGTTGATTTCCCACTGGCGATGTTGCCTGTTAGCCCAACACAATACATTTTTAACGATCTCTTAGATTTAAATTTCTACACATGAACAGATAAGTATAACAAGTCTCTGGCAGATCACTTTTAGAATGGCAATAAGCTTTTGCAGCCAAGGCTGCATCATCTGCATGTGTATAAATATTAGATCGCCAGACTTTAGCTTCAGCGTCGAGTGCAGGGCATTGCCACATAGGACGGGTAGAGACCCCCTGTAAGAAAAATCACAGTCTTCCCTTGAGGCTTTACAACTACCGGGTACTTGACTTGTTTTTTGCAAGCATCAAAGGCTTTATTGATAGCCGTTAATTGATATGCATTGCTAACGGTCCATTGCTTGTTCTGAGCGTCATGAGCTGTACATTGCCAATAATTGAGATCATCGGCTATAAGCAGGGGCGAAAAAAGAGAACCTAAAGCTAAACCAAGGATTGTGCGCTTGTTCATGCTGTGGCACCTTCTTCAATAAGTTGGAATAATTGTTCATGGGACATTGCTCTTGCAAAATACCAACCTTGCATGAGATTAATTTGATAATGGCGCAGAAAATTAAATTGCTCAATGGTTTCTACTCCTTCAGCGATAATTGTAAGTTTTAAAACATTAGCCATCTGTATAATTGCTTGACTCAATGTTTCAGTAACAGCACCTGTGCCAATAGAATGCACAAAAAGTTTATCAATTTTAAGATAATTAAAAGGAAAATGTTGTAGATACTTAATACTGGCATGTCCCGTGCCAAAATCATCAATTGCCAGTGAATGACCTCTAGCCCTCAATTCATTCATTCTTGTTACCAGACGAGAATCGTTTTGATCTAGCAATTCTCGTTCCGTTAATTCAATCAATACCTGTTGGGCAGGAATCTGGTATTTATTGCACAGATGATAAAATTGAGTAAAAAACGCTTCTTTCTGAAAGTGGTTAGCTGACAGATTGAAGGCTAAATGAAAATAAGAGTGCGTTTTAAGAAACTCATGACATTCCTGAAAGCTTTTTTCAATAAGCTGTAACGTAATAGGAACAATTAAACCCGATTTTTCTGCTTCCTCAATGAATACATCAGGTAAGATTTCACTGGTGTTACTATACCAACGCAGCAAAACTTCGGCACCACAAAATCTTTTTTTGTATTATCCATAATAGGCTGATAAACGGGGCTAAAATGTTTATGCTTAATTGCATTGCTCAAAGCATAGTTTAAAGAAAAACGTTTGTTCAAGAGCATGCGGAATTTTAAGTACAAGAGAATTAAAACAACCAGAAGAACTGCACCAAGGACTAATTGATGAAAGAAAAAATCTTTATTAAATTGCAGTTGATTTGCAGTAAGAAGGATGGAGTAGCCTTCTAAATCCTGTAAAGGCGCTTTAGCAAAATTACGCAATGGATTAGTGGGGGTATCATTAGCGATACTAAAAACAATTTTTTCTCTCTGTCATTGTACAAGCCTACATCTTCAATTTGGGGGGAAACGGAGCGAAGAAAATCTTCAATCACATTTTTTATAATGTAGATGCCGAAATAATATTTCCCTACTTGCTGTTGTATTAAAAAAGCAGGTTGTTGTCCTGTTCCTAAGGGAATAGGGCCAAAAATGACTGGATTTTGGGATGAGAGTGCTGGGAGTAGGTATTGGTTACCTAAGGTTGAACAAATAATTTTGTTCTCTTTATCACTGATAACCGCACCAGAAATGGCAGGATTATTAAAGATAATGTTACGTAAGATAGGTAAGATATCTTGCTCACAATTGTCAAAGGGACGGCCAAAGGGCAGCGTATAAGCTGAGTCGAGTGCTTTATCAAGAAAGTTATCAAATCGAAGTGCCGCCTGATTGGCAATAAGCTGTAATTGTTGATGTTTTTGTCGATGATATTGCTGCCATTGATAATAAATGGCAAAAATAATTAACAGGGGTAGCTAAAAAACGCCCAGACAAAACTTAGTAAGCGCTGAGCGTTGATATAATTAGTGTGGTGTTTGGCGTTCATTTGCCTTTAGTCATAGACAGCCCTGATTGAGTTTAAGGTGATTTCGGCTAAAATTCTCAATGGTTTGTTGATCAGTATTTAATGGCGGTAGCCAATATAAGGTATTTCCCAGAGGTCTAAAGCAGGGCTCCGCGCTTGAGTGCTTCTTGATATAGTTGATAACCAATCGTTATTTTTTCTGGCTAGGCAAGTCGGCTGCGACCATAGCCCCTACTGAGCGAATGTGATTTAACTTACCGGTAATTGCCGCCAGTTCTTGAAATTGCTGCTGCATGAAGCGCCCAAGTTTTTGCGCTTGTTCATTCATGTTTTCTGTTTCAATGACTTTGATAGTTGCCAGTGCCGCACTGATTGCTAAAGCGTGGCCGCTATAGGTATGTGAATGAAGAAAGGATTTACCTTTCTCATAATCATCATAAAACAAATCGTAAATTGGTTTATCAATAAGAACGCAGCTTAAGGGCATAGCTCCTGCAGTTAATCCTTTGGACAAGCAGATTAAATCGGGCTGAATATCAGCATGATGACAAGCGAGCCATTGGCCTGTTCTACCAAGACCAGTCATGATTTCATCAGCAATAAAATAAATATCATTTTCTTTAGCCCAATTCGCCAGTTTTTTAAAAAGTCAGCGCTATAACAACGCATGCCGCCGGCACCTTGAATAATTGGCTCTACAATAAGAGCGCAAGTTTTGTTCTTTATTTTTTCAAGCGCAAGCTTTATTTGTGGCCAATGAAAATCAGCGTTATGCCATAAAAATTCATTATTATTAGAAACATAGGGGATCGCTTGAAGGAAATGACATTTAACGCCATAGCCTTTATAAGGTTTTTTGTAGATCCCTAAATCGCTAACACTTAATGTTCCTAAAGTTTCACCATGATAACTGTGTTGCAGAGCGATAAACTCTCTACGAGGTGATCCTTTTAGTTGACTGGCATGTAAAGCCAATTTCATAGCAATTTCGACAGCACTTGATCCATCACTCGCGAAAAAAACGTGCTGTTTCTGGCTAATAGCAGCCAGTTTTTCCCCTAGCTCAACTAGCAGCGGATGAGTTGTGTTAGCGCTGATTACATGTTCAAAGCGATCTAATTGTTCTTTAATCGCAGCGATAATAGTTGGATGCCCATGGCCTAAAGACTTACACCACCAACTGGACAAGGCATCAATTATTGGACCTTGATCAGTATAAAGATAGCTGCCTTTTGCATGGTTGACGACTAGCGGTGGGGTTTGCTGTAAGTCTTTCATTTGGGTGCAAGGATGCCAAATATGCTTTAAATCTCTTTCAATTAATTGCGCGTGGTTAACCATCGTTCTATTTTTTGGTTGACAAGAAATTGCGTGACTTTATCATGTTCACCACAATAAAAAAAGGGGTGAAGTGTGGATAATAGTAGTTCACGTTGGACATTTGATGAGGTGGCTAGTATCTATGAACAGCCGTTTAATGATCTTCTTTATGCTGCACATAGCGTACATAAGAGTAATCATCCAGCTAATTCTCTGCAACTTGCGAAGTTACTAAGTATCAAGACAGGTGCGTGTCCAGAGGATTGTGGTTATTGTTCACAAAGTGGTCATTATAAAACCCATGTAGAAAAAGAAAAATTGATGTCGCTAGAGCAGGTGCTCGTTAAAGCAGAGGAAGCTAAAGCAAGCGGTGCTAAGCGGTTTTGTATGGGCGCTGCATGGCGTTGTCCTCCCGATAAGGCGATGCCTGAATTAAAAGCGATGATTGAGGGAGTCAAGGCAATGGGTTTAGAAACCTGTATGACCTTAGGTATGCTTGATCGCGAACAAGCTTTTACGCTTAAAGAGGCTGGATTGGATTATTATAACCATAATATCGATACCTCCCCGTCTTACTATAGCAAGGTGACTACAACACGTAAATTTAGCGATCGACTGGATACTATAGAAAATGTGCGCCAGGCCGGTATTAATGTTTGTTGTGGTGGTATTTTAGGATTAGGCGAGAGCCGTGAAGACCGCATTGAGTTTTTGCTGACTTTAGCCAATATGGAAACCCCGCCTGAAAGTGTTCCAATCAATCGCTTGATTCCAGTTGAAGGAACGCCTTTGGCCAAATCCAAACAGGTAGAGGGAATTGAGTTGGTACGAACCATTGCCACCGCGCGCTTACTTATGCCAAAAAGTGCTATTCGCCTTACGGCTGGACGAACTGAAATGAGTGATGAGTTGCAAGCTTTATGTTATTTTGCAGGAGCTAATTCAGTGTTTATAGGTAATAAATTGTTAACCGAAGACAATCCACAACGCGATAAAGATAAATTTTTATTTGAAAAATTAGGGCTAAACGCCTTTACTGAAGCATGATTAGTCAATCTCTTATTCATTATTCAAAGCAGTTGCAACAGCAGGGCTTACATCGTAAACGAATGCTGGCTGCCTGCTTTGAGGATAAGGCAGTTATTAATTTCAGCTCAAATGACTATCTTTCTTTAACTGCCGATGGACGAGTAAAAAAGCATTCCAAAGAGGTTTTGCTAACTATCCATCCGGTAGTGGCGGTTCAATGGTTGTCTGTGGTTATCACCCGGTTCATCGCGAATTAGAGAAGGCTTTCGCCTTAGCATTGGGTGTTGATGATGCGCTATTATTTAGTTCAGGCTATACAGCGAATTTGGGTGTTATTGCTTTGTTAGCCCATTTTCAAGGAGATCTCCTGATTGATAAGGCAGCACACGCTTCATTCTACGATGGTTTGAAACTTACCAAAGCGAAATACAGCCGATTTTTACATAATGATTTGGATAGTTTAGCAACTAAATTACAACAGATTACTTCCAATCCAGTTGTAATCACTGAAAGTGTATTTAGTATGAGTGGACAAATTACTTGTCTTGCTGAACTCGCGCATTTATGCGCCAGGTATAAAGCAGAGCTTATTGTAGATGAAGCGCATGCTTTTGGTGTGCTGGGCCCACAAGGGCTTGGAGCGGTAGCCCAACATGAACTATCTCAAAAGAAGTACCTTTAAGAATTATACCCTTTGGTAAAGCGTTTGCTTCTCAAGGTGCAATGGTCGTAGGTCAAGGAGAATGGATAGATGCTTTGCTACAGTCAGCTCGCTCGCATATCTATTCAACAGCTGTAAGTCCAGCAATCGCCTACGGTTTGTTGGAAACACTAAGCATTGTTAGAGAGGCCGATGAACGACGACAAAAATTACTGCATTTGATCGATTATTTTCAGCAATCTATTAAGAATTCACCACTGAAATGGAGGCATTCGCAAACTGCTATTCAGCAATTACAGTTGGGTTGCCCTCATCAGGCCTTGATTTATGCAAATTCTTTATATGAAAAAGGAATATTTTGCCAAGCCATGCGTGTGCCTACAGTGAATAAAAAGATACTGGCTTAAGGGTTATTTTGAATTATCAACATGAACCTGCTCATATCGATTACTTATTTTCTCAACTACAACAGCTTTATGAATCTACATATTAACATTCAAGGTAAAGGACGCCCCCTGGTCCTTTTTCATGGTTGGGGCTTTGATCATAGAATATGGTTGCAGCTTGCCCGTCTTCTGAGTAATCGCTATTGCCTTTATCTAGTTGATTTACCAGGATTTGGCCAAAGTTCATTAATGAGTTGGGACATCTTCAAAAAGCAGTTATTACAGCAATTACCCAAGCATTTTGCTATAGCTGGCTGGTCGATGGGAGGTCTTTTTGCTACTCGTTTGGCCATTGAAGAATCTGAGCGTATAACGTATTTATTAAATATTGCTTCGTCACCTCGCTTTATCAAAGAAAAGAACTGGCCTGGCGTTGAGCAGGCCGTTTTTGATAATTTTTTCCTAAAGTTAGCTTCTGAACCGACAAAAATTATTTCTGAGTTTGTTGCTCTGCAGCTAAAAGATCAGTCATTTCATTATAGTGTTCCACCCAACCTCTCACTACCTGGTTTAGAAACTGGATTACAGGTTTTGGCAGATTGGGATTTACGGCAATCCCTTTATACATTGACCAAACCAACTGGGTTTATATTCGGGCGACTTGATGCAATTACGCCTCGAATGACGATGGCAATCATGCAAAAGCGGTATCCCAATTTTGATTATGTAATGTTTGATAATGCGGCACATATGCCTTTTTTGTCGGACCAAGACGAATTTATCGCTATTTTGGAGCGTATTTTACGATGAAATCTTTTTTATTACTGGCACTGATACGAATTGTGGGAAAACTTATGTAACCTGCCAGTTATTAGATTATTTAAATGAACAACAGAAAAGAAGTTTGGCTTTAAAACCAGTAGCGAGCGGGTGTTCACTAAACAATGGACAGTTGCAGAATGATGATGTATTAAGTTTGCAAGAGCATAATAGAAATCAGGATTATTTAATCAATGGTTGGCAGTTTCCTGCGCCAATATCACCACATCTTGCTGCGAAAGAAGCGGGTAACTCGTTAACAGCACATGAAATCGCTGATTTTTGCCTGGACAGGCAATTTGATAATTTTGATTATTTGCTGATTGAAGGGGCAGGAGGATTATTAGTGCCGTTAAACGATAAGGAAACCTGGCTGGATTTCCTCAATTTGACACAAATACCGGTAATCCTCGTAGTTGGTATGCGCCTTGGCTGTTTAAATCATGCTTTATTGACGGAGAGTGTATTAAAGAGTAATCGGACAGCTTGTGTAGGATGGATAGCGAATTGTCTGGATAAAGAAATGTTGGCTTTAACCGAAAACATTGCTACGTTATCCTTAAAAATGGAAATGCCACTTTTGGCAACTATCTCCTATCAAGGAAAATTAACCGGAACCTCACAGTTGCCGCAACTATTTTTTTAGCTCATTGACTGTGAATTCCTCCTTATTTATCCAATAAAGAGAACAGTTAAGGTCGTTAGCGGGATTCTTTATGAATCCAGTTGGTGAAATGCCTTGATTTCGGTCATTCCACACATTGTTCGTAATCAGCTTGTTAGCTATAATTACCATTTTTGAAAAATAATATAATAGACAGTTATCTGTGGAGATTTGTTGATGCCAATTTATGAATATGAGTGTACAAGTTGTCATCACCAGTTCGATTTGATGCAAAAAATAAGCGATACTCCCGCTAAACAGTGCCCACGTTGTTTGGAAAATACTGCTGTACGCTTAGTTTCTGCGGCTGGATTTCAGCTAAAAGGAACTGGTTGGTACGCAACGGATTTTAAAAATAAAGGCAAGCAGGAAAATAAAAAGACGCTGCAGTTTCTGATAATACCGCTAAAACGGCCTCAGAAGAAAAAAGACGACTGCCGATAAATCAACAACAACCAGTACAAAAGGTGATAAAGATTGAAATCTAAATATCTTCGCAGCTACCTGTTGACGGGTTTGGTCGTGTGGTTACCCATTTTAGTCACTTTTGTGGTATTACGCTTTATTATTGATATTCTTGATAACACGATGGCTCTTTTGCCAAAAGCGTACCAGCCAGAACAGCTTTTAGGGGTTCAGATACCTGGTTTAGGTGTTGTTTTATCGCTAGCTTTATTGTTAGTGACAGGCATTATCGCAACTAACATTTTAGGGCAACGATTAGTGATTTTTGGCGAAGCATTGCTTGCCAGGATTCCATTAGTACGTTCTATATACAATGCAGCAAAACAAGTGATTCAGGCAGTTTTTGCTACCAATAGCCAGGCTTTTCGTAAAGTGCTATTAATCGAATATCCTCGTAAAGGGCTCTGGAGTCTCGCTTTTCTAACCGGTAAAGCTAGCCAAGAGCTTTGTACCCATACGGGGGAAGAAATGCTTTCTCTGTTTGTCCCCACAACACCAAATCCTACATCAGGTTTTTTGATGATGATACCCAAACGAGATGCGATTGAGTTGTCGATGAGTGTTGATGAAGCCTTGAAATTCATTATTTCCCTAGGAGTAATGCAAGCACCACCATCCATCGTTTCAGAAGTAAAGATTTAAATTTAAATAGGCGGCTTTTATGAGATCACATTATTGCACAAGTGTTAATGAAACAATGATAGAACAGTCAGTAAGTATTTGTGGCTGGATCCATAATCGTCGCGATCATGGTGGAGTTATTTTTTAGATATTCGTGATCGTTCTGGTCTGGTACAGGTTGTTTATGAGCCAGAGTTTGCAAACGTATTTGCTATCGCTGAAATGCTAAGGCATGAATTTGTCGTACGGATTCAAGGTACAGTCCGTCATCGCCCGCAAGGCATGGTGAATGATAAAATGGCCACCGGCCGCATTGAAATCCTTGGTACTGGACTTGAAATATTAAATCAAGCGCAAACGCCTCCTTTTTTGCCAGACGATCATCAGTTTGTTAATGAAGATTTACGCTATCGTTATCGTTATCTCGATATACGCCGTAATGAGATGCAAAATAACCTGACACTGCGTCATAGAATGATACGTTGCATCAGAGAATATCTGAATGTGCAGGATTTTGTTGATATTGAAACACCCATGCTGACTAAAGCAACACCGGAAGGAGCACGGGATTATTTGGTTCCCTCCCGTGTTCACCCAGGCGAGTTTTACGCACTACCCCAATCACCACAGCTATTTAAGCAGTTGCTGATGATGTCTGGCTTTGATAAATATTATCAAATTGTACGTTGTTTCCGTGATGAAGACCTGCGTGCTGATAGACAGCCTGAGTTTACCCAGCTTGATATTGAGATGGCATTTATCAATGAGGCAGTTATTCAACAACTTATTGAAGGCATGTTAAAAAAGTTTTTCAAGACATTCTACAGGTCGAATTACCGGAAACCTTGCCAAAAAATGACTTATGCAGAGGCCATGCGTCGTTTTGGTAGTGATAAACCCGATCTGCGTATTCCTTTGGAATTGGTTGATATTGCAGATTTGGTTAAAGACTGTGACTTCAATGTTTTTGCAGCTGCAGCGGACAATCCAGATGGGCGTGTTGTTGCTTTAAAGTTGGCTGGGGGTTGTGAGCTCAGCCGCAAAGAGCTTGATAGTTATGGTCATTTTGTTGGTATATACGGAGCGAAAGGATTGGCTTATATCAAGGTCAATGATCTTGCTCAAGGCATGGAAGGTCTTCAATCACCTATAATTAAATTTCTTCCTGAACACAGTGTACAAGCCATTCTTGAGCGTGTTGAGGCTAAAACTGGTGATGTTATTTTCTTTGGCGCAGGCCATGCTCAGTTAGTTAACGAGTCTATGGGTGCGTTACGAATAAAATTGGGGCACGATCGTAAATTGGTTGAGCCTGGCTGGCGTTTGTTATGGGTTGTTGATTGGCCTATGTTTGAAATTGACATGAAAACAAATCAATTACAATCAATGCATCATCCTTTTACATCGCCTCAAGAGTTATCGATTACCGCATTAACACAAAGTCCAACAAAAACCTTGGCTAAGGCTTATGATATTGTTATTAATGGTTATGAAATTGGTGGTGGTTCGATTCGTATTCATCAACCACAACTGCAACAAGCTGTTTTTGATTTGTTAGGAATAGGAGAGGAAGAAGCGAAAGAGAAATTTGGATTCTTGTTAGATGCCCTGCAATATGGCTGTCCTCCGCATGGTGGTATAGCGCTCGGTATTGATCGTTTAGCCATGTTATTGACTGGCTCCAATTCAATACGTGATGTTATCGCCTTTCCTAAAACACAGTCAGCAGCTTGTCTCTTGACAAATGCGCCAACTGCAGTTGGAAACGCGCAACTTAATGAGTTAGGAATCCGTCTTGCACCTACGTCACAAATTAAATAAATTCTCGCTATCAAGTCCTACAGCCTCTGGTTGTAGGGGAGGGATTTATCATTTTATTTTATTTTGTTTGCTTTCAATTCAGTTTGCATCGTTGCCAGTCTTTGCTAAATCAGTTAGCAGTGCAAATAAATTGATCGAATACCTCGTACAAGAAAAGATTAATTTGACCTTGGCAATTAATAATGTAAAGCTGACCGAATTGCCAACCAGCCTGGCTGACTATGAAAAGTTGCGTCAGGAAAATGAAAGATTGATAGCTTTAAATCAGGCTAAGCTACTTAGCCTTGAGAGCTTCCTTGTTAACCAAAAAAATTGCAACAGGATTTTGTTCAGCATTTAAAACGCCTGCAACAAACTCCCTTAGCGCAGTCAGCCCAGATAAGTTCCCAAGAGCGAATTGATAAAGTTAGCACCTTAAATGAGGTGAATAAAAAACAATAGAGTTGCTCACTGAAAATTTAGCCCTGGCAAATCGCTATCAGGATGCCTTGGTTTTACAAAAGCAACGCCTTAATTTATGGAAAGCCAGACAACAAATGGATGGGCAATTGGAAAAATTGCGTAGCCAGGATAGCCGCTTTAATGACGCACTAACCAGACTTTACGAAAATAGCATTAAATTGCAACAAGACATTAAAAATAATAATGATGCTAATTTAAGTTACCTTATAGAAGCCAAGTTACTCTTAAATAATCAGATTATTAGCCTCACACAGCATAAGATAGCTGAGGTTGATTTACAGAAAAAACTGGTCAAGGCAGATTACTTACTGCAAAAAATCCGAACGTAAGTACTCTGCAAAGAATAACTGACATTTATAAAGATAGTATTATGCGTTTGTCTGAAATGGAGCAATCGCTAAAGAAAATGCAAGTGCTAATTAGCAGCGAGCAGGGTCATATAACTAACTCTAATCTGAAACAACAATTCTCAACCTTATTAAATATTATTAGCTCACGCATTAAAGGCCTTATAATTCAACAACAAACCCTGCAAGAAGATCTTGAAAATCACGAACAAGAATTAAAGAAACAGTTGTCCGCCCGACAAACGCTAAGTGAATACCGAATGGATAGCTGGCTATCTATTTTTCAGCAATTTGTTCATCTTCCTACCCAATTATATAATTACCTTAAATCCCTCAGCTTGAAGGTAAGAGATAATTACGTTTGGCAAGATGTTTTGCCAGCAACGCTCATGTGGGTAGCGTTACTGTTAGTTATTCTAGGTGCTTTTAGTTTGTATAAGGTGTTAAAACATTTGACGCGAGATAGAGCACGTTCGCGTTTATCCACTCATCTTTATGATGGCGCCCTAATTTTACTGGGTCGCAATATTCCTCATCTGGCTTTTGCAACAGCGGTTATGCTTGTACTTTATTTAAATCAGGTGCCCTTTTCCAATTATCAATTACTGCTAAATCTATTTTTTGTCTGGCTTATTTTTCGCCTACTAGTTCTTATTGCTCGTTTGACTTTATTAGAGAGGGTTAGCGATTCTTCGGGTACAGATGTCCGTTTGTATTATCGTGTTAAATGGCTTTTATTAGCTGGAGGATGGACTAGTGCTTTGATGGTAATCAGCCACCTGCTTCCTCTATCATCCATTTTACAAGATATATTTAATCGCCTATTTATGCTGTTCTTACTGGCTGTTTCAATAGTGAGTTGGAAGAGCAGGGAAGTCATTACCCATTTATTGCACCCCCTCTTGAAGGCTAAGAAAAGATATTTCCGCAATGCCGTTATGTTGCTGGTGGTTTTAGTCCCCTTAACTTTATTCACTACAGCAATTATAGGTTTAGTAGGATACATAAATTTAGCTTGGATAATGAGTCGTTATCAAGTGCAAATTTTATTAGTAATGACTGCCTACGTAGTGAGTAGGGGATTAATTGCTGATGTATTGGATCTTATGTCTGAGTGGATGATTTCTTCTCTAAGTAATGGATGGCTTTGGATTGAAGTTTTATTAAAGCCCTTGGATAAAATATTACGTGTTTTATTACTCATTTTTAGCGTACTTGCTTTATTTCAATTATTTGGTTGGTACTCCGATTCAGTAGTCATGGCTGGTATAGAGAAATTTAGCAAATACCCACTCGTTAATTTATCTGGGGTATATATTACTCTCACCAGCATTGTCGAATTCCTTATTTTATTGTCTGTCTTTATTTGGGCTGCTAAATGGACACGGGAATTTTGTTACCGCTGGCTTTACCGCGATGCCAGAGACGCAGGCATTCGTAATAGCTTGTCAGTCTTTACTCAATACGCAGTTATTTTAATTGGTGGTTTCATTACTTTACGTGTTTTGGGATTAGATTTTAGTGGTATGTCGATGGTCATTGGTGGCCTTGCGGTGGGCATGGGATTTGGCTTGCGCGATTTTGCTTCGAACGTGGTTGGTGGATTAATGTTGCTTATCGAGCGTCCTGTACGTGAAGGTGATTTGATAACCCTGGGAACCTATGAAGGGCGAGTAGCTCATATTGGTATTCGTTCGATGCGAGTATCGTCTTGGGATAATATGGAAGTACTGATTCCTAATGCCGAAACCTTCAATAAGCCATTTACCAATTGGACACATCAAGACAGCATTGTTCGCACTGTAATTCCTATCAAAGTAAGTCGAGCAGATGATCCAGCCATGATCCAGCAACTTATTTTAGATGTTTTGGCAATTATTCCTGAAATAGTTGATGAGCCTGCGCCACAAGTATTTTTGAAACAAATTGATGATGCGCTTATTGAATTTGAAGTGCGTTATTTTATTAATGTGCAACTACATACACGGTTTGAGATCCGCTCCAAGGTCTTATTTGCTATTACGGCCCAATTTAAAGCGGCTGGAGTTAAGCCTCCCATTCCGCCAATTAGCATTGAACTGAAAGAAGGTCAAAATGAACCCTCTGTTGTCAAAGCATCCGTTGAAGGATGAAACAGAACTTCTCGCACGATGTCAATTAATTGAAGGCCTAAGTTTTGCGCAACTGGCAAGCCTGTTGCAGATTATGATTCCACGCGAGCAAATCAAACGCAAAGGTTGGGCAGGACTTGCAATCGAGCTAGCACTTGGTACAACAGCAGGTACGAAACCTGTACCGGATTTTACCCACCTGGGTATCGAATTAAAGACAGTACCACTCAATGCGCAAGGTAAACCGGCTGAGTCGACATTTGTCACCAGTATTCCCTTGCTAAGTCTTCATCAGCAAGAGTGGTTTTCCTCACAATGCTATGCAAAATTAAAACGCGTTCTGTGGTTGCCGATCGAAGGCGATAAAAAATTCCTTTTGAACAACGGCGAATAGGGCGGGGGTTTTTATGGTCCCCCAATCAAGAGGAAGAAGCAATTCTTGCGAATGATTGGCGTGAACTTAGCTTGATGATTGGCACCGGACACTTGGATGAAATTAATGGCAGAATTGGTCTGTATTTGCAGGTTCGACCCAAAGCGGCTAATGCTAAGTCTTTATGCTATGGATTTGATAGTGAGGGAAATAAGGTTTTAACATTACCCAGAGGATTTTATTTACGTAGTTTGTTCACAGAGCAGATTATTAAAGCAAACTTGTCAGGTTAAAAGGTTCTGCAATTCTTGCGAGCTACCGGTTTCTACGCTCAAGGCCTACCCGATGGAATAGGCCAATTTATTACAATTGGCCTGGATGCTGCTAATTCAAATTAGCTTTGGCATAAATTTTCATAGCGGCTACTAAAAATTCCACTAGCTCAGTGTGGTAGGCGTTATAAAAATTTCGAAAGTCGGGATGATTGAGATACATTTGACCAAGACCCTCATAACTTAGCCGGGTAGGTGTCCAAAAATTTTTTACCCACTCATAATGTCTTTGAATCAGAACCTGTACTTCTTTCGCATCGGATTTAAGGTGATTCGTAATCGCTTTAACTAGTAGTCCTTGATTGATTGCCTCACCTTCTTGTTGATGTTGTTGCCAGTGATTTTTTTCCAATGGCGTACCTTTAACCAACTATCGTCAATTTCTTTTTGACTTAGCGTACCGCTATTAAGCAGGTAATTCTCATATTCCTGCTGTAAAGCCTTCATACATTTCAACCTCTTTCATGATTAATTTTCCTCTTAGATGAGAGATAGTTTTGTCAATTGTCTTGATAAGTGTTTCTGTCCTAGCAAGACTTTTTAAGAGGATTGCTTTGTGAGCACTCAAGGCTTCAATTTTGTCGAAGTCATGACTACAAACAATCCTCTGGATATCATTTAGAGGAAAACCAAGCTCACGGAAAATAAAATTTGCTGCAGTATCAAAAGCTGCTCTTCTTCATAGTAACGATAATTATTATCACCATAATAAGCAGGTTTTAATAAACCAATCTCATCATAAAAACGAAGCGTACGTGGACTAACATTTGATAACTTGGCTAATTGCTTTACCGTATAGGACATGTTTATCTCCTCTATTTGACAAAACACACGATAAAGGCTTACGCAACGTTAATGTCAACAGAATGAATGCATGCATGGAATATAAATTTTTTAACAACGTGTTTTTGACTGGGAATGCTACAAAATTAGTCTTGCATTCAAAATCAGATTCGTTAAAGTAATTGATGAGGATATTTATTTTACCACAGGAGTTAACCATGAAAAAAAGAACAAATTGATTTTTTCTTTAATTTTTTCAACTGTTTTGCCGCTATCGACTTATGCTGCCAGTACGGATTCTTCAGCACAGCAAATCCAGCAATTAAATACTCAGATACAAGGTCAATTGAAGCAGATCCAAGCGCAACAACAACAGCAAATTGATAAATTGAACGGGCAACTACAAGCACAAATGAAGCAAATGCAAGCCCAATTGCAAGATCAAATTCAAAAAGTGAATGCACAGACTCAGGCTCAAATGCAAAAAATACAAGCTGCATTGCAACAACAAATTAAACAGGTTCAGCAACAAGCCATAAAAGGAACATAATCGGCTATAAATGACGTACAAATACAACCCTCCTTGTTCAATTATTGACATTCCATATGAATGGGCTATGCTTTTATTGTGCACCGCAGCATAAAAGGAGGGTATCATGTTAGAACAAACCTATCTAAAAAATATACCTGACCATATTCAGAAGCCTGTACAAGAGCTAATTACTCTAAATTTTAGGACGCTGCAAAATTTTTCCATATTTAAGACCGGAAGAATTAAACAACTTGCGTCAACCCCAAGATTTTTTGCAAAAAAATGTCGCAGTTTTTTGAAAACGGTTATAAAACATTAAGTTATTTGCAGCAAGTGTTTTCTATTTTTGAAAAAACCTGTTGTCTCTAGAAGAGCAAGAACAGGATCATAGGATTGGTTCAATCAATTGGCACAGTGATAGGGTACAGTAATTTTCTCTTCAATTCCCGTATTAGATTAAGTTAATACGGGCTCAACGAATTAATTAGCCAGACATTTTACTAATCGGATTCAGCGCCAATGGCTTTCGTGTAGAGTAAAACAGAGACTATTATTTTGTATTAATTGATGACATGGTGACAATTTTATTGTCATTTATTGAGCAGATTAGTACAATTATAGCAATTTTTTACTGTATGTTGTTTTTTGCTTTTATGACATCAGCAGTCCCTAATAAGCCTTATGAATCAGGTTATATTTTTCAATTTACCCGCAAAATGGATGAGAAGGGACGATTTTTAGCCAAAAAATTTCATCTCTATTCTCTGTATCTAGCTATCGATAGCGGTAAGCTATCCTGTAGCATGATCAAATATTACTATGATGTCTTTCTTGCAAATAGTGATTTAGCTACCAAAGCAATGCAGGCATGGATGAAAACACCTGCTGGTATGGCTACAGCAACGTCAAGCGGTATTAGCCTTATTGCTTTTTCACTCATGGCCACTCATTTCAGTGACAAAGATAAGAATCTTTTTAAACGCTATGTTGCTGTTATTTGGCCTTATACTCGAGACTCCCTCAAAGCCCTAAAAAATGCCTATCGAGCTGTAAACGGTACGTTTACTTTAATGAATCTGCTTGAGATTGAGGATTTACGTCACCTTATTGTTCCTGCGGGTGTATTGCTAAGTGGTTTATCAATACTGAACCGCATTTGGTATCGCCGTGTCGTTGAGCAACGTAAAATGCTATTGGCAGACAATGCAACATTACTTTCTATCGTGGAAGCGATCGATGACGCTAACCTGGAGGAAATCAATGCATTACGTCAATACCTCAAAGGACAATCTCAACAGTTAAGGATCTATGCTTTATTGTCCGCAGCCTCCATGGGGATGATTGATGGCCTCAATCCCTATATAGGAACGTTTGGACTTTGTGTTTTAACAACCAATATGCTAGCAGTTATCACGGTTTTTTGCGGGCTTTATTTGCTAGGTAATTTGGCAATGCGGGTTTATGAAGAAATCAATTCGCAACGCCAGTTGATCAGAGCACAAATTCATGTTGAATTGGCTTTATATCAAAAAGAAATGGCTTTTTTAGGGAAGCAGCTTGCTGATGGGGAACTGGAACTCAATGGTAGTGTAATACAAAAAATCGAACACCTGAGCTCTTTACATCAGCAATTGGCCGATAAGCTAAAAGATGAAAATGCATTGTCACTACCGTTTCTCCTAAAGGGTTTAAAAAATGGTTTGGCTGTTTATAAATACGTGATGTTAACAATAAGTACGATAATCTTTTTATCTCCAATAAAATTGCAAACCTTTCAGCCTATTGAGCGTGCCATTTTAGGAATGACCGCGTTAACGCTTGCCTCGTTACATGCCCTAATTGTTGATTATAGAAAGCAAGCTGGAAGCCTGAAACTGGAAAAGCAAATTGACGGTGAAAAACAACAACCAGCGAGTACAAACTTCTCATTTAATTTTTATTACAATGGATTATTGCTATTCCAACGCATATTTTAAATAAAATGATAGAATCTCAAGTAACGTCTGATCACGTTAAGAAACTGAACAACGAAAAACAGATAGACAAAGAATCAAAACTGGTTTCTCCAACAAAATATGGTGAGGTGGCATTTTTTTATATGCCAAAATTAACGGTCACTTCACACTGTCCACAGCCCTCTAGACCAATGTTGTCAGCAGTAACACCAATAGCCGGGTATTGATAATTGATTGACAAAAATTGAATCAAATTGCAAATAAATAGTATTTTTTATGATACAATTCAAAAAATTTATTTCTACGGATTGGTTCCGATGGTGTGTAATCAATTGAATGGCAAGCAGTTAAGCAAACGAATTGCCACTTTTTTCCTCATGCTGTTTTTATCACTATCTTATGCAGTAGAAGTACCTATTTATGATTTTTCAATCAAGGCTTATACGCAAAATATTAATGATTATTTATCTCCAGATAGTGCAGATTACGAAATGCCCTTGTTAAGGGCAGACTATCAAGCCGCCCAATTACAACAATTTTATAAACATTACTACGCAACTGACGCGCAAGCACTCTCGCCGTGGAGCGAGCAAATGGTGAAATCAGTTTTACCAGCGGTTAAAAAGATTGAATTTCAAATTTTAGACGATTTTGATAACCAAAATAAAACTGGCGCTGATCGCCATTATGGCGAGAATTTTAAAGAACATGATGAGAGTTGGTTAAATCAAATTAAGCAGAATATGGATATTTATGCGCTGGATGATATTGAGTATCAAGAAAAAACAAAGCGATTGCCGTTAATAATACGTATGCACGCGCATTACCTGATATAGGCTCCCTAGTATTTTTTTCTACTTTCTTAACGGGGACGTTAAACGGAAACCGGACCGGAAAACGGCTTAATACACGTTGAACGTAC
>NZ_CALJ01000203.1:60-6687 GCF_000308315.1 Legionella tunisiensis | reverse complement strand
GTAAGTTCCGTATCGTCATCTACAATTAAGATGCTGTTATTCATTACTAAGTTGTCCTTGGCGTTATGTCTTTGTTGCTATTTTACGCTTATCAAAACAGGCGAGTAGCTTAATACGTCTAGAGTCTGCATTAATAACTTTAAATTCAAACTCCTTAATTGTAATCGCTTCGCCTCGTTTAGGTAAATAGCCAAAAGTACTCATGACGATACCACCAATGGTATCGTAATTTTCATCGCTAAAATTAGCTTCTAACTGCTCATTGAATTCTTCAATGGGAGTATGTGCTTTAACGATATAATAAGCATCTCCATGTGCCTTGATATAGGCCTCTTCATCGATGTCAAATTCGTCTTCAATGTCACCAATTATTTGTTCAATAATATCTTCAATCGTGACAAAGCCGTTTACAGCACCATATTCGTCAACAACAATCGCCATATGATTGCGGTTATTACGGAATTCGCTAAGTAATAAATCAAGTCGCTTGCTTTCTGGTACAAAGGTAGTGAAACGGATAATATCATGTAAATCGAAATCGGTTGTTCGCTCCGCTTGGTAACGGAGTAAATCTTTGGCATGTAAGATACCAATAATTTCGTCTTTATTATCACCTGTAACCGGAAAACGAGAGTGGCCAGAGCTGGTAACGATATCAATGATATCTTTCAATTCATCGTCTTGAGAAATGCAAGTCATTTGATTTTTGGGCAGCATAATATCACGCACGCGCATTTGGGCAAATTGGATAACACCCTCTATCATACTTAAGGTTTCTGAATCGATTAGTGAGCGAGCGTGTGCATCACGCAGCAAACTAATTAACTCTTCTTTATTTTGCGGTTCAATCTGTAAAAATTGCCTTAAACGCATAAACCATGAACCAGTATCATCCTCTTTACTCAATATGACTACTCTCTATGTGATAAGGATTAGAAAACCAAGTTTGGCAAGCAATTTAATTTCAGCGGACTGCATGATTTCAGCATCACTATCCTGAATATGATCATAACCTAATAAATGTAAGACCCCATGAATGACAATATGTGCCCAATGTTCCGTCAGGGATTTATCTTGCTCAATACTTTCTGCCTGTAAAACCGATGGACAGATAATGACATCGCCAAGCAATGGGTATTCAAGCTCAACTCCAGCCGGAATAGCGCTAGGGAAGGCAAGTACATTTGTGGCTTTGTTTTGTTGTCTGTAAGCATGATTTAATTGGGTCATTTCCTTATCATCAACAAGGCGCAGGGTTAATTCTGCTGTTTGCAGGTGATCAATAAGTGGTAATTTGGCCCAGGAAATAAGTTTTTCATCACTGACTGGAATCGAGGCATTACAAGCATTTTGTAGATCGATGTGGTAAGCCATTATTTTTTATCCTTGGTAATTTTATCATAGCAATCAACAATGCGGGAAACTAAAGGGTGTCGTACTACTTCACGGCTGGTGAAGGTATGTATACTAATTTCAGGGACATCTGCCAAGAGTTTAATTGCATGAGGTAAGCCTGAATCGGTTCCTTTGGGCAAATCTATCTGGGTCATGTCTCCAGTAATGACTGCCTTAGAACCAAAACCCATGCGTGTTAAAAACATTTTCATTTGTAAAATGGTGGTATTTTGGGCTTCATCAAGAATAATAAACGCTTCGTTTAAAGTTCTACCGCGCATAAAGGCCAGAGGTAGGATTTCAATAATATCGGTTTGGATAAGTTTCTGTGTTTCTTTAAAACCGATCATTTCATAAAGGGCATCATAAATAGGACGAAGATAGGGTAGAACTTTCTCAACAAGATCGCCAGGCAGAAAGCCTAGTTTTTCACCGGCTTCAACTGCAGGCCTAACAAAAACAAGACGCTGCACCTCACCTTTCTCAAAGCATTCTATTGCCTTGGAGACTGCCAGATACGTTTTCCCAGTACCGGCAGGACCTACGGCAAAAATAATATCATGGGTATTGATGCTTTTAAGATAATCGGCTTGTTTACTATTTCGTGGTTGTATGGTTTTACGACTTAATTTTATCGAGTGGGTCATAATGTCTTGTGGTGCCTTGTTGTTTAATAGAGAATTTATTAATTCAGCAGGTATTGGTTGATTAGATAGTTGATGTAGTTGCTTAATAAGCTGTTTCGCATGATGCAAGTTAGCGGCTGAATGACCATATAAAATGCAGCCATCATGGCCAATTTTAATGGTCACATTAAAATATTCTTCCAAGAGATTGATATTTTCATGCAAGACGCCACACAAATTTGCCAACTGTTGTGAACTTAGGTGAGGGAAGATAACTTTTTCGCTCTGTAGTGTACTACTCAATGTTGTATTAAAGTTTGTTCTGCATATGTTAAGAATAGTGCATAAATGGGTTAGTTCGCAAGCCGCAATGAATTTCAAAGCATTTTTTAACGAATAACTCTACCGATCTTAATTAATAAGTCTGGCGCCTCTGTGTTATTGGTTCAGACGCTAGTTCTAAAATATTTTTTACAACACTAATGATATTATTTTTGTTAAGTGGCGCTTTTTCTATACAAGGCAATTCATGGCCAAAAACCTTTTCCATTTTCTCTCGCGTAGCTTTGTCATCAGTCCATAATGCCACGGGGGTATTTATCCCAGCATTAACGATTGCCTGCGCGACTTCGGGGCCATTGGTTGTCTTACTTCCCAGATTACCATCAAGGATAATTAAATCGTAATGCAGGTTGCCATTAAAAAAGGCAATTGCTGTTTCACCGTCCCCTATCACTTTAACAATGGAATTCTTGAAGTTATTTGCTAATATCTGCTTCATCATTGTTTGATTGACGATATTATCTTCGACTAAAATGATAATCATAAGATACCTGTAGTTATGAACGAAGTTGCTTCCACTATAATTGGAGGTAATATAAATAACAATTTTTTCCTTTCATCAGGTATACTATATAGATAAATTGTTTATTGATTAATCCAAGTTCTCATTATCCAGCCACCTATGATTGATTTACATTGCCACAGTAATTTTTCTGACGGAGTACTTACCCCGGCCGCATTAGTGAATAAAGCGGTTGAAGCTAACATCAAAATGCTCGCTTTGACTGACCATGATACAATGGCCGGTTCGGATGAACTACACAAGGCAGCAAGCAATCTGTCTCTTACCATCATTAACGGCATTGAGTTTAGTGTTCGTTGGAAAAAATATGATATTCACATTGTCGGTTTAAATATTTCTCCGGATGATGACACTATTTTAGCCTTGATAAGACAGCAAAACGAAAGTCGGATTAGACGTGCTGTGCAAATCGCTGAACAAATGAAAATTTGTGGTATTGATAATGCCTATGAAAAAGCGTGTAAACTTGCTGGTCATGAACGAATTGGCAGACTGCATTTCGCACAATTATTTATCGACGAAGGTTTAGTCTCTGATAGGCAGACTGCGTTCAAACGCTACCTTGGCAGAGGGAGACCTGCTTATGTAGCAACCCCCTGGCTTAGTCTGACTGAAGCTGTGGAAGGAATTGTGCAAGCCAGGGGGCAGGCGGTACTGGCCCATCCTCTAAAATACTCTTTAACACGCACACGGCTGCAAGAATTGATTGTAGCGTTTAAAATGGCTGGTGGTACTGGGCTTGAAGTTGTTTCAGGGGAAATGACGACAACACAAATACAAGAAATGATTGGGTTGTGTTTACGTTTTCAGCTATATGCTTCAACAGGCTCAGATTATCATGGTGATACTTTATCGCGTATTTCTCTTGGAAGACAGCAACAACTACCGGTAAACTGTACACCTATATGGCAGCAATGGAATCTTTAACAGGGGAGTTTATGAGTCAGTTTTTTGCAATTCATCCTGATAATCCACAGTCGCGCTTATTGAGACAAGCGGCGTCTATCATTGAAGAGGGAGGGATCTTGGTTTATCCCACTGATTCAGGGTATGCTTTGGGTTGTAAATTAGGTAATAAGGCAGCTTTGGAGCGAATTAGACGTTTGCGTCAATTGGGTAAAAATCATAACATGACATTGGTTTGCCGAGATTTGTCTCAATTAGGGACTTATGCAAAAGTTTCAAATTCAATTTTTCGCTTACTTAAAGCATTTACACCTGGTTCTTATACGTTCATTTTGAATGCAACTCATGAAGTTCCAAGGTTGATGTTACACCCCAAACGCAAGACCTTGGGCTTACGTGTACCTGAAAATAACATTACCTTGTCGTTACTTGAATGTCTTGAAACGCCTTTAATGAGTACGACCTTGATATTGCCTGGAGCAACAGCTCCACTTGGTGAGCCAGAAGCGATTAAAGATTTGCTTGGCAATCAGACGGATTTAATTATTGATGGTGGTAATTGTGGATATCAACCGACTACCGTAGTTGATTTAACTGGCGACTATCCAGTTGTATTGCGTGAAGGGAGAGGCGATCCAGAGCCTTTTAGATAATTAGCCTTAAAGTTACTCCGTTTTGGATGCTTCCATTTAAGGAAAAATTTAATAATTTTGTTAAATAGTTAAGGATTTAGATGTCAGCTTTATTTAGTCCTAATAAACGAGTCGTATCGGGGATGCGTGCCAGTGGCCGTTTGCATTTGGGTCATTACCATGGTGTTCTGAAGAATTGGCTTAAATTACAACATCAATATGACTGTTATTTCTTTGTAGCCGATTGGCATGGTTTAACGACACGTTACGACGAGCCTGGTTTTATAGAGACTATATTATGGGATATGGTGGTTGATTGGTTGGCCTGTGGTCTTAATCCGAGTCTATCGAAAATTTTTATTCAATCCTGGGTTCCTGAACATGCTGAGTTGCATCTTTTATTATCAATGATTACTCCCTTAGGATGGCTTGAGCGTGTGCCTACCTACAAGGACCAACAAACTAAAATACATGACAAAGATTTAGCAACTTACGGGTTTTTGGGCTATCCGCTTTTGCAAAGCGCGGATGTTTTACTCTATAAAGCTGATTATGTTCCCGTCGGTGAAGATCAAGTTGCTCATATTGAATTAACACGCGAAATAGCCCGCCGTTTTAATTTTATTTATGGTCGTGAACCTAATTTTGAAGCATTAGCGCTTGAAGCCATAAAAAATGGGTAAAAAATAGCAAGCTTTACAGCCAATTACGGAAAGAATTTCAACAAGATGGTTGTCATGAATCTTTAAATACAGCAAGAGCGTTGTTAGCTAATCAGCATAATCTTTCAATCGGTGATAAGGAACGTTTACTTGGTTATTTGGATGGTTCTGGAAAGATAATTTTACCTGAGCCGCAACCTTTATTAACCGAAACCTCTAAAATGCCTGGTACAGATGGGCAAAAGATGTCGAAATCTTACAACAACACCATTAGTTTGCGCGAAGAGCCAGAGCAGGTTGAGAAGAAAATTTTAACCATGCCAACCGATCCTGCTCGTGTCAAACGTACTGATCCTGGTGAGCCGGAAAAGTGTCCGGTTTGGCAATTTCATAAAATATACTCCTCCGAGACAGTAAAAGATTGGGTACAAACTGGCTGTCGTTCAGCTGGTATAGGTTGTATCGATTGTAAACGGCCAGTGATTGACTCTATTGGGCAAGAATTACAACCCATCCAGGCAGCTATCAAAGAGTATGAGTCGGATCTGGGATCGGTGAAGCGGATTGTCGCTGAGGGTAGTGAAGCGGCTCGAGAAGAAGCAACTAAAGCGTTAGAAGACGTTCGTGAAGTCATGGGTTTGGATTATTGATGGAAGCTGATTTGTCGGCAAAATCTTCTTCTGTGCTGGCCATTGTAGCTGGCAAGCCTGTTATTAAGGCGCCGGCAGATTTGTTTATACCCCCAGATGCACTGGAAGTTTTGCTGGAGTCATTTTCTGGGCCGCTTGATTTGCTGTTATATCTGATACGGCGGGATAATATTGATATTTTAGATATTCCGATCGCCCATATTACCCAACAATACATGCAATATATCCAACTCATGGAATCGCATCGGCTGGAATTGGCGGCAGATTATTTAGTCATGGCGGCAATGCTTGCAGAAATAAAATCACGTTTATTGCTGCCACCAACGATCAACGAAGACGAGGAAATTGAAGAGGATCCGCGACTTGTATTGGTGAGAAAACTGCAAACCTATGAGCAGTTTAAAAATGCAGCCTTGCAATTAGATACCTTGGCACGTTGTGAGCGTGATGTTTTTCGTTTTTCGATTAGTTCGGAACTCATTGAGCGAGCCATTGTCCATCCTGATGTAGAGCTTTCAGTGTTAACGGTGGCTATGCGAGATTTAATGAAACGACATAGTCATCTCAGTCATCATCAAATAGTACGTGAGCCTTTGTCAGTCCGAGAGCGAATGGGGATTGTATTGGAGAGACTACAACAAGAAGGAATGGTATCCTTTACCCACTTGTTTAATCAGAAAGAGGGCCGGATGGGGCTAGCCGTAACACTTCTGGCTATTTTGGAATTGGCGCGACAATCATTACTGCTGATTAGTCAAGCGAGTGCTTATGCACCAATTTATATACAGGCTGTTCATCATGAATGAAAATGAACTTAAACTGGTGGTAGAGGCGCTATTGATGAATGCAGACAGCGTAATAACTTCGTAATGCATTACATTATACGGAAGT
>NZ_CALJ01000204.1 GCF_000308315.1 Legionella tunisiensis | reverse complement strand
TAACTGGTGGGATAAGTTTACTTTAGGCCTGCAGACCCGCCTGGTTATGCACAGAGATATACTCATGTCTGCGCAACAGCGTCTTTGCTGGTTTGCACGCACGATTGTACCGGAGCTATCCTATCAGGCAGCTCCCTCTTTTTTGCTCGTTTAAAAAACGAATCCCTGGGAGAGATTGTTTTTAGCGAGTCTGCCGTAAGTCGAAAACAAATGATTCACTATGCAGTTACTCAACAATCACTAGAATATTATTGGTTGTTACCTTATCTTGATAGGCAGCGCGCAGAACTGTGGGCGCGGTTATCTGTGTTTACGCTTGCTGAAAAAGCACCTTTTTATCTCCTAGAGGTTTTATTACCTGATCTACTGAGGGTTACCAATTGAAATGGATGGCTTATCTCAAATTAATGCGTTTCCATAAGCCAGTAGGCATTTTGTTACTGTGGCTACCTACGGCCTGGGCTTTATGGATAGCTAATGAAGGCAATCCTCCATTAACGCTTTCCTTTTGTTTTATTGGGTACTGTTTTAATGCGTGCAGCTGGTTGTGTTATTAATGATATTGCTGATCGCCACATCGATTTGCATGTTAAACGTACGCAAACGAGGCCTTTAACATCTGGCGAAGTCAGTTTGATAGGGGCTTTCGTACTGCTGTTTATTCTATTGTTTGCTGCATTAATACTATTGTTACAACTGCCAAAGCAGTGTTTTTATTATGCCTTATTCGCTGTTTTTATTAGTTTTTTATATCCATTTTGTAAACGTTTTACTCAAGGGCCGCAATTGGTTTTGGGAGTCGCTTTTTCTATGGGAATCCCAATGGCTTATACTGCATCTGGAAAAGTGCCTGATGGTATGATGTTTTATTTATTAATAATTAATTTTATGTGGATTGTTGCTTATGACAGTCAGTATGCGATGGCGGATCGTGAAGATGATTTGCGTATAGGGGTAAAATCAACCGCTATTTTGTTTGCTGATTATGATCGCGTAATCATTGGCATTTTACAGATCTTGTTTCATGGTTTATGGCTATTTTTGGCTATCAGTTTAAATCATTTCTGGCCTTTTTTTGTTGTTGGTTAGTTGCCGCCTCTTTGTTGGGTTACCAGCAAAAATTAATTGCTAAACGCCAACCTGCTCAGTGTTTACAAGCCTTTACTTCCAATAATTGGTATGGCGTTCTGATGTGGTTAGCTATTATTTTGAATTATCTCTTGTAAAACAAAGTCCCAAAAAAATCAATGCTACTCGTGCCGGTTATGCGGTCTTGAATTTCGCTCTTCCAATACATCCAAGAGGCTGCTAGCACCGATACGAAACCAGGATTTGTCTAAATCACGGTCAAGTAAATGACTAGCCAGCGCCATATAAATGAAAGCTTGTTCAGGCTGCTTTATCCCTCCCGAGACTTTTAAACCGCAGGATGTTTTACTCTCTTTAATTGCTTTTAACATGGCAAAGGCAGCAGAAGGAGTTGCCCCTTGAGCAATTTTACCGGTGGATGTTTTCAGGAAGTCACAACCCTTATTAATGATTTCAGTACTGAGATCATAGATAAACTCTAGTGAAGGCAAAGCGCCTGTTTCCAGAATGACTTTAAAACGAATATTTTCCTGTTGACATAATTGATAAACTTGCTGGCACTGGCTTAAGGCGGAAGATTGTTTTTTGCCAAATAATCCTGGTATGGAAATACGTAATCAATTTCATCGACTTTTGTATTAATGATCGTTTTCTCAATTGCAGCTAAAACTTCTTTGTGGGGCTGATTTCCTGAGGGAAAGTTGGCTACAGTGGCTAATTTAACTGTGGTTATATGGCGGATTATTTCCAAATGTTCCGGTAAGACACAAACTGCAGCTACTTGGTGTAGATTCGCTTTTTTACCGAGAGAGTAAAGTTGTTCATACCCCGCCGTATCATCCAGTAGGGTTAAATCGATGAGAGGAATCACCTCTGAATTGGAAATAGGTTGATGACGCAAGGTTTCATTTAATTCACCTAGCGTCAATAAAAATTCTGCTTCAAGACTCACGCTAACTCCACGATAAATTGTTTTACGAGTCTATTTAATTTTTCTGCTGCTTTAGAGGCCATTAATACAACGGCTTCGTGGCTATGGCTGGTACGGGAAAGGCCTGTTGCATAGTTGGTGATAGTAGCAATGACGGCTACTTTCATGCCGCAATGATTGGCAACCAATACTTCTGGCACAGTCGACATGCCTACTGCATCAGCCCCCATAATACGAAACGCTCTAATTTCAGCAGCGGTTTCATAATTTGGACCTAATACGGAAAGATAAACACCTTGATTTAGAGCGATGTTTTCTTTATGCGCGATTTGCAATAATTTTTCACGCATACCTAGGTCATAGGCATTGTCGAGAGGAAAGAAACGGGGGCCGAATTCATCATCATTAGGCCCAACCATAGGATTTCCAGGTTGCATATTGATATGATCAGTAATTAGCATCAATTCACCAGGCCCTACGTCTTCGCGCAGAGAGCCTGATGCATTGGTTGCCATAAAGTGACTGCAACCAAGTAAGCGTAAGGTTCGTACATAAGTCTTAACGGTATCGTGATGATCACCTTCATAGCTATGAGCACGTCCCTGCAAACAAACTACACCAACACCTGATAAGTAACCCAGTACTAAATTGCCCCCATGCCCATGCACAGTTAGTTTGGGAAATCCAGGTAATTCATCGTAACTAATTGTTACAGCATCATCTAACTGGTCGGCAAAACTGCCTAAACCTGAACCCAGCACGATTCCTATTGTTGGTTTAAAGCTAGGGACTTGTTGCTTGATTTTTTCTGCCGCTAAATGGGCTGAAGTAATATTTGATTTAGTCATTTTTATTCCAGATTAAGGCTTAAATTTGAAGACTTCGGGCAGTAATTCTCCGATGGACATTGATTTTATTACTGTTTCATTATTGCAAAGATGAACCAAGGCATCGGAAGTTGAAAACTCTGCTATTCGTTGGCGGCATGCTCCGCATGGTGGACAAAGGGTATTTTTACTATTTAGCACAACAATTGATTTGATTTTTTGCTTACCGGCAGTCACCATCTGGCAAATGGCTGATGATTCAGCACAAATGGATAAACCATAAGAGGCATTTTCAACATTAACACCAGAGAAAAACTGATCGTCTTCGCTGCATAAACAAGAAGCCACTTTAAAATTGGAGTAGGGTGCATAAGCCCGAACCAAGACTTGTTTTGCGTGCTCAATCATCAATTTTGTTAGCTTGCTCATGTAGTTTAATTACTCCTGAAACAGCCTGCAAACTATACTCATTATCTTTTGGCCTGACAAGTACTACTCAAACAAGGGCATTTGTTTTTGAATCATTTCTCTGATCTTCAGAATAGCTAGGCGTTGTAGAAGTCAAATTTCCTATAGGTATTGCTTGTACTGGTAGTAAAACAGGTGGGTGGTGAGTTACTATAGGGGACAGTGGTTGTAATTCTGTTCTTGGTATGCCGCTTAACGGAGCTATCATCTGAACATAACTCGCACTGACGCCGGTGGGTGTGTGTTTATGATAGACGTAATCAATCAGATAATAAGCTGCTAACGCCCCTAAACCAATGCCTGCAATGGAAGAAAACGTTAAAACCAAGACTGCGGTTGCTGGGGACATAATAACAATAGTAGAACCTACTGCAGTAAGAAAAGACATGATTGTCGTAGTGAAGGCATAGCGGCAATAACTTGTTTGTAAACTGTCTGAATAATCTTTGTCAGAAAGAGGTGGATTCTGTTTTTATGATATTCACTGGTGCACCATACGCCATTACTGGAAGCAAAAAGCCAGGTGGCAGGGATAATAGCTAAGGGCATACTGAGCGCTGCCAAGCAACTTATTATTGCTGTGACCCCCAAGACGACAGCAATAATGTGTTGGTTTTTAAATTCAGTAAACCCGTACCAAGATTGGGCTTTGCGAGGATAGTCAGGATACATCCGGCTAGCAAAAAACCAAAGGCAATAAGCGATAGTATATAAAAACAGTGAACCGAGATTCGAAAGGGTGGCTAGCACAACAAAAGGAGTATGGTGTAGTTTTGATACTACAAACCCTGCAAAGAAAAGGCAGTACTGGCTTTATCAAGTCTTTCGGCGTGACTCACTGCTAGGGTCCTTCTATCTATCTTTTGAGAATCTGATATTTGGTAAGAATTCTTTTTAAGCTGTTTATTTCAGCATTAGTTATTAAGTGGCTACTTTGAGCAGAAAAACTAATTCCTACACATGCCGCGGATTATACCCAATCACATAACGCCAGTGAAGGGGATTAACCAATTGATTCCTGTACGTTATTTAAAACCATACCGGATAGAGCCAATTGGTTATAATTGATTGTTATTAGCAAAAAATCTAAGCAAGTAATTGGTTTTCTAGTATTGGCAAGCTAATTCTTACTAACAACCCACCTTCTTTACGATTCATCGCTTGAATATTGCCATGATGCAATTTAATGGCCTGTTGAGCTATGGCCAAGCCAAGGCCATAGCCGCCTGTTTTCTTTTCTCTTGAAGTATCAACTCGATAGAAAGGATTGAAAATACGCTCTAATTGTTCTTCCGGAACACCGGGGCCATTATCTTCGATGTTAATATGTACTTCTGAGTTGCTTTCGTCGCGTTGTAATGAAACAATGACCTGCGGATCAGGTGCTGCATAGCGAAGTGCATTTCGTATAATATTTTCAATGGCACGATGAATTAATCGCTCGTCTAGAAAGAGCTTATATTCTTGTGATTTACGTAGTATCACACCTGGTTTGGTATTTCTAAACTCAAAATTAGCATCTTCGATAATCTGGTTGAGCAAATTAGATAGATTGACAATGGTTCTATTTAATTGGCTTGAGGATTTATCCAGTCTTGCAAATTCAAGAATTTCTCCTATGAGCGTATTTAACCGCAAACATTCAATTTCCATGCGGCTGAATTCAACTTCAGCCAAGTGAGACGCTTTCTTTCTGCCCAATTCAATGGCAATTTGTAAACGGGCTAATGGTGAGCGTAACTCATGAGAAATATCTTGTAACAAACGCTCTTTGGAATTCACAATGGTTTCCAATTGTTCAGCCATACTATCAAATTCACCACTTAATTCAGCAATTTCGTCACGATAATGGCCTTTAAAACGGCCAACGCGCGTACTTAACTTTCCTGTAGCTATTGATTGTGCTGCCATTCTTAATGACTGCAAAGGTTGAGTTAGGTAAATGGATAAAAGGTAGCAAATAAGGCCACTAATAAAAATTGCGATAGTTAAGCGTATCGTCAGGCCAGCCCAAGGAATTTCCACAAAATGAGCCAGTGGCTTGGTACTGACTGCTACAAGCCGGTAAGCTCTACCTGAAGTCGAAAGAATTTCATGACTGACTATGATATCACCGAATTTAAGTAGTCCATCATCTAATTCTTCGTCTACCAAATTGGCAGAAATTTTTTAACTATTTGCGGTGGAGTTTCACTACCAATGATTTCACCTGTACTAGTAAGTAAGTACAAGGTCATATGCCTTGATATACCAGTTCGATTTAGCCACTTTTTTAAAGCTACCTGTTGGCCTGATTCAAAGGTAGCTACTGCGGCATTAGCGTAACTATCCATAAAGACTCGTTCGCGGGCTGGCACTGATGATTTTTGAGCAATTTCACTCGTTACCCAGGCGGTGGTAATAATGATTAAAATGGTGGCTAACCAAAATGAAAGAAAGATTTTCCAATACAGCTTAAGCATTAAACATGTATCCAAAACCACGAACGGTTTTAACCAACGGCTCGCCAGCCTGATTATCGCCTAGCTTATTACGTAAATTACTGATGTGGACATCAATACTGCGATCATAGGCAGTATATTTTCTACCTAAGGCGTATTCTGTTAGTTCTTCTTTTGAGAAAGCTTGGCCAGGTGATTTAATTAACATTTCCAAAATATTAAATTCGGCGTTAGTTAAGTCCATAGGATTGCCATTGTGAGTAGCTAATCGTTTGGAGCAATCAACAAGAATTCCCTGGTGTTCAATAATTGGTCTTTGAGTAGGGATTTTTTGCGTTCGTCTTAGAATAGCTCGTAATCTTGCAACCAGTTCACGAGGGTTACAGGGCTTGGGTAAATAATCATCAGCGCCAATTTCAAGTCCCACAATACGATCAATATCATCGCCACGCGCAGTTAACATCAAAACCGGCGTTTGCAAATGCTCGCGTATCGCTTTTAAAACCTCAAAACCGTTTAATTTAGGAAGCATGACATCTAAAATGATTGCATCAAATACCTGGTTCAGTGCTTTTTTATGGCATTTTCGCCATCATGAACACAGACAACATGAAAACCTT
>NZ_CALJ01000205.1 GCF_000308315.1 Legionella tunisiensis | reverse complement strand
TTAATCAGATTAATAAAATCCTGCTTTTCTTTTGCATTGGGCAATTCACCATTTAGAAGGAGATAACTGACATCGAGGAAGTCTTTTTCTCGGCTAATTGTTCTATAGGGTAGCCTCTATAAAGTAAAATTCCTTTGTCACCATCAATATAAGTGATTTTAGATTCACACGAAGCGGTGGAGACAAAGCCCGGATCATAGGTAAACATGCCTTGCTCACCTAATTTATTGATATCAATTACTTCATTACCTAAAGTCGGACTATAGATTGGTAAGTCAATTGACTCGTGACCGTCAATACTAAGCCTGGCAATTTTGTTTGTCATTGTGTCTCCTCGTTCATGGCTTGACAGCTTTCTCGCTTACTAAGTGCGCAGACTATATAAAAATGCCCTTCTCCAGTCAATTTAAAGAAGTTGGCAAATTTATCTCTCTATTAATGAATAAGTATGATCCAGTTTGAAGGTTTTTAACAGAAATAAAATGCTAAAAATAAAATGAAATGAGAACGGTCGATAATGGATGAATCATGTTGAAAAATATTAAACTAGCCAAGCCGTGGATGGACAGATTGAAATGCTTGATATGATTCAATTAAAGCCTGCTCTATGGTATCCTCTTAGCTTATTTTCATTTCAATCATTGCATGAGGAAGCGTCCAAACATGGTTTATCTTGCCAAAGAAGTTATACCCGTCAATATTGAAGACGAATTAAAGCAGTCCTATCTGGATTATGCTATGAGTGTCATCGTTGGTCGCGCTTTGCCTGATGTGCGTGATGGCCTTAAGCCCGTTCACCGTCGTGTGCTCTTTGCGATGAGTGAATTAGGCAATGATTGGAATAAGCCTTATAAAAAATCAGCACGTGTCGTAGGGGATGTCATTGGTAAATACCATCCTCATGGCGATACGGCGGTCTATGACACCATTGTAAGGATGGCACAGCCGTTTTCCATGCGTTATATGTTGATTGACGGGCAAGGTAACTTTGGTTCTGTCGATGGCGATTTCGCAGCGGCTATGCGATATACCGAAGTTAGAATGTCCAAAGTCGCTCATGCTTTACTGGCTGATTTGGACAAGGAAACCGTTGATTTTAGCCCAAACTATGATGAAACTGAATTTGCTCCTGTCGTTTTACCGTCACGAGTTCCTAATCTGTTAGTGAATGGTTCATCCGGTATTGCTGTAGGTATGGCGACCAATATTCCACCGCATAATCTGACAGAAGTTATTAATGCCTGTGTTGCTTTGGTCGAAGATCCGGATTTGACACTAGACGATATAATGAATTATGTGCCTGGCCCTGATTTTCCAACAGCGGCAATTATTAACGGTAAAGCCGGTATTCTGCAGGCATACCGTACAGGGCGCGGCCGGATTTATATTCGAGCGCGCACAGAAATAGAAACAGATAATCATTCCGGCCGACAAGCAATTATTATTACTGAATTACCTTATCAGGTTAATAAAGCCCGTTTAGTAGAAAATCGCTGAATTGGTACGTGAAAAGCGTATCGAAGGGATTTCTGGTTTGCGGGATGAGTCTGATAAACAAGGTATGCGAGTCGTTATTGAGCTTAAACGTGGTGAAGTGGCAGAAGTTATTCTGAACAATTTGTATGCTCATACTCAGATGCAGAACGTATTCGGCATTAATATGGTAGCTTTGGTTGATGGCCAGCCTCGTACGCTCAATCTAAAAGAAATTCTTGAGTATTTTATCAAGCATCGGCGTGAAGTAGTGACTCGCCGTACGATTTTTGAATTGAAAAAAGCCCGTAATCGTGCTCATTTATTAGAAGGCTTGGGAATCGCCCTGGCCAATATTGATGAGATGATTGAGTTAATTAAGCAATCACCAACACCTCAAGACGCAAAAGAGGCGTTATTGTCGCGTTTGTGGCAACCAGGTTTGGTCAGGACTATGCTGGAAAATACAGGAAGCGATGCTTGCCGACCAGATGATTTATCCAGTGATTATGGCTTAACTGCAGAAGGTTATCGTTTATCAGAAAATCAAGCTCAGGCAATTCTTGAGTTAAGATTGCACCGTTTAACTGCTCTTGAACAAGATAAGATCATCAATGAATTTAAAGAATTGTTAGGCGTGATTAAAGAATTGTTAGATATTTTGGCTTCCCCGGAACGCTTGATGCAAGTAATTCGCGATGAATTACTGGAAGTCAGAGCCCAGTTTGGTGACGAACGTCGTACAGAGATTACCGCATCACAAGAAGATTTAACGATTGAAGATTTAATTACTGAAGAAGATGTGGTGGTTACTCTCTCTCACCAGGGCTACGTGAAATACCAACCGATTTCTGCTTATCAAGCCCAGCGCCGTGGTGGTAAAGGTAAATCAGCTACCAATGTGAAGGACGAAGATTTTATTGAGCGTTTGGTTATCGCTAGTACTCACGATACGTTGTTATGTTTCTCAAATCACGGGAAATTATATTGGCTGAAAGCTTATCAGTTGCCTTTAGCAAGCCGCATCTCACGTGGTAAACCGATTATTAATATTCTTCCATTGGCAGCAGATGAAGCCATCAACGCCATGCTGCCAGTGCGTGAATATCAAGAAGGTTATTTTGTTTTCATGGCTACCAAGCATGGCACTGTGAAAAAGGTACCGCTTGAAGCGTTTAGCCGGCCGCGCTCTACGGGAATTATTGCAGTGGATCTGGATGATGAAGATCGTTTGGTTGGTGTAGATATTACCGATGGCAGTAAAGATATTATGCTGTTTACAGATGCTGGGAAGGTTATTCGCTTTGATGAAAACCTTGTTAGACCTATGGGCAGAACTGCACGTGGGGTACGCGGTATTCGCTTGGCTGAAAATCAATCAGTTATTTCTCTGGTTGTTGCTCAATCGGAGGGTACGATATTGACAGCTACTGAGAATGGCTACGGTAAACGCACTAATATTGAAGAATATCGTGTATCCGGCCGTGGTGGTCAAGGTGTAATTTCTATCCAAGTGAATGAACGTAACGGCAAAGTAGTACGTGCTCTGCAAGTCTCTGATGGAGATGAGGCCATGTTAATTACTGACAAGGGCACTTTAGTTCGCTTTAAAGTTGATGAGCTATCAATCATTGGTCGAAATACCCAAGGTGTACGTCTTATTAATGTCAGTTCGGGTGAACTGGTTGTGGGCATGCAACGGATAGTAGACATCGAGGAAGAGGATACCGACGAGATGTCAGATTTTGATGAAGGGGATGCTGTAGAAGAACCTAATGATGAGTAGAGGTTATAATTTTGGTGCAGGCCCCTCAATGTTGCCTGAGTCAATTTTAAGGGAAACACAGAAAGAACTTCTAAATTGGCAAAATCTTGATATGTCCGTACTGGAGGTTGGGCACCGTACACCAGAATTCATGGCTTTGATGGAACAAACGGAGCAAGCATTCAGGGAGCTTTTAAAAGTCCCTGCCAATTATCATGTGCTTTTTTAGGTGGAGCGGCACGCACACAATTTAGTATGGTTCCTATGAACCTGCTTGCAGCAGGTGAGCAGTCAGGTTATTTAATTACTGGTCTTTGGTCCACATTGGCTTACCAGGAAGCAGTAAAAATTAAGCAAGCCTATTGTGTTGCAAGTGATGAAGAGAATGGATTTATAAAGATTCCATCGCCAGAAAAATGGCAGATTAAAGAAAATACAAAGTACCTCTATTTTACGCCCAATGAAACAGTAAATGGAGTTCGTTTTACCAAAATACCAACTATTTCAGGAATACCCCTTGTTGCGGATATGACGTCATGCTTAATGAGCGAGCCTATTACTGTGAGTGATTATGGGCTGATTTTTGCCGGAGCACAGAAAAATATTGCAAATGCCGGTTTGACGTTGGTCATTATTAGTGACGAGCTATTAAATGCTTTGCCCGATAATGTCATTCCGACAATGTTTGATTACCGAACTCATTGTTCAACTCACTCACTGTACGCAACGCCACCTACCTTTAATTGTTATCTGGCTGGAAAAATGGCTCAATGGGTTCAGGCTCAGGGCGGTGTTGAGGTGCTGTATGAAATAAATTGCGCTAAGGCTTCGAAATTATATGATTACATCGATGTTTCCGGTTTTATCATTGTAAAATATCCGAGGAAGCGCGCTCTTTAGTAAATATTTGTTTTTCGCTTGCTGATGCGGGTCTTGAAGAGTCATTTTTGTCAGCAGCCAAAGCGCGAGGTTTATATGCTTTAAAAGGCCATCGCACAGTGGGAGGATTAAGAGCGAGTATATACAATACCATGCCGATGGAAGGCGTAGAATATCTGATCAAATTTATGCGAGATTTTGCTAAGGAACACCATTAATGAAACTGATAGATTATGTAAGCAGCCCTGTAAAGGCAGTGCAAGGTGATATTACAGTTCCTGGCGATAAATCCATTTCTCATCGTTCTATTATTTTAGGTGCCATTGCCAAAGGTACGACGACCATCAGCGGTTTTTTAGATGGAGAAGATTGTTTGGCAACTTTAAAGGCATTTCAGTCTATGGGGGTTGCCATCGAGGGGCCAGTAGCACAACGAGTCGTGATTCATGGTGTTGGTAAATATGGATTGCAAAAACCTAAAGGTATTATTGATTGCGGTAATTCTGGTACATCCATGCGTTTACTTGCAGGGCTACTTGCCGCACAGCCTTTTGACAGTGAACTAAGTGGCGATGCAAGCCTGCAAAAAAGGCCAATGGAACGGGTAAGTAGACCATTAATGCAGATGGGGGCTGAAATAATAACAAAGGAAGGACGGCCTCCTTTAATTATTCGTGGCGGGCATGTTTTACACGGTATTACGTATGAAATGCCAGAAGCAAGTGCACAAGTTAAATCTTGTTTATTACTCGCTGGCCTTTATGCCCAGGGTGAAACAAAAGTGATTGAGCCGGGATTTACTCGTGATCATACGGAAAGAATGCTAACAACATTTTCTTATCCTATTCAAAAAGCGGAAAATACGATCATAATCAATTCAGACAGTGAATGTATTGGTACCGATATCATTGTTCCGGGTGATATTTCTTCAGCTGCCTTTTTTATTGTCGCAGCAACAATTGTTCCTGGTTCAGAACTAGTGATACGTAATGTGGGAATTAATCCCACCCGAACAGGGATTATCCAGATTTTAACAGCAATGGGCGCAGATATCAGCTTGAATCACAAGCGTCTTTGTGGTGAGGAGCTCGTTGCAGATCTTCATGTGAAATATGCTCAGTTAGAAGGGATAGATATTCCTTCCGACTTAGTGCCAATTGCTATTGATGAGTTTCCTGTGATTTTTATCGCAGCAGCCTGTGCGAAAGGGCAGACTTTGCTACATGGAGCGCGCGAGTTGCGTTGTAAGGAAAGCGACAGAATTGGGGCCATGGTTGAAGGTTTACAACGTCTAGGCATTGAAGCACAGGCATTTGAAGATGGCTTGTATATTAATGGTGGAGTGCTGCAAGGCGGGGAAGTTAATAGTTTTCATGATCATCGCATTGCTATGGCTTTTGCTATTGCCGGAGCTGTTTCTAAAGCGCCAGTAACAATAAAAAATTGTTCCAATGTTGCAACGTCATTTCCAACTTTTGTAAAAACAGCCAACAAAATACAATTGGCTATCAAGGAAATACATGATGATGTCAGATAAAAATATACCTGTGATCACTATTGATGGTCCTAGTGGTACTGGTAAGGGGACCATTTGCCATATGCTAGCAAACCATCTTGGGTGGCATGTACTGGATAGTGGATGTATATACAGAGTTCTTGCCTATGCAGCAAGAAAAAACGTATTGATTTTAATAATGTTGTGCAAATTGTCGAGCTGGCACATGCACTTGATTTACGTTTTGAAACGGATCCACAACAAAAAACGCGTGTATTGCTCGAAGGGCATGATGTTTTTGATGAAATAAGAAGTGAACTCTGTGGGCAGGATGCGTCTAAAATTGCCGTAGTGCCTGAAATCAGGAAGGCCTTACTCGCTCGTCAACGCGCTTTCGCTTTACCGCCAGGATTGGTAACGGATGGTCGAGACATGGGCACGGTGGTTTTTCCTGATTCAATTTTAAAGATCTATCTGTATGCTTCAGCGGAAGAAAGAGCCTCGCGTCGCTATTTTCAGTTGAAAGAAAAAGGAATTGATGCTAGCCTCGCCGAAGTTGTTGATGAGTTGGCTAAACGTGATGCAAGAGATACTGCTCGTGCGCACGCACCATTAAAGCCCGCAGAGGATGCGGTGATGATCGATACAACTGGTTTGACGATTGTACAAGTGTTCAATAATGTATTAAAATTGGTCGATGAACGCCTGTTTCTACGTTAAATGTGTTTCATAGGGGGAAAGATGAGTGGATCTCATGTTTCTATTTGTTTACTAAAGAGTTTATTAACATGTCTGAAAGTTTCAAAGAATTATTTGAGCAAAGTATCATTGGCGCACAGTTTTATCCTGGAGCAATAATCACCGCAAAAGTCATAGGTATTGATGATGATTATGTCACCCTGAATGCGGGTTTAAAATCAGAAGGGATTGTTGCTGTTGAAGAATTTAAAGACAAAAATGGTGAGTTAGAAGTCCATCTGGGCGACACTGTTGAAGTTGCTTTGGATTCTGTTGAAGATGGTTATGGTGAGACATTGCTGTCAAGAGAAAAAGCCAAGCGTCAAGAAGCATGGCGTAAATTATCTAAATGCCATGAAAATAACGATACAGTAACAGGTCTGATTTCTGGTAAAGTCAAAGGTGGCTTCACGGTTGAAATCGGTTCTATTCGTGCATTTTTGCCAGGTTCTTTGGTTGACGTCAGACCAGTTCGTGATCCATCTTACCTTGAAGGCAAAGAGCTTGAATTCAAAGTTATTAAAATGGATCTGAAGAGAAACAATATCGTTGTTTCACGCCGCGCTGTTGTAGAAGAGGAAAGCAGTGCCGATAGACAAGCTTTACTTGAATCCTTGCATGATGGCCAAATCCTTAATGGTATTGTTAAGAATCTTACTGACTATGGTGCGTTTATTGATTTAGGTGGTATTGACGGCTTACTCCACATTACTGATATTTCCTGGAAGCGCGTAAAACATCCAAGCGAGTTATTGACTGTTGGTCAGGACGTTAAAGTGAAGGTCTTGAGTTTTGACAGTGAGCGCAATCGTGTTTCTTTAGGTATGAAACAACTGGGTAATGATCCTTGGGTTGATTTAGTTGAACGTTATCCTGTCGGTAAAAACTGCATGGTAAAGTAACGAATATCACTGATTACGGTTGTTTTGTTGAGATAGAAGAAGGTGTTGAAGGTTTAGTTCATATGTCTGAGATGGATTGGACCACAAAAACGTGCACCCGAGTAAAGTGGTTTCTATGGGTGATATGGTTGATGTAATGGTTCTTGAAATTGATGAAGAACGTCGCCGTATATCACTGGGTATGAAGCAGTGTGTTGGTAATCCTTGGCACCAGTTTTCACAAACTCATAGTAAAGGACAAAAAGTTCACGGAAAAATCCGCTCAATCACTGACTTCGGAATTTTCATTGGTCTGGATGGTGAGATTGATGGCTTGGTGCATCTGTCTGACATTTCTTGGAATGTTCCAGGCGAAGAAGCCGTTAAGCAATTTAAGAAAGGTCAGGAACTAGAAGCAGTTATTCTGGCTATCGATGCTGAGCGTGAACGTATTTCCTTGGGTTTGAAGCAACTTGAAGGTGATGCTTTCAGCAGTTATGTTGAAGAGTATGCAAAAGGTGCTGTTGTAAAAGGAAAGGTTTCTGCCATTGATGCTAAAACAGTTACCGTTGATCTTGCTCCTGATGTTATTGGAACAATTCGTGCCAATGAATTGTCTGAAGACAAAGTTGATGATGCAACCACACTCTTTAAAGAAGGGGATGAAATCGAAGCAAAAATTATCAATGTTGATAAGAAAAACCGCACGATTGCACTGTCTGTTAAAGCTAAGGATGCTCAAGATCAAGCTGAAGCAATCAAAAATACTCACGTAGTGGGGACGTTGCTTCAACGACTTTAGGTGATCTGCTGAAAGAAAAAATGGCAAATAAAGAGGGTGAATAAACTCTTTGCCTGAATTAAAAAGCGTAGTTAAGCTACGCTTTTTTGTTAAGAGGAATTCTTGTTAATTAACACATGTTCTTAGGCTCAATTGCGAATTAATAATAGGGATCAGTATCAATTTAATTTGCAGCTATTTTAAGGATTAATATAATGCGCCTGCTAATGATGATATTTTATTTAGTATTAATTATATTAGGTGTAAGTTTTGCTGCACTGAATGCTTCTTCAGTACAGGTTAATTTTTATTTTAAAGTCCTAACAATGCCCATATCTGTATTAATGACGGTGATGCTTGGTGTTGGGGCTATTCTGGGCTTTTTGCTTTTTCTATGCCGTTATTGGCGTCTTAAAGTTGAATATTTAAAAATCAAGAGCCAGTTGAAATTGACTGAAAAGGAAATAAAGAACTTGCGAGCGATACCCTTACAGGATCAACATTAAGATGATTGACCCTACTCAGCTCAGAATTTATTATCAGTGAGCGAATTTAAATTGCTAATTTATATTAGAGGCTGTTTGCATTTTTGTTGAGGCTTTTTCTTCGCTGTCCCGAAGCAACGTGGGGAATCTCTTACTGTAAAAAGGATCTTTCACGGTGTTCGGGATAATGACGAGGTTAGACATTATCGTCAGTCAATGTAATAGCCCTAATAAAACTGAACAAATTGAAGTAATGGAGAGCTTTAATGATTAATTTATGGCCATTATTGTTACCTGCTGCAGCCTGGTCTGGTTGGTGGGTTGCTAGCCGTAATTACTCTGGTAAAGAAAAGGGTTTTGATAACCGCCTCTCACGTGAATATGTAGTGGGGCTAAACTACTTATTAAATGAACAACCTGATAAAGCAGTCGATGTGTTTATCAAGTTGCTGGAGGTTGATAGTGAGACAGTAGAGACTCATTTGGCGTTAGGGAGTCTCTTTCGCCGTCGGGGCGAAGTGGATCGCGCTATTAGAATACACCAAAATCTGATTGCCAGGCCGCAATTAAGTTTGGTAGAGCGCAAAGAGGCGTTAATGGCTTTAGGTCAGGATTACATGAGTGCAGGCGTATTTGATAGGGCAGAGCGCATTTTTTTAGAAGTGGTAGAGCAGGGCGGCAGCCGCGAAACATACAGTCTACAAGGCTTGCTTGCCATCTATCAGCAAGAAAAAGCTTGGGAAAAGGCATTGGAGGTCATAAAAAAATTAGAGCTCTCCCTGGGGCAAAGTATGCATATGCAAGCGGCCCACTATTATTGTGAAATTGCTAATCAGGCATTAAAAAGTAATTCTGTTGATAAAGCTCAAAACGCTATTAAACAAGCACTTATTATTGATAAAATGTCTGTGCGTGCTAGCCTTATGCAGGCTTCGCTGGATATGCAAAATGCTCGTTATAAGCAGGCTATACGTTCTTTAAAGCGTGTTCCACAACAGGATCCGGAGTTTCTTAGTGAAATCATTGAGCCTTTAGTGATTTGCCATCGTGAACTGGATGCGATGGATGAATGCGTAGAATACTTACAACAGACCTTAGTCGAGCATCCCCGAGCATCCACCATTTTCGTTATTGCGGAGTTTTTACGCCGTGAAAAAATATGGATGCAGCTATTGATTTTGTATCGGATAAACTTAGTACACATCCGTCCATTAGAGGTTTAAACCGCTTGATTTGCTGGCACTTGGAAACCGCCCACGGTAAGGTGCGGGATAAATTACAAATGCTGTATGACATTACGAGTAAATTTTTAGACAACAAGCCTATCTATCGCTGTGGACATTGTGGTTTTGGTGGCAAACATTTGCATTGGCATTGCCCAAGTTGTAAACAGTGGGGTAGAATGAAGCCAGTCCATGGTTTGGAAGGGGATTAGAGCCGACTGTTAATTTGGGAAAATTGCTGTTGAGTCTAATCAGTTCCCTAATTCAATTTGAGAGAATTATGCAATTCATTGATCTTAAAAACAATATAAATTAATTGAAAAAGATATCTTACGAAGTATCCAAACTGTTTTAGAGCATGGTCAATATATTATGGGACCGGAAATCGCCAAACTTGAACGACAATTGGCGGAATTTTTAAATGTTAGGCATGCTATCGTTAATTCAAGTGGTACAGATGCTTTGCTCATGGCTTTGTTAGCCTTGGAGCTGGAGCCAGGTGATGAAGTTATTACTAGTCCTTTCAGTTTTTTGCTACGGGTGAAGTGATTGCTCTTGTCGGCGCTAAACCTGTTTCGTTGATATCGATCCAAATACGTACAATATTGATGCAACGAAAATCAAAGCAGTTATTACTGAAAAACTAAAGCGATTATGCCAGTGAGTTTGTACGGTCAATGTGCTGATATGACTACAATCAATCAGGTTGCAAAGGAATTCGGCTTACCAGTTATTGAGGATGCTGCTCAAAGTTTTGGTGCGACCTATCATGGTGCGTATTCTTGTGCTTTATCAACAATTGGATGTACCAGTTTTTTCCCATCCAAACCGCTAGGCGGCTATGGTGATTCTGGGGCTTGTTTTACAGATGATGATATTCTTGCCGAGCGATTGATTGAAATCCGTAATCATGGACAAAATACAAGATATTGCCATAAACGAATTGGTATTAATGGTCGTATGGATACCATTCAAGCAGCTATCCTGATTGAAAAAATGAAATTATTCCCCGATGAAATTGCAATGCGCCAACGGGTTGCACAACGTTATGAACAATTGCTTGCTGGTATTGTTAAAACACCATCTGTTATGGAAGGGAATACTAGTGTCTATGCTCAATATACTATCGAAGTCCCTAACCGTGATGATTTTCAGAAGCAAATGCAGGCTTTAGGTATTCCCACAGCAGTTCATTACCCTGTTGCTATGCATCAACAGCAGGCTCTCAGTTCTTTGGGCTATAAAATTGGCGATTTCCCCTACGCTGAAAAAGCAAGTAAACATGTAGTCAGTTTGCCAATGCATCCTTACTTGAGTATGGAAGATCAGCAAAAAATTGCTAATGCGGTTAAAACGTGCCTGGTAAGTGAACTGGCTGGAGTATAATGACTTTGAAACTGATCGTAGCGCTTGATTTTTCAAATCAGCAAGATGCGTTTACTTTGGCTGAGCAACTCGTTCCGAGCCGATGCGCACTCAAAATTGGCAGTGAAATGTTTACTCATTTTGGCCCTGATTTTGTTCGTAATTTGGTAAAAAAGGGTTTAAGATCTTTCTGGATTTGAAGTTTCATGACATTCCTAATACGGTAGCGAGAGCATGTCAGGCGTGTGCCGAGCTCGGTGTTTGGATGGTTAATGTTCATGCTTCAGGTGGTTTAGCAATGATGCAGACAGCAGTAAAGGCTTTAGAACCTTATGGACATGATCGTCCTTTACTCATTGCGGTAACTATTTTAACCAGCATGGATACAGATAATTTACCAGAGATTGGGTTAGAGCCTTCTGTTGATACTCAGGTCAAGCGCTTGGCTAAACTAGCCCTACAGGCAGGGCTTGATGGGGTTGTTTGCTCTGCCTTGGAAGTGCCAATGATTAAAAATACTTGCGGCCAATCATTTTTGACTGTTACACCTGGTATTCGCTTGCCCGGAGATAAATTGAATGATCAGTCGCGGGTGGTGACACCTATACAAGCTGTTGAAAATGGCAGTGATTTTTTGGTGCTCGGGCGTTCAATTACTGCAGCACCAAATCCGGCTAAGGTAGTGAGTGAATTGCTTTCGACAATTTCTGTAAACGATTAACAGTGTATATGGGTAGGTGATCTCAACGCCTACTTGCCGCGACCTTGTTCGCGGCATCCCAAAGATGGTCAAATTAAATCTGGTCTACTATGAGAGAATGATGTCAGACGTATTAAACCATTATTATCTGCAAAATATGGGGATAGACCTCTGGGTGGAGCGTCGCCAAAGATATTCTTCCTGTTCACAACAATTAACTGCGTTGGCACGTGAAGTTGCCTCCTGCATGCGCTGCTCTTTACATAAAACTCGCAGTAAAACTGTATTTTCGCGTGGTAATGCCAATGCTAAATTGATGATCATTGGTGAAGCTCCTGGATTTTATGAGGATAAACAAGGACTGCCTTTTGTGGGTAAAGCGGGCAACTTGCTCAATCAGATGTTACACAGTATTGGCATGGGGGAAGAAGATGTTTATATAGCCAACGTCTTAAAATGCAGGCCTCCAGATAATCGAGATCCAGCAGTGGAGGAAATTATTCAATGCAGCGCCTACCTTGCCCAGCAGATTGATTTTATCAAGCCCGGATTGATTCTGGCGTTAGGGCGCTTTGCAGGTCAATTTTTAGCAAATGAGTTATTACCATTGAATCGATTACGGCATCAGGTACGCCATTATAAAGATACCCCTTTCTTGGTGAGTTATCACCCGGCTTATTTATTACGAAATCCAATAGATAAGAAGAAGGCTTATGCTGACTTGAGAATAGCGAAACAGTTTTTAATGGAAAATTGTGAATAAAAACATTGGATTAACTTTTATTGAATTATTAATAAGTATAACGCTCATTGTCCTTTTGTGTTTCCTCTGCGCACCTGCGGGTGTCATGCTTTATCAAAAAAATCAATTACAGGTTAGAGAAAAGGAGATAATTACCGCATTGTATTATGCAAGGCATACTGCTTTTTTACAGGGAGTCACGCTTGCTTTGACTCCTTTACCTGAATCGAGTGATTGGTCTCAGGGAATGATTCTTTTTGTTGATAATAAAAATCACCGATTCCATTCAAGTAGTAAATTGTTACAGCAATGGCATTGGACGCAATCAAGTATCAAGCTTGGTTGGCATGGTTTTCATTCAAAGAATTACCTTTTATTCAGTTCTGAATTAAAGCATATGGCCGCGAGTGGTCATTTCCTCCTACAAAATCCACAATCGGAGCCGATAAAACTGGTAGTGAATCGATTCGGGCGTGTATTGCGACAACAAAATTCATAATTGATTTCGTTTTATTTTGTTGCAATCAAAGTGAATTTATACGCTATCTTTTTGTAACATACTGTTTTAAAAAACAAAATCGAATTCTTGCTGACCTTTTTAGTGCTTCTTATAAGGCTAATTATTAACCAACATGGGCTTTTATTTTCTTAATACTTACTTAATCTTAATCAGCTATAGTAACAATAGTTTAGATTGTTTAATTAAAAGGCATTGATCGGGATTTAGGTAAATAGCTGGGATGCATAAAAAATTTTGCCAAACAATGCGGGAGTTTTTTATGAATAAAGCAGAATTAATAGAACGATGTGGAATACTTCTCTTGGCTCTTGAAAATCTAGAGCGCAATTGTGTGACTTGCGAAAAAGCAGGAAGCCCAAAAAATATTAGAGAAATCATTGCTTTAGACATAAATGCTATGCGTTTAAAACTCACTGAGAGTTTAAAAAATATTAGGCAATTACCTTCTGAAAGACCTACGGGCGCACCTAGCCAAGCTCAAGAAAATTTTGATAGATTGGAACGTGAATTGTTAGCTGATCAAGTCAAAATATCTGGTCAAAACAGCAGTGCTAATCGCAAATTTGTAGCTGCAGTGAAAGAAGCAGCTCAACTCCCGCAATTTGATCAATTTGATTTCAGTTTAGTAGATGATGAAATACTGCATGCGGCTAATGAAGAGCTTATCTTGCGTGCTGATGGTTCTTCTGGCTTTTTTGGTGGAGGTATCGTCGGTTATAACCAAATTAAAGATGAGATAGCAGATCTTACAAAAACCACTGTAAGTGAGGAATTTGCAAAAATATTTCCAGCCTATATGAAGGCTAGAGAAGATTTATTAACAAGATTACAAAAAGTTAAGGATGCAGTTACAAAATTTAATCAGTTTGGACGAGTTGCTACAAAGCAGAGAAAGGAACAAATTACAGTAATTGGTCGTTTACTTACCACTTTAAAAGAAGAGCATGATGTTGATCTTGAACAGCCACCTTTTGATGGTTTGAAGACTAATGCGAGTAGATTAGATGCTGAAATACGAGGTTTGTTGAGAATTGAAACAATTACTGGTGATTACGTCAAGGCGTGTAGCTCTGCACAACAGCAGTGTAGTGAAAAATTTGCTGCTTTACTGCAAATACAAGAGCATCTTCAAATTTTCGTAGATGAAAAAGTAAAAATAAAAGCAAGAGATCGAGAGCTTGGTTTATTGATTGTTAAGAGACCACCTCACAAATTCCAAGATATTAATACTGGACTTGGGATTATTAAGGAAAATCATAAAAATATTTAGAAGAGAACATGCTGACTCAGCTTGATACTATCTCAAGAGGTAAAATTAAAGGTGCTCAAGTTAAGCAGATAAAAACATACGCCGAAGCTTTGGTTGCGTATGGGCAAAAGAGAACAACCACAGACTATCTTAATGGATCCATTGAACAATTATCTACAGCTTCCAAGCTTGGTGGCGGTACTTTAGCAGCGCTTTTAGGGGTAGGTGTTGGTGGTCTGACATTTGGTGCCGCAAAAACAGGATTCCTTACCGGTATGATTAATCCTTTTGCTGGAGTACAAAACGTATTGACTGGTGCTGCTAGTGTTGGATTGGGTGCTGGCGTTAGTTATATCACTTATATGCTTTGGAAAAATGCCAATCAAGGGGAAGCAGCAGGTAGTTTTGAGGCCTTCCAAGAGGAAATGCATAAGGCAGGCCTCGACAAAAAATATGACGAACTGGCAGGCAATCTGGTTAAACTATTCCATTTACGTGAAGGGTTGCTACTGGGCTTAAAAAATAGTAAGACCAACAAAAGCATGCGAGAAGAATTTATTGTTAGCTTGGATTTACCTAAAGATACCAAAATTGATGATGGCGCTTTAAATATAGCAGTAGAAGTCTATTTCCTGCAGCAACTAAATGTTCTCTTTAATGAGGCCTTTAAGGACATCTATAAGATTAAGGATCAAGAAATACAGGCAGAAAGAGAACAGTATAAAGCAGTGACTTGGCTCAAGAGTTTCTTTGAAACTCCTGAAAAGAGACAAGAATTTACTCAGCAGTTACAAGTTGAGTTTATGGCGCAGACTGTGCTCTTTTTACAACATCAAATGAACGAGCCTGGCTTTTTAGCAGCCTACCCAGCTCTCACTGCTACAGTGGGTGGTTTGATTGCTGCGACGGTTGTTTTAGGTGTCGCCGCGGCAGTTGTTGGAGGCCCTATCACCATAGGTATTTTAAGTATTGCCTTAGTTGCTGCTGCTGTGACTGCCGTTGCAAGCTATTTCGCAGTAACTAAAATTGATACTTTGTACTATAAGCGTGATGCGAAGAACCGTAATGCCCTTCAAGAAACAATTACTATAGTCGAAGATGAGTTAGAGCGTTTGGAGCAGTTAATCCAAAAAGTCAAAGAAACCACCAGAGAAGATATTACGCAATTAGAAAATTATCAAGCTGCAACTTTCATGGAGTCTGTGAAAGAAGTTGTAGGAAACTTGCCTTATTTAGCAGAGATAGTCGAGGGGGTAATCGGAGTCGAGGATAAGCGTAATTATGCTGCAGTAGGATCAGGTGACTCTTGGTTCAGAGAACAAGCTTCCCGATATCGCCATTCTAAACAAAGCGAGATTGATTTGGCAGAGCAACATCGCCGTATCATTGGTAAAGCAATGGAGCAAACAGCGTTAATGCAAGTTAGCTTGGTTGATATGATGGCTAATAGAATGGACAATCATGATTTGAGACGTCTCATTCAGGATACGACTGCTTATTTAAAAGTTGAAAAAACCAAGACTTTATTAAAAAATTTGAATTAAAAGCCAAAATTAGACAACAAGTTCTGGAAATTGTTGCAATTATTCCTCCCTCTCTAGGGGGGGAACCCGCAGCCTTACCTCCCGTATTGGTTGATTTTTATACTCAGCAACTGGGTGGTTCTGTACAAGACTTAGATCTAGCCAGAAAGTTAGCTCCAGTAGTTAAGAGCGACATTCGTCACGATGATAAAGATCATCCTCTTAAAACAGTATTACAAGCTGCTTTTGATTTTAATGCAGAATTGGTGGCTAAAGGTAATCCATATATCTTGATAGGTGACCCAACCTATCGAGCTATTCTTGGTTTGAGAGTGGATAGTGAAAAAGATCGGATTGAAAACAAAATTGATAGCCAGAATGTTCAGGCTTATTTAGATCATTCTTATGAATTTCTGTTATCGTTTTTAAAGCATGATGATCAAGCGACCTTGGATACACCTTATCAACTGAGTGAAGCATTTATCGTATACAGAACCTTATTGATTAAGCAATTGGCTAGTTTAGCAGATCCTAATAACCAGCATGTTAAAAAGGGCGTACGCGCTGCCATTGAAAAATTTGTTAACGAGAAGTTGCATCTTGATCCACAAGTAGTCTTCAATAATGCTTTAAACCAAGCCTTATTTGTTGACGAAACTGTTGTCAACCCTAGACAAATGAAAAACCCTATCAGTGTATCTTGCTCTGTAGCTGCTGTTACCGATGTGACAAAAGCTATCATGACTGATTTGGCTTATGATTCTGCTGCAGTCGTTACTCCGAAAATGCTTATTGAGGAAGAAGCACAAGTGTTTCTACATAGCACTGCTCGTGTTGAGACGATGTTTGCCTACAAGAAAGCTGCTCAGGAATTGAGTCCGGAAGCCACGCCTGCATTCGCCAAGCGAATAAAGGTGGCTATTGTAAATACTCAAGAATTTATTAAGGCAATAGCAGAAAAGCAAACTTTAATTAATTCGGGTGCTCGAGATATCTATATCAAGAGCGTGATCAATCAAGTTGAAGAGATAAGTCTGCAGATTACCAATCTCGAGGAAAGAGTGGGCGTTAATAGTGATCTTACAAAAGCGAAACAAGCATTAGTTGATTTCGCTAGGCAGTTGAGAGATCCACAGCCTATGAAAGGAGTAGAAAGGCCAGTGATTGTTGCTGTACCTAGAGATCTAGCTTTGGATGATTTTATCAAGGATGCTAGGAATTTAAGTACTCAGTTGCTAAAGAAAATCAGTGAGTTACAACAACAGACAGCTAGTAGAAATGGTTTTTTAAACCTTCTTTAGAAACATTAATCAGCCAATTGGATGCGGCAATAGAGCTTGCTAGCGCCTTAGAGACTTTAAAAGACGGTGGAGAAGTTGATCTAGCTTTTTTAACAGATAATGCCCAGCTTTATAAAAGCGATGACTTTGAGCCCTTAATTGGTAAATATGTGGAAAGTATGAATGTCGGTTCATTAGAAAATCTATTTGCTGAGCCTCTGACTAAGAAGCTTGCTTAAAGACGTTTTAAATTAGGCGGTTGGTTTTCATAACCTCCGCCTTTTTTGAAAATTACTTCATTTCAATATAAATCCTTCCTTTATTTTAGATAGCTATTAACGATCTTCTGGTCAGCAGTGTTATAATCGCAGATCCTAATCGTCCTGAATGCGGTTGCCGTCGATTTTAAGCATGTTAATAAAAGTTGATAATTTATTAAATACTCGGAATACTCCTCCTGGAAAGATTGAATCTTGGCTTAGGCATCAAGCGTCACTAACTGCCAAGCTTAAAGCAGAGGCTGGTGAAGCTCAACTTAAAGTGCTTAAACAACACTGGGTAATGCCTAACTGGTGGATAAGTTACTTAGGCCTGCAGACCCGCTGGTTATGCACAGAGATATACT
>NZ_CALJ01000206.1 GCF_000308315.1 Legionella tunisiensis | reverse complement strand
AGTCCGGAAATGAAGTATTTACGTAAACAGCGTGAAGCTCTCGGCGGTTATTTGCCTGCTCGTACCACAGATGCAGAGCCACTAAAAATTCCAGAGCTATCAGCTTTTTCTGCAATTACCAGCAGTACGGGTGAACGGGAAATTTCAACGACCATGGCCTTTGTACGCATCCTATCGGTTTTATTGAAGGATAAAGAATTAAGCGCGCGCATTGTACCGATTGTTCCGGATGAGTGTCGGACTTTTGGTATGGAAGGTTTGTTCCGTCAAATTGGTATTTATTCTCCGGTTGGACAACTTTATACACCCGTTGATCATGAGCAGGTGATGTATTATCGTGAAGCAAAAGACGGTCAGATCCTGGAAGAGGGTATTAACGAAGCAGGAGCTTTCTGCTCATGGATAGCTGCCGCAACATCTTACAGTACCAACAAACTAACAATGATACCTTTCTATATTTATTATTCAATGTTTGGTTTTCAACGCATTGGTGATTTGGCTTGGGCAGCAGGTGATATGCAGGCACGTGGATTTCTCTTGGGAGGTACTGCTGGGCGTACAACATTGGCTGGTGAAGGTTTGCAGCATCAGGATGGTCATAGTCATCTAATGGCGTCAACTATTCCGAATTGTGTTGCTTATGATCCAACTTATGCGTATGAATTAGCTGTAATCATTCGCGATGGTTTACAACGGATGTATGAGAAACAAGAGAATGTGTTCTACTACATTACCGTAATGAATGAAAATTACACCCATCCTGAAATGCCAGCAGGTGTTGAAGAGGGTATCCTCAAAGGTATGTATCTCTTACAAGAGAGTAAGAAAAAGAGCAAAAAACATGTGCAACTGTTGGGTAGCGGAACTATTCTACGGGAAGTTATCAAGGCAGCACAAATGCTTCAAGATGATTTTGCTGTCACTGCGGATATTTGGTCTGTTACGAGTTTCAATGAGTTAAGACGTGATGGCTTGGCTGTTGAACGGCGTAATCGTATACATCCCAATGCTAAACCACAGCAAAGTTATGTCAGCCAGCAATTGGCCGACCGTAAAGGGCCTGTGATTGCTGCTACAGATTATATGCGCTTATATGCTGATCAGATAAGACCTTACATTGCAGCGCCTTATGTAGTACTTGGCACTGATGGATATGGACGCAGTGATACGCGTGAGCGCTTACGCCACTTCTTTGAAGTGGATGCTAAATTCATTGTTCTAGCTGCTTTAGATGCGTTAGTGCAGCAAGGAGAAATGCCTAAATCAACGATTGTTGATGCAATGAAACGTTATGGCATTAAAAGTGAAAAAGAGGATCCAGTAACTCACTAGGAGCATTCTCAATTCCTCTCGTATAGCTCTACAATTTTACATTGTTTATTTATTGCATGACTATACGAGTTGAGTTGATGCCCAGGTTTATCTAATGTTCTTGTAACATTAAATTTGGTTAAATAAATTGCAGTTTACCTGTTTGCTGAGGATAACTATGGCAGATGAGATGAAGATTAAGGTCCCCGATATCGGTGGCGCAACAGGTGTTGATGTCATTGAAATAATGGTTAAACCAGGGGATGAAATAAGCGTAGATACACCATTAATTACGTTGGAGTCTGATAAGGCGAGTATGGAGATTCCTTCGCCACAGGCCGGTAAAATTGGACAGTTGCAAGTTAAGGTTGGTGATAAAGTTTCTGAGGGTGATGTCATTTTAACTTTGATTGGAGAACAGCTGAAAGTTGAGGAAAAAAACCTTCTACAGTTGCTTCATCTATATTCCCAGAAAAAGAAGAAAAAATATCAAAAACGGAAGTGGTAAGCCTAAAATCGCAAACTATCTCACAACGCCAGGAGGTTTGTATACCTGATATTGGTGGCGCGACTGATGTTGATGTTATTGAAATTATGGTCAAACCGGGTCAATCTATTACCAAGGATCAATCACTTATTACCCTGGAAGGTGATAAGGCAACGATGGATATTCCTTCGCCCGCGGCGGGAGTTATTGATAGTATTGCTTTAAAAGTAGGGGATAAGGTATCACAGGGTGCTTTGATCCTTGTATTAAATGCAGAGCAGATAAACGATACAGAAGTGCAATCATCAAGCCAGTTAGAAGAGCCAGCTCCAGAAAAGACAGTAGCACAACCTGCTGTGGTTAGTTTTGAAAAATCAAATTTAGTAGATACGGAAAGCGCTGGAACAACTGTCTCTGCGGGCCCGGCGGTTCGTCGTCTCGCTAGGGAGTTGGGAGTAAACCTTAATGAGGTGAAAGGAAGCGGGCGAAAATCGAGAGTGATGAAAGAAGATGTGCAGGCCTATGTAAAGGCCAGATTGAGCGAAAAGCCATCTACGGGTGGTTTTGCACTTCCCAGTGCACCTGCAATTGATTTTTCCAAGTTTGGCGAAATTGATGTTAAGCCTTTGAATAAAATTAAACGCTTGACTGGCGTTAATGTTCATCGTTCGTGGATTACTATTCCTCATGTGACTCAATTTGATGAAGCAGATATTACTGAGCTTGAGACATTTAGAAAATCAGAAGCGGAACATGCAAAGCAAAGTGGTTTCAAATTAACGATGCTTGCTTTCGTAACCAAGGTAGTGAGTAAAGCGCTAGCGGTATATCCACAATTTAATGCGTCACTGGATGCAAGTGGTGAGAATTTAATTTATAAGCGCTATTGTCATATTGGGATTGCTGTTGAAACGCCAAATGGTTTGGTTGTTCCAGTTATAAAAGATGTTGATCGTCTAACGGTTAGCGGCATTGCTGCGGAAATGGCTCGTTTAAGTGCGAAAGCTCGGGATAAGGGATTGATGCCTGCTGATATGAATGGTGGTTGTTTTACCATTTCGAGTCTCGGAGGGATAGGTGGTACGGCTTTTACGCCGATTGTAAATAGTCCTGAGGTGGCGATTCTAGGGCTCTCCCGCTCCAGTATGAAGCCTGTTTATGACAAGGGAGAATTTAAACCACGATTGATGCTGCCTTTATCATTGTCTTATGATCACCGGGTTATTGATGGTGCGGAGGCTGCGCGTTTTACTCGATTCATTGCTGATTCACTCAGCGATATTCGACGAATTTTATTATAATAGCTCTAGAATAAGCTAATAAAAGATAGAAGTTAGATTTTAAAAATATGAGGCGTGAAATGACTGCAAATATTAAAGCTGATGTGGTGGTATTAGGTAGTGGTCCTGGGGGGTATACAGCAGCATTCCGTGCTGCCGATCTAGGCAAGAAAGTAGTATTAGTTGAACGCTTCAATACCTTAGGCGGTGTTTGTCTGAATGTTGGTTGTATTCCTTCAAAAGCCTTGCTTCATATCGCTAAAGTGGTTGATGAAAGCCATGAAATGGCTGATCAGGGTGTCAGTTTTGGTAAACCCACACTGGATAGTAAAAAAATTGTTGCTTGGAAAAACTCTGTTGTTAACAAATTAACAGGTGGACTGAATGCTCTAGCCAAGCAGCGAAAAGTAGAGGTAGTAACTGGTGTTGCTAAATTTTCAGGTACTCACCAGGTAACTGTACAAGGAAAGAACGGTGTTACTACGGTTGAGTTTGAAAACGCTATCATTGCTGTAGGTAGTGAATCAGTTAATTTGCCTTTTATTCCTGAAGATCCACGTATTTTCAGTTCAACAGGTGCCTTGGAGTTAGCCGACATCAAAGGTAGTTTGCTTGTCTTAGGTGGTGGAATTATTGGTTTGGAAATGGCTACTGTCTATTCCGCTCTGGGTGTTGAGGTGACAGTGGTTGAATTTATGGATCAATTGATGCCTGGAGCTGATATTGATTTGGTTAATGTTTTACACAAGCGTATGATGAAAAAAGGCGTTAAGATCCTGCTGAAAACGAAAGTTACTGCGATGGAAGCTAAGAAAGATGGTATTTATGTCTCTATGGATGGCGAGCATGCTACTGATAAACCTTTGTGCTTCCAACAAATTTTGGTATCAGTGGGCAGAAAGCCAAACGGCGGCACTATTGATGCTGAAAAAGCCGGTGTAAAAGTTGATGAGCGCGGGTTTATTAAAGTTGATAAGCAAATGCGAACGAATGTTTCCCATATTTTTGCAATTGGAGATGTGGTAGGACAGCCTATGTTAGCCCATAAAGCAATACCAGAAGGCCGTGTTGCAGCTGAAGTGATTGCTGGTATGAAACACTATTTTGATCCCAAATGTATTGCTAGTGTTGCATATACTGATCCAGAGGTTGCCTGGACTGGATTGACTGAAAAAGAAGCTAAAGAGAAAGGAATAAACTACGAAAAAGCAGTGTTCCCTTGGGTTGCCAGTGGGCGTGCTTTGAGTATGGGGCGTGAAGAAGGAATGACTAAGTTATTATTCTGTCCTGAAACTGATCGGATTCTGGGAGCTGGGATTGTAGGGGTAAATGCCGGTGATTTAATTGCTGAAACCTCCTTGGCAATTGAAATGGGCTGTGATGTGGAAGATATCGCTTTAACTATTCATCCTCATCCGACACTTTCTGAGTCTATTGCCTTGTCTGCAGAAATGTTTGAAGGAACAATCACTGATCTTTATTTACCTAAGAAAAGAAAAGTAATTTACCCTAAATCGCCATAGTCTGAGTGTTGATTATTTAGACTATGGCTAATTGTTTTGAGTAGAAAGAAGGATTATTTCTAGCGCTAATAAAAGATGCATTTTAATAACCAGAGATTGTTGAAATTTTGCTAGCATCAAGATAGTAGAAATGTTCAACAACCCCTAAATACAATCTAATCTTTAGGACTAATATGAGACCTAAAATACGTCCAATGCAGCAAAGTGACATTGATAGAGTGTATGAGATTGAGGTGATGTCACATCGAGCTCCGTGGAGTAGAGATATTTTAAGTGATTGTGTGCTAGTTGGATATGATTGCCGAGTGATAGAGTCTAAAAAGCGTATAGAGGGTTATGTAATCTGTCGTTATAGTTTTAATGTTTGTCATATTCTCAACTTATGTGTAGCGGTTTCAGCCCAAAGAAAGGGCTACGGGCGCTCGTTATTGAGAGCAATACTTTCTTCTTTGGTAAATTCTAATTTCGATACTGTTATTCTTGAAGTTCGTCCCAGCAATGTTGCTGCACTTGCTTTATACGAGAAATTTGGTTTTTGCAAAGACGCGATCAAGGAAGCCTATTACCAAGACGAAAATGGTGTAGAAGATGCGATCCTGCTGAAAAAATTAATTAGCAAAAAACAACCTAAAAAGGCAAATTAATTATCGGATTTTTGGCGAAAACCAGGCAAAAAACGTGGTTTTTATTGTTGCAAGTTGTTGGGCGAGACGTCCAACCTACATTAGATAATATTACTTCATTCTTTCTAAAAATTCTTGCAAATGAGGTTTTCCTTTTTCGCTTTGCAGATAGCTACGTAAATTCTCTATAGCTTTAGTATAAGTTTCTTGATTGTGTGTGCCTCGCATTAATTCAAAGCGAAGGTAGACACAGTAGGTATTTAATACATCGGTTTCACAATAATCACGAATATTCTTTAAATTTCCCCCAAGGTATTGTTCCCATACTTTTGCTCCGCTCATACCCATTTTGCCTGGAAAGCCAAGCATACTGGCTATTTCATCCAGAGGTGCAAACGCTTTATTCTGATAAGCAGCCAGCACATCCATCAAATCCAGATGACGATAATGAAAGCGATTCAGATAGTTATTCCAGCGAAAATTTTGTTGATTCTCACCAGTTTCCCAATAAATTGGTGCAGAAATACCATGCAGTAAGGCACGATAATGAAGCACTGGCAAGTCAAAGCCCCCACCATTCCAACTAATCAGCGTCGGTGTGTATTTTTCAATACCAGCAAAAAACGTTGAATTAAATCCTTTTCATCGGCTTGCTCATCGCCTAAAGACCAGACCTTTAGTTGAGAGCCTTGACTCAGTACCAGAGAAATAGCAACTATTTTTTGGAGATAGTGCGGTAAAAAATCGTTACCAGTTTTACAGCGACGTAAAGTAAAAAGGGCTGAGGCTGTATCCTCATCAGATAGTCCTTCTAATTCATATAATTTTTGTCCTGTTTTAATATCAGGGATGGTTTCTATGTCAAATACTAGAATGCTCATGATGAAAAGTGCTCAGCGAAATAAGTAGGTTCATATTTTTAGCTAAAACTAACATAGCTGGGCTGATTTGGAAATGGAAATGAAAGAGCTGGGCTTGAGATCAATGGTTTAAGTCAAGCGATAATAGGTGTTCCATTTAGTCTGAGGCGGTGCGAAGCACCGTCCCAAATTCTTGATACAGAAGCTTCGAGACGTTGTAAAGCCCCTAGGCACTCTGATGTCATTGAAGGGCTCAGCGCGAACGAATTTAGGTCAGAAAATTCTTAAATTAACGCCATTGGCCCGGAGTGGGTTTGACATATCTTTAAACAAAAGAATTTTTAATGCTCTATCAGAATTTGATTTAAATTGGTGTCTTTTCGCGCAGGCAGAAGAAGTAAGAAATGGCACATACAAAGAAAAATGTTTAATTTTATCTACTTTTTTGCTACTAATACGTTCATTAACTCTAGTCTATACTAAATAAGAAAAATGAATTTAAAACTGCTAACGCTTATTGCTTTTTCACTGTTACTGATATCTTGCGCTAGCCCACCCCCAAGGGATGTTAATAATATTTGCCATATTTTTAAGCAATATCCAAGATGGTATTGGGATGCCCAGGATGTTGAACACCGATGGCGAATTCCTATTTCGGTACAAATGGCAATTATTCATCAGGAATCCAAGTTCGATGCTAATGCGAAACCTCCTCGGACAAAATTGCTTTGGATTATCCCCTGGAAAAGGCCGTCCACAGCTTATGGCTATTCCCAGGCACTGCATTCTACTTGGCGGCTATATAAAAGAGCTGGAGACGGCGGTAGGTATTTCGCTTCACGAGATGTTTTTGCCGATGCAGTTGATTTTATTGGTTGGTATGCTAATCAGGCTAATCGCCGTGCTGGAATACCCAGAGATGACGCGTATCGCTTATATCTGGCTTATCATGAAGGGATAGGCGGCTATCAACAGAGAACTTATTTAAAGAAGCCTTGGCTGGTTCAGGTCGCTCGTAAAGTTAAAGCACGTTCATATTTATATCAAGCGCAATTAACCCAATGTAAATCTTCACTAAATTCTAAACCTTGGTATAGGTAGGGATTTTAGACGATTAGATAATAATATGAGTTCGATATAAAAAATAGGATCCTGTTTTTATATCGCTCAACGAACGTTACTACATAAAATGCACAGCATTTATACGGGATCCAGATCAATATAGTCCAGTTCGATATTAGAATAATTTATTTTAGTATCAACTCATGTTAGTTAGATTAGTAATGACATCCAGGTGTTGAAAAGGTAGGATGATCGCTTAATTCAAATAGGAGCTGATTAATGCGTTTAATGTTATTAGGTGGTCCGGGTGCGGGAAAAGGAACGCAGGCACTTAAGTTAATTGATTATTTTAAAATACCACAAATTTCTACAGGTGATATGCTTCGTTCAGCAATTGCTGCTGGGACGGAGCTGGGTAAAAGCGCTAAAAAAGTAATGGATTCTGGAAAATTGGTTTCTGATGAAATTATTATCGGTTTGGTAAAAGAACGCTTACAACAAGATGATTGCCGGGCTGGGTTTCTATTTGATGGTTTCCCCCGTACTATTCCTCAGGCTGATGCCTTAAAGAATGCGAAAATTAAGCTTGACCATGTCATTGAAATAGCAGTTCCTGACGAGGAAATTATTAACCGCATAAGTGGTAGACGGGTACATGTGGCGTCTGGCCGCGTTTATCATGTCAAATTTCAACCACCTAAAAAAGATAATGTTGATGATATTACCGGAGAGCCTTTGATTCAGCGGGATGATGATAAAGAAGAAACGATTAAGCAACGTTTGTTCGTTTATCATCAACAAACGGAGCCCCTCATCAATTATTATCAGCAGTGGGCGAAAGCAAATGATAGTCAGGCACCACATTTTCATCGTGTGCAAGGTGTTGGTAGTGTGGATAGTATTTTTCAAGCTATTTTATCCTGTATTAATGATTAATGCCCGGGAGATCTCATGCCAGTCAACACTATAAAAACAGACCAATTTGAAGGTTTGCTTGCGAATCATGAAATAGTTTTTATTGATTTTTGGGCGGAATGGTGTGTTCCATGTAAGCAATTCGCTATGGTTTATGAGAAAGTTGCTGAACAAAATAAGACTGTTGAATTTGCCAAGGTCAATATTGAGGAAGAAGCCGAGTTGGCAGAAATTTTTCAAATACGATCGATCCCTCATCTAATGATTTTCAAGCAAGGTATTGCTATTTATTCGGAAGCAGGCAGTATGCCTGAGTCAACACTTAAAGAATTGGTACAGCAGGCTGTCAGTGTAGATGTCAGCGAAATTCGAGCCAAAATAGATAAAGGTGAAATTTAATTATTAAGGACTAGTCGCTGCTGGCAATAATCTTCTAAGGCTTGTTTTTGCTCTAGCTCAAAATTCAAGCCTAGTTTAGTGCGACGCCATAGGATATCGTCGCTAACACAAGCCCATTCTTCATTTTGTAAATAATCAACTTCAATCTGATATAAATCATTGCCAAAATGAAGACCTAGATCACCCATTTTTTCACATCCTGATAGCAATAATTCAGTGCGGGTGCCATAACTTGTCAGGTAACGCTCTACGATTGATTCGTTCAGCCAATAATATTTTTCATGTGCATAAGCAGCATAATCTTTATAAGTCCAATTTTCAAAGGTAGAACCAGGCAAGGGAATGGAATCTGTACGGGATTTTCTCAGTGAGGGGAAAAATGCTTGCAAACTATCAACTGATTCCAACGCCAATTGTCGGTAAGTTGTAATTTTACCACCATAAACCGTAAGCGCTGGAGCAGGTAAGTGTGTGCAATCATAAGTGTAATCACGACTTAATGCTTTGAGATCTTCTCCTAATGAGGCCAGTAATGGTCTGACGCCACTCCAGCTGTTGATAATGTCTTTTCGCTGTACCCGACATTGAAAGTAGTTGTTAACGAGATTGCATAAATAATTGACTTCTTCAGTGGAGATACAGACTTCATCTAAAGCGCCTTTAAAAGCCACATCGGTGGTGCCTATCATAGTATAACCATGGTACGGAACAACAAAGATAATGCGCTTGTCGTCATGCTGAAGGAGATAGGCATGATTTCCTTCATAGAGTTTATGAACGACTAAATGGCTACCTTTAACTAGAGAGATTTCAAATTTACTGGGAATACCTAATAATTTATTGAACGACTCAACCCAGGGGCCAGTGGCATTAACGAGCACTTTGGCAGTGATTCTCTGCTCTTGGCCAGAATTTTTTTTAGCAGTTAATTGCCATAGATTATTTTGTACAGTGGCATGGGTCACGGTTACCCTTGTTTGGATAGAGGCCCCATATTCTTTGGCTTGAAGTGCATTGGCAATTGTCAATCGAGCATCATCAGTTGCACAGTCATAAAATAAAAACCTTTGGCAAAATGATCAGCTAACGGTGAAAATAAGGTGAGTGGTTGTTGCGACGTATCAGTTTACTGTGTGGCAACTTATTCTTACGCTCAAGATTATCGTAAAGAAATAAGCCTGTTCGTAGCAACCAGGAGGGACGCATACCCTGTTGATAAGGTAAAACAAAAGGGAGAGGATAAACGAGATGTGGAGCTAGGCTCAATAACAGTTGTCGTTCATGCAAAGCCTTTTTAACCAGGGAAAAATCATAATATTCAAGGTATCGTAGGCCGCCGTGGATTAATTTAGAACTACTGGATGATGTTTTTGAAGCGAGATCCCCTTTTTCCAAAAGGATGACAGACAATCCGCGCATAGCTGCATCAGCGGCAATACCACAACCATTAATACCACCACCTATGATTACCACATCAAAAACTTGATCCATGTTTGGTCTCCGCAAAAAAGCGTATAGAATAGTTTTGGTTGCTGTTAAATTTAAGGATTATAAGAGGCTGATTTTATCAGTTTTTTATTTTCCTCTAATGAAATAATGTTTTAATTGTATTGAAAATCTAAATAGCATAATCAGGGAAGTAAACGCAATGAATTATCTTCTTGCCATTGATCAGGGAACCAGTAGTACTCGAGCCATGTTGTATAACAGTGTTGGTAAATTAATTACTTCGAGTCAATATTTATTGACACAATTTTACCCTCAACCAGGCTGGGTGGAACACGATCCGGAGGAAATTTGGCAGAAAACTTTAAAGGCTATGCAAGATGTTGTTTCTGAAGTAGATGTGAGCAAAATTATTGCTTGCGGTATTACTAATCAACGCGAAACAACTTTAATTTGGGATAAACAATCAGGCAAATGCCTGGCACCTGCAATTGTTTGGCAAGATAGACGGACCCAGGTGTTTTGTGACAGTCTGCTAGATTACAGAGAATTAATTCAAAAAAACAGGTTTATTGCCTGATCCTTATTTTTCGGCAAGTAAATTACATTGGCTAATGGCTAATGCACCCAAAGCAAGCGAGTTGGCTGCAAGAGGGCAATTGGCCTTCGGAACAATTGATAGCTTTCTCATTTGGCGTTTAACCAACGGTAAAGCCCATTTAACAGATATAACCAATGCTTCGCGAACCTTATTATTTAATATTGTTGAACGGCGATGGGATGAAGATTTATTAAAACTTTTTGCAGTCCCGCCGGCTATTTTGCCAGAGGTTTGTGCCAGCGATGCTCATTTCGGTAGCATAGAACAAGATTATTTAGGTGCATCGATTCCTATTACTGGTGTCGTTGGCGATCAGCAGGCTGCCCTAATTGGGCAAAGATGTTTTTCACACGGTATGGTAAAAGCAACTTTTGGTACAGGCGGATTTTTGCTTATGAATATTGGCGTTCAACCTGTTTTGTCCAAACATCGTTTGTTAACAACAATCGCTTACCAAATTAAAGGAAAAACTGCTTATGGCTTGGAGGGTAGTATATACCATGCCGGGACGACTGTTAAATGGTTGCGTGATGAAATGAAATTAATTGCAGCAGCTGCTGATACAGAGTTGCTTGCAAACAGTCTTAACAGCAATGAAGGTGTTTATTTAATTCCCTCATTCACTGGTCTAGGGGCCCCACATTGGATAACAACGCCGGGAGCCGCAATTATTGGTTTGACACGGACAACTAATCGTGCCCACTTTGCACGTGCAGCTCTAGAGAGTGTTTGTTATCAAACCCGTGAGGTTTTAGGTTGTATGCAAGAAGATAGTCAGATGATTTTATCTTTGTTACGTGTTGACGGTGGGATGGCTGCCAATCAATGGTTTCTTCAATTTTTATCCTCACAATGCCATTTAACGGTACAAAGGCCTGATGATATAGAAACAACTGCTCAAGGAGCGGCTATATTGGCAGCATTAGGCTGTGGCCTTGTGGATTCATTAGAGGCATTAGAGAAAAATTGGGTTTGTGAAAAGGAATTTGTAGCGACAACGGAGAGAAGCAGTATGGAGAAAGATTATCGTGGGTGGCAGAGAGCTTTACAGATGGTCAAGGCAGGATAAAAAACAGCCAGCACAAGACCGGCTGTCAAAGGAATTTAGCGTACATCTCGTTGTTTTTCGCCCGTATAGAGCTGGCGTGGGCGACCAATCTTGGATTTACTGGCAACCATTTCCATCCAATGTGACATCCAGCCGACAGTTCTTGCTAAGGCAAAAATAACAGTGTACATATTGGTAGGAATACCAATGGCACTTAAGGTAATGCCAGAATAAAAATCCACATTCGGATAAAGTTTTTTCTCAACAAAATAGTCATCTTCAAGGGCAATGCGCTCAAGCTCCATAGCAAGTTTGAACAAGGGAGCATCATGAGCACCAACAGCATTCAACACTTCATGGCAGGTCTTACGCATCACTTTTGCACGCGGATCATAACTCTTGTAAACACGATGTCCAAAACCCATTAAACGGAAAGGATCATCCTTGTCTTTCGCGCGTTTTATATAGTGGTTAATATGCTTAACATCCCCAATTTCTTTCAGCATATTGAGGCAAGCTTCATTTGCTCCACCATGCGCAGGCCCCCATAAAGCACCGATTCCTGCTGAAATACAGGCAAAGGGATTCGCACCAGTTGATCCGGCTAATCTCACTGTGGAAGTAGACGCGTTTTGTTCGTGATCAGCGTGGAGAGTGAAAATGGTATCCATCGCATCAACGATAATAGGATTGGGTTTGATATCTTCAGAAGGTACACCAAACATCATATGCAGGAAATTTTCAGCATAAGACATCTTGTTTTGCGGGTACATATACGGTTGTCCAATAGAGTATTTATAACTCATTGCAGCAAGGGTTGGCATTTTGGCAATTAAACGGATTGCTGAAATATAACGATCCCGCTGATTATTTAAATCCATTGAATCATGGTAAAAAGCAGATAAGGCACCGACTATACCGACCATAATAGCCATAGGATGAGCATCGCGGCGAAAACCATTTAAAAAATTATACATCTGCTGATGTACCATAGTATG
>NZ_CALJ01000207.1:0-9697 GCF_000308315.1 Legionella tunisiensis | reverse complement strand
CTATGTTTGGTATCTATTAATTTTGTATAATGATGTCTACCACGGTTTTAAGTCCGTGCTTTTTCTAGCCAGGTGAGTCTTCATTAACTTAGTGAAACAATAGCACCCTGGAAATCTTCTGGATAACCCATTGCTTGCGCCAATTCAGGGGTAAGATGTTGTACGAAAATACCCATCAGCCCGCGATGAATTGAACCATATCGAATTAATTGTTGAGCGACATCTTTTGCCATATTGATGGGAATAGCAAAACCGATGCCCACATTACCGCCATAAGGAGAAATAATGGCGGTATTAATACCGATCAGCTCTCCTTTAGCGTTGACCAATGCGCCTCCAGAGTTCCCAGGATTAATCGCTGCATCAGTCTGAATAAAGTTTTCTACCCCTTCAATGTTCAGATCACTACGTTTGGTGGCACTAATAATACCAAAGGTAGCCGTTTGACTATTGCCGAAGCTATTTAAACCAAAAGGATTACCGATAGCGACAACAAAATCCCCAACTTCTGCTTTGTCCGAATCACCGATTGGCAGACTTTTAAGGTTTTTGGCGTCAACTTTTAAAACGGCAATATCAGTATCGCTGTCACCACCAATCAATTTTGCTTTTAACCGTCGCCCGTCATGTAAGGTTACTGTAATTAAGGTGGCATTACGAATGACGTGATCATTGGTAATAATGACGCCATGTGCAGGATCAACAATAACACCTGAGCCAATGCTCTGGAATTTGCGTGGTTTTTCCGGAACTAGCTGTCTATCCTGTGGTTCATCTCCATTGTCTTCGTCAGAAGCCGCAGGGTTGATTTGAATAATGCCTTGTACAGCAACGTTGACAATAGCGGGCATTGCATTTTTCAGTACAGGGGCAAGGCTTGCTATAGTTTTAGCTTCTTCAGCCGATGCGGTAAAAGCAAGCATAGATAAAAGCAGGGCTTTTACTAGCATACGAATTTTATTACTCATGTCTATTTATCCTGATTTGTTGAGTTAAACCAAATGAGTGTTGCTATTCTACCTGTTTGTGGCTCGCGGCGATAGGAATAAAACTCATTTTTTGCTCAAATGTACATTTTTTTGACTGAAAAACATCAAAAACACCTAAATTGTGCAGGATCTGCTCCGCCAAATAGGGTAAATTGACCTGCCATTTTTTCTTTTCATTGGGAAGAAAAGAGTTTGTCGCAAAAGGATAGCGATCTTGATAAGCCTGTAAAACCTCATCACCGACTTCATAACAAGATTGGCAGATGCCAGGTCCAATCCAAGCAAGTAATTGCGCTGGTTTACTAAACATTTTAGTAACGGTATTTTCAACGATGCCATTTACTAAACCTCGCCAGCCTGCATGGATAGCTGCAATTTCTGTCCCTTGCTGATTACACAGGAGAATAGGCAGACAGTCGGCAGTCATGATTGCCAGTGTATGTTGTGGACTACGCGTAATGGCCGCATCGGCAGCACGATTCTTTTCTTCTTCAACTAACACGCAAAGATTACTATGAATCTGCTCCAGCCATTCTGGCTCGCTGGGTAACTTCAAATTTGTTTTTAGTGCTTGCCTATTAGAAGCAACAGCGTGTTCGTCATCTCCAACATGAAGACCCAGATTGTTCGCATCAAAGGGCGCTTTACTGAATCCTGGCGTTCGCATTGTAGTAAGGGCCGATACATTCGTAGGTGCCGGCCAATTAGCATAAAGATTAGCCAAAATAATCATCCAAAAATTAAGTAGTGTTTGAAAATCATCAGGTAAAGGGGCTTTAAATGTCAATTGCTCTTTACTCTCAGGATGAAAAAATGACAACATGGAGGCATGTAGAGCTTGACGTTGAAATTGACATAAAAGTTGCCTTAATTCTGCTGATGTTTGTGCAGGGAAACGCATTCTACCACCATACAGTTGATCACCTACCACAGGGTGATTAAGGTGGGCCATATGAACACGAATTTGGTGGGTACGCCCCGTCATTAGCTGCACATCGAGTAGCGTAAAATCTTGATAATGTTTGCGAATTGAATAAAGCGTAATGGCTTCTCTGCCTTGTGCACAGACAGCCATTTTTAAACGATTTCTTGGATGGCGCCCGTAAAAGGTAGTAATTTCACCGCCAGAAATTAAATGGCCTTGTACAAGGGTAATATAGCGGCGTTGGATATCACGTGCTTGCATTTGCCGAACCAGATGGGTATGTGCTGTCAATGTTTTAGCTACAACCAATAAGCCTGTTGTATCTTTATCAAGACGATGAACGATACCTGCTCTGGATAAATGTTGTAGGACTGGGGCATGGTATAAGAGGGCGTTCACCAAGGTATGTTCACGGTTACCGGCTCCAGGATGAACGACTAATCCAGCTGGTTTATTAATAATTAATAACTGTTCATCTTCGTAAATAATATCTAATGGAATAGCTTCTGGCTGATATATATCACTGTCCGTCTGGGTCTCAAAGGCGATAGATAAGCTAATTAGCTCACCACCAAGTACTTTGTCTTTAGGTTTGCATTGACGCTGATTTAGAGTGATAGCTCCCTCTTTAAGCCAGGTACTCAATTGTGAACGCGAATAGTCGGGAAACAACTGCGCGAGTACTACATCCAAGCGTTGCCCGTGGTATTCGCGCGGAATAATGAGCTGTTCACTAATCGAATCAGACATAATAGTTAATGATTTACTCGCTTTGTACCAATCTGCCGCGAAGTGAGTTAGGCAATGCTTCACTAATATGAACATTAACAAATTGGCCTATCAATTCATGAGGACCATCAAAGTTCACAACGCGATTGCATTCAGTTCGGCCTGCCAATTGCTGTGAATCTTTCTTGGAGGTACCAGTAACTAGAATACGTGAAGTATTGCCCACCAGTGCTTGGCTATAACGTGATGCTTGAAGAAGAAGGCGGTTTTGCAGAATTTGTAGACGCTGTTTCTTCACTTCCATAGGTGTTTCATCTGCTAAATTAGCAGCTGGTGTTCCTGGGCGTGGGCTAAAGATAAAGCTAAATGAAGTATCAAAACCAATTTCATGCACCAGATCCATCGTGTCCTGAAAATCTTTATCTGTTTCGCCAGGGAAACCAACAATGATGTCAGTAGATAAGCGAATATCAGGGCGAATTTTACGTAATTTACGGATCTTTGATTTGAATTCCATCGCTGTATAGCCACGCTTCATCATTGATAGAATTTTATCGGAGCCGCTTTGTATAGGTAAATGGAGATGGTTAGCTAGTTCCGGAACTTCCGCATAGGCATTAATTAAATTATCAGAAAAGGCCAAAGGATGAGACGTTGTATAGCGGATACGACCTATACCATCAATGGCTGCCAGATAATGGATCAACAAGGCTAAATCAGCAATCCCACCATTATTCATGGGGCCACGGTAATCATTAACATTTTGTCCTAAAAGATTAATCTCGCGTACGCCTTGAGTTGCCAAATGGTAGCATTCGGCTAAAACATCATCGAAAGGACGGCTGATTTCTTCTCCTCGAGTGTAAGGAACCACGCAATAACTACAGTATTTACTGCAACCTTCCATGATCGACACAAAGGCTACAGGCCCTTCGGCGCGCGGGGCAGGCAAATGGTCAAACTTTTCAATTTCCGGGAAGCTAATATCCACCACCGGTTTTTTACTGCTTAAACGTTCATTGAGTAAAGCAGGCAGGCGATGCAGCGTTTGTGGACCAAAAACTAAATCCACATAGGGAGCGCGCTTAATAATATCCGCGCCTTCCTGGCTGGCAACACAACCGCCAACACCGATCACTACATGAGGATTTTTCTGTTTAAATTCACGCCATTGGCCTAATTGAGAAAATACCTTCTCTTGTGCTTTTTCACGGATGGAACAAGTATTTAAGAGAATAACATCTGCTTCATCGACAGACTCTGTTTTCTCTAAGCCGTGTGACTGCAGTAAAACGTCAGCCATTTTAGATGAATCATATTCATTCATCTGACAACCATTTGTTTTAATAAAAAGTTTTTTTGCCATAATGCTCTACTTTAAAAACAATCTAAATTTTATCCTTGGACACTTTGACAGTGTGTTTCTTTGATACGCGGTAAAATAAGTAAGGAAACCAAAATACCAATTGGTAGCAAGGCTAGCGATATATGGTAAGCTTCTAAAGGGTAAACGCGAACCTTATCAACAACTTTTCCCTGCCACAATTGGTCAAGAATAAAGCCAATAATAGGTTGAGCAAGTGCAATACCAACCATATTCATCATGTTCATAAAGCTGAGACCTGTAGCCACATAACGCTTGCTGCATAGCTCTTTTGCTACAGCAAAGGCAGGTAAAAAGCCTGCGGAGAAAACACCAAAGAGGAAAAGTGAAAATTGTACAGGCCAACCTGCTTGCACAGGGGCATAGATAAAAAATAGACTGGTAATTAATGCGCCAGTACTCCCTATGTACATAGGTGGTTTACGTAATCCAATACGGTTGGAGTAAATGCCCCATAGCGGGCTTGCTATAGCCCAACCAATAAACACTAAGGAAATATAGTTGGCTGCAGTTGCTTTTGCCAGATGCAGTTTGAACATTAAAAAAGGTACGCCCCATAAACCGCAAAATACGGGTGTGGACATATACATCAAACCACCATAGGCTGCTACTAACCATAATTGGCGATTTTTCACGATGGTCAACAAACTTGGCCATAAATGTTCTTCTTCGGAGTCATGATGATGCGTTGTGGGATGAGGCAGCTTGTGAGGAGAATCTTTGGCAATCAGGAGGATTAACATAGCGAGAAAAAGACCTACTATACCCATGATAATCATACTTTGGCGCCAACCATAAGTGTCGATTAATAAAGCAAGAGGGGCTTCTCCACCAATAGCACCTAGCATACCAATCGTGACCATCATGCCGGTCAAAAGCGCAAAACGTTGTGGAGGAAACCAGTTAGCGGCCAGTTTCATTGAACCTACTGCAGCAAACGCCGAACCAAAACCTATCATCAAGCGCGCGATACAAGCCATGAAGAAGTTATTGGTTAAACCGAAGGCAATCGTACTAATTGCACAAATTGTTGTTGCAATAGTGAGTAAACGCTGCGGACCAAAATAATCCATTAAAACTCCGCCTGGTAGTTGCATCGCGGCGTAAGAGTAAAAATAAACGCCCGACAAGATACCTAAAGTCTGGCTAGTTACTGCAAAATCCCGCATGAGTTCCGAACTCATCACACTGGGAGATACTTGCAATAAACATTCATAGAAATAGAAAATACAGCTTAAACCCCAAACAATCCAAGGCATCAGTGATTTTAGGGTAGAATGATTCGGCGTGGCAGGTTGTGTGCTGCTATAATCCATCGACTTTATTACTCCTGATTATTATTAGCTTGTAATTACTGGAATTTATAACTAGGTAATATTTTTAGAGACAAAATAAAAATCTTACCAGCTTGACTACTAATTGTCTATTCTGTATGCAATAAACAGCATAAAAATTATAGGTTTTTAGAGTCAAAGGGAAATAATTGTAAAGCAAAACACTGTATAAACCTATGGGATAAGATAGAATTTTATTAAACTAGCAGCAAAAACGACAAAATTTGAGATGAATATTATGATCGACCTGTCGGATTGGCAAAGTGACTAAGAGGCGTTAATGATTAATTTAAACCCACTTTGCTTCTACTGATGAGAGATTATTCAATAAATCAGAGATGTTATGTGTAAATTGATTGGGTCTGACTTGATATGTGTTATCCTACATGTCACTTTTTATAGTATATGCCACGAACATTGAGAATTTTGGTTGGTTTATATCTTAATTGTTTGAACTATTTACTTATGGGGCAATAAGTCTATGCAAACTGGTGAAGTTTTTTATACCATCTTTTTGATCTTTGCGGGTGCAGCCATTTTTTCAACATTGGTGCTGTATACTAAACAATCATTGCTTGTTGCCTATATTCTCTTGGGTGCGGTTCTAGGCCCGTGGGGATTAAAACTTGTTTCAGACGTCAGTGTCGTGCAGCAGGTTGGAGATATAGGTATCGTGTTTCTACTCTTTCTCTTGGGTTTACATCTGCAGCCCCAAAACTTAGTCCATATGTTAAAAAAGATAACCTGGATTGCCATTATCAGTTCAGTGTTATTTGCTATTATCGCTTACTTGATTGGCCGTTGGTTTGGATTAAGCGTGACTGAATCATGGATTTTGGGTGCCGCGATGATGTTTTCCAGTACCATTATTGGCCTCAAATTATTGCCAACCACGATTTTGCATCATCAGCATACGGGTGAAGTAATGATAAGCGTGCTCCTCATGCAAGATGTTATTGCAATCATCGTATTAATCCTTATTAATGGTGCGCAGCAGGATACTGGATTCTCTGTAGATGATCTGGTTTTAGTAGGGGTTGCATTGCCGGCACTAACGTTACTTGCGTTTGCAGTGGAGCGTTATGTTTTGGTGAAACTGTTAGCGCGCTTCGATAGGACACAAGAATATGTTTTCCTTTTATCCATTGGCTGGTGCCTGGGGATGTCTTTTCTGGCGCAACGATTAGGCCTGTCCGAAGATATTGGAGCATTTGTAGCTGGTGTTGCTTTGGCGTCAAGTCCCATTTCCTTATATATCGCCGAAAGTTTGAAACCTTTGCGTGATTTTTTCCTTGTCATGTTTTTCTTTTCAATTGGCGCAACCTTTAATTTTGGTTTTGCTGCTCAGGTTGTTATACCAGCCTGTATTTTATCATTTTTAATGTTGCTGGTTAAGCCAGTTTTATTTAATGTATTGCTTGTTAAAGCAGGAGAGAAGAAAACAGTGGCTAGAGAAGTTGGTTTGCGGTTAGGGCAGGCAAGTGAGTTTTCTCTTTTGGTTGCCAGTATTGCCTTAAGCACAAAACTAATTTCCGAAGTTGCATCGAATTTGATACAAGCCACAACTATTTTGACATTTATCGTTTCATCCTATTTGGTCGTGTTAAAGTATCCAACACCAATTGCCCTATCTGATAAAATGCGTAAGGATTAAAAATGAAATTATTGATCATTGTCCTTTGTTTACTAAGTGAACGTTTTCTGGTGCATTCACTATCACATAACCGGTTTTATTGGTTTTCCTCCTACTTTAATACTCTCAGTCAGCGGCTACCGAAAGAGGGCTTCATGGCTCATCCTGGCGTGCTTATCGCATTTCTCCTGTTACCTATACTCTTTATTTGCTGGTTGGCGCTTTTTATTTTTGGTCATTTATTCTACGGATTTATTGGTTTACTGCTTAATCTAGCTATTTTTTATTATTGTTTAGGCCCTGAAAATCCTTTCTATCCAGTAAGGGAGGAAAGTGAAGGGGATGAAGAAGCTGCAGTAGGGAATTATTTTATTAAAGTCAATAATGAACTGTTTGGGGTGGTTTTTTGGTATATTGTTGCTGGTCCTTTAGCCATTCTTGCTTATCGTTTGATATCGTTGTGCAAAGGGCAAGAGCAAACAGCGAAAGTAGCTCAATGGTTGACTAATTTATTGGATTGGATACCGGCAAGAATTACTGTATTACTCTATTTATTAGTTGGTAATTTTCAACGCGGATTTCGTTTTTTATACAAATGCTTTTTTCTGGGCCGGAAAATAATGATTCTCTCTTAAGTCAAGGGGGATTACTTGCTGCTCATAACAGTGAAAATGAATCTGTACAGATTCCCTATGCAGAAAGTTTGGTAGAGCATGCTCTCATTGTTTTTTAGTCTTTGTTGCCGTTTTCACCTTGGGAGCGTGGTTGTAACAGCGCGAAGATAATCGATTTCTTTCTAAACCCACTGCAGTGAATTTAGAACCGGGTGTAAATAGCCTGTACATGAGATTAGAGCACGCTGTATCTGCGAAACAATGCCCAAATGCAGTAGCGTTTTGAAAGAAGTCTAATGATTTTCAGAAATTGAGATGGCTAGCTATGATAAATTTTATTGTTCGAGCTGTATTGGGTTGTAGTTTTTATTTTTGACGGCTTGTATGCACCAAACCCTTACTCCACAAGTGCAGTGTGGGCTGGCAAAATGCAGTGTTGCCACTTGCCAGAAAAATTGTGAAACTAGAGCGGCAGCATGTAACAAGACCTGTCGCAATAATTGCCAGCAATGTAACGCTTATGCGAAAGAAAAGACCGCGAAAAGCTATTATCGTTACCAACATGAGCGTCATGTAAAGGGTGAAATGCTTGCGCTTGAGTTGAATTCCTTCCGTGATCCACTACAATGCCGCAAAACAACCTGTAATTGCCGGGCAGATTATCAGGTTTGCATGCAGGCTTGTGGTGGCGTAATTCATAAACGTTTACAGGTTACACCAGCTTGTTGCTAAAATCTTAAAGATCGACGAGGAACACATTCATGTCATATGAAAACAGTAATGATATAGATCCAATTGAAACGCGTGAATGGCTGGATGCCTTGCAAGCAGTATTTGCCAATGATGGTAGTGAACGGGCTGCTTTTCTGCTACAGGAGCTGATTAATAAGGCGAGTGCGGAGGGAGTAAGACTGAAAAGCTCTATTAATACTCCTTATCGTAATACGATAAAACTTCATGAAGAAAAACCAATGCCACCCGACGAAGGCATCGGTAAGCGAATTAACGCTCTCATTCGCTGGAATGCTGTGGCAATGGTTGTACGGGCAGGTAAATATGCTCCAGAGCTCGGAGGACATATTGCTTCTTACGCTTCTTCTTCGACCTTATATGAAACAGGATTTAATTATTTTTTAGAGGTCCGGACAAAGTGAAGGGTGGTGATTTGCTTTATATACAGGGGCACTCTTCGCCAGGAATTTATGCTCGTGCTTTTCTAGAGGGCCGTTTATCAGAACAACAGTTAAATAAATTCCGTCAGGAAGTTGAAGTTGATGGCTTATCGTCTTATCCACATCCGTGGTTGATGGGTGATTTCTGGCAGTTTCCAACAGTATCTATGGGGTTAGGGCCATTACAAGCTATTTACCAGGCTCGTTTTCTAAAATACTTGGAAAATCGAGGCTTAATACATGCTGAGGGACGTAAAGTTTGGGCATTCCTGGGTGATGGTGAAATGGATGAACCAGAGTCTGTTGGTGCTTTATCTATTGCGGCCCGTGAAAAATTGGATAATTTGATTTTTGTGGTGAATTGTAACTTACAGCGTTTAGATGGTCCTGTACGCGGTAATGGCAAAATTATTCAAGAACTGGAAGGTTTATTCCGTGGTGCCGGCTGGAATGTTATTAAGGTGATCTGGGGAGGACGCTGGGATCCACTTTTTGCTCGGGATGATACGGGTATTATGCAAAAGCGCATGGAAGAGTGCGTGGATGGTGATTACCAAAGCTATAAAGCAAATAACGGTGCTTATGTCCGTGAGCATTTTTTTGGCCAATACCCAGAGCTGAAAAAAATGGTAGCTAATATGTCTGATGATGAAATCTGGCGTTTAAACCGTGGTGGCCATGATCCACAGAAAGTATTTGCTGCTTATGCACAGGCAGTTCAACATAAAGGAAGCCCAACGGTAATATTGGCTAAAACCATTAAAGGGTATGGTATGGGGGCTGCTGGCGAGGGCCAAAACATTACTCATCAGCAAAAGAAAATGACTATTGAGCAGCTAAGAGCTTTCAGAGATCGTTTTAGTATTCCTATTAGTGATGAGAAAATTAGCGAAATACCATTTTATCGTCCTGCAGAT
>NZ_CALJ01000208.1 GCF_000308315.1 Legionella tunisiensis | reverse complement strand
TGGAAAAAGCCAGGCTTTTAGCAGAGGAATCCTATCAAGAAGCATCTCAAGCAATCGAGATGGAAGAGTCCGGTGTCCAACCAGACAAGACTACGGTGACAGCTTACAATAAAGCCAAGGAAGCTTTGGAGAAAGCTAAAAAGGTAGAACAGACTGCTCGAGATGTGTTAGAGGCTACAGAGGAGATAATTGAAAAAATTGGCTATGTTCAAAAAGCAGAAACTCAATTTGAAAAAGCAAACGATTCTTCTGAGAGAATAATGCTCGAGAAAAAGACATTCGATGCGATGCGTAAAATAGACTATAAAGCATTGGATCTCATGATTGAAGAGGTAACCGATGAGCTGAGCTACCTAAGCAAAGCCACGCGCAAATTGGAGGATCTTGAGCAAACTGTGGTGAGTGAATCAGTTGAAACGAATCCTACAATAGAAAAGGACAGCAAAGCTGTTAAGCAAGCTTTGAAGGATGCCCAGGGATTAGAAGAGACTGCTCGACAATTTTTAGTAACGTTGCAAACGGTAAGAGCTCAAAAGGATCTTGAGACCATTTCTGAACATAATTCAAAAATGCAGGAACATCTGGAAAAAGTAGCAAAATCTACAAAATACGTAGAGAGTCTACAGGAAAAGTTTTCAGACTTGATGCAAGGGCTAGAGAATGGTGAATATGAAGAAGATGATATAGACTTTGCCTTGGAAGATATAGCTGAGACTTTGACTAAAAAGATCAGGGGGATGGAAGAAGCCACGAGAGTAGCGACTGATCACTATAACCAGATGTCTCAATTGGTTAAAAAATTGAGCAGTCTGGCGTCGAAATAGGAGAAGATACGCGGCTCGCTTTTGATCAAGCTAAAACAGCCTTAGAGAGTGCACAAAAAGAAGAAATTAAGGCTCGAGCACTGTTAATGAATGTCGAACAAGAAATTACTCGAATTAAAGAAACGCCAACAGTCACTGTAGAGGAGGAGTTGGATGACGAGAACGAGGTGTTTTTTGATTTTGATAATGATACTGAGGTGGAAAAACGCCCAACAGTGAAAGAAGTGGAGACTCAAAAATTAACTACTATAAAGAGTACCCAAGCCGCCATCAAAGAGGGGTTAAAAGAATTGATAAATGGAGATGATGATCCTCAGCCTCCTATTTCTCCCGCCGCATAGCTTCTGAATGAGCTGGTGGCAGTAGAATTAAACGAGCTCTAACGCCATCAATTTTGGTTGTGCAGGTTGTCTTAATAGGTCAGCAAGTAAGTTTCGAAATCTTTTTTAAACTCATTGCTGGCCTGATAATGTAACAACGCTATATTGATATCACTCAATAATTTAACATCCTCCCTATTAACGGCAATAGCAACACCCAAACCTAAATACAAGGGCTCACCAACGAATTGGATTAGTCCTGATGAGTGCTGATACCAATGCTCTGCAATATGATGAGGCATCAAGGCGAAGTCTATTTTTTTTCGCAACAGTGCCTGGACCAGCGTGTCGTGTTGCTTAAACAAAATAATTTTTGCCTTCAATGTTCCAAGCTGCTCAATCTGTTCCGCAAGTGCCTTGTCAGCCATACCAATTTTTTCTTAGTAAAGGTCGTTGTTTCATCCGATTGCTCAACTTTCCTCAGAGAAACAAAGCGCACTTTACTGGCTAGATAGGGTGATGAAAAGTTGACTTGGTTAGCGCGGGAAACCGAAATAAGAATTGAACTGGCTGCCACATTAGCCTCGCCATGCTCTACGGCATCTAGCAAATGTTTGTCAGGAATAGCCACAAACTGGCAAGGACGTTTTAACTCTTTGCAAACATATTGCATCATCGCGATATCAAAGCCATGAAAATGCCCTTGGTACTCCTGAAGAACGAAGGGCGGATCATAAACTGAAACAGCAATTTTCAATGGGGTCCCATAAAGGGGCATACTCAACAATACAATCAGCACAGTCAGGTAGCGAATTGCTTTCATCAGGCTCATCCTGTTGCCATTATACTTCTGAGTCTATCACAAGATTTACAAAAATATTTAGGTATCGAGAGTTGTATGAGTAATTTTATCCATAGTAAATCCCCAGATATCTATTTAGGATGCTGTTCGTTCTGTTTTTTATTATGTTGTCAAAAAAGCATCAAAAACGTTTCAAAATCACAAGATCTATTGGAGCGAAGAGTAGATGCCAGATATTACTGATACATTCTAGCTACAGTCCTTCTTTACCTGCGGTTGTGAGACGTATGCAATGGGAAATACAATGAGAATAGCGGGTTTAGATAAAGGCTGAGAGAATCTCAGCCTTTAATTTAGATAGGACTAGATAATCAGTACATAAAGCGCACCAGGACCGCGAAGTACTTGAACCAACAGTTGCTGTTTCTTTTGTTGGGCTATAGTCTGTAGCGCTCTAACATTGGTTGTTGACTGTTTATTAGCGGCAATGATGATGTCGCCAGGTCTTAAGCCGGCTCGCCATCCGGCACTGTTTTCAGACGCTCCAACAACTTGTATACCAGTTACATGTCCGTGCAAAGGAGAATCTTGTTCAAAATTCTTAAGAGCAAGGCCATATAGGAATGGGTTACTGGCTTGTAGTTTTTGCTCGTGCTTTTTAATATCGGTGACAACCGCGCTTAACGTCATTTCTTTGTTGTCGCGCTTAACCGTTATTCTGGCTTCACTGCCGACGCGTAGCAATCCGATCGTCGTTTTTACCTGAGTAGCCTGTGTTATGTTGGTATCATTAATTTTGATAATGATGTCACCAGGTTTTAAGC
>NZ_CALJ01000209.1 GCF_000308315.1 Legionella tunisiensis | reverse complement strand
GAGTCAGTTAAAAATACGGCAGAGGCAATGCTAAATGCAACCGCCTCACTCTATCGCGCAGTGGGTCCTACAGTTGGAAAGGTGGTTTCTTTAGGAACCTATATACTACCATCTCATTACACGCCCTATGTCGCTAAACAAACGTATACTAGCGGTGTGACTAGAGCCTGGAATGCATTCACCTCCCTTTTCTCTGAGTCTGTTAAGAGAAAATTTAGTGATCAGGGTGAGTTTTGGGCCTATTTAAATCCAAGTACGGATCCTGCTGTTGCTGAAGACTTCTTTAATATTCATGCCTTAGCAGAAGCGAGCGGCTGTCCTTCCTTAGAAAAAGAGTTCTTTGATGCTTATATGGCAAGGCCTGAAGTTAAGGTTAAATCGGACTATGAGAGCTATATGGCTTTTAAAGCTAAGATTAATCCAGACACTTTAGCTACACCATTAATTGAGCAACTCAAAGCATTTGCAAACGACGAAAGCAGTGAAAAAGGCGATAAAGCAAATTATATGATTCAAAGAGTAAAAACATTGGAAGCTGAAATTAAGAGCTCTAAAAATAGCATGGCTAATTTTAATGAATTAGCAGCGGCTATGCACTTTGAATCTGACGATCCTAAAGTGCAAGCTTTCCAAAAACTCTATGTACGTCCGGCCCTGGATAGGGCTTCATTGCATAACCAGCAGCAACAGTTGATGCCAAAATTAGAAAAAGAGCTTGATGCTATCTATGACAAATTAAAAGATAAAGTATTCATGGGTGCATTAGATAAAGAAGCCAAGGCAGCCTTTGATACAAGACATGAAAAATTAAGAGATATTTATAGCAAATTAAAAGGTGGGAAACTTTTAACAACTACAGATGTAAGGGATTTAGAAAAATATAAAGATAAAAGCGATACAAGCCTTAATCTTCTATGGATAGCGGAGTTCACAGACTCTTTTCCTCCTACGGAAGCCCCTAAACCACCTAAAGCATTCACTCCTAAAGAGGAGTCACGTCAGGGCTATCAAGCAACTTTGGACACAATTCATCCTGTTTTGAGCCATATTTCTGAGAGCCTAAAAACAATTAACCGCCTGTGAAGGTCTGCGGGCTTTGAGTCCGAATGATCCTCTCAAAAGTTTATGTGATGCTAAAATCAGCTATCTAAAGACATTAGATAAAGCTGTCGCCCAGCTCATGACAGATATTAAAAAGGATGATGATCTTGCAGAGGAAATAAGGAAATTAGTGGGTGGTGAAATTGATATGTCAGATATGCTTAGTGCCCAAGCATTGTCCAAACAATTGATATCTCTTGCTTGGGAAACGGTTCTGCCAAAAAGTGGAATGCTGTCCGCAACGATGCCTGAAAAATCTTAGCTTACGCAATGAGTAAGAATGAGCATTTAGATGGCATTATACAAGCTAAAGTTAAATATGAGAAAGCGTTTAACGATACACCGCCTCCACCAGAATTAATGACGCGATTGAGTAATCCTTTAACAAGAAATCAATTGACTAATGAAGAACTTGTCAAGAAAGGCGTTAGCCAAGGTTTAAATGTTGTAACTGGTTTTATTCCTGGAATGGCTCAATATTACGCATTAAGTATGCCGCTTGCTTATGTTATGCCTCAGGCCGTTATTGCTGATATTGCGATAGGGGTGTTAGCCCGTCCAGAGGTACAAGAGAAACTTTTCCCTGGACCTATGAAATCTCTTTTCTCTTCAGTTGGCGGATTAGTAGGCTCTGCAAAGGATTATTTAACGGGTATGGCAGCTGAGAAGCTTAAAGATGTAATCAGTCCTTATTTAAATGTCGAAGTGCAAAAAATTCTGGAACAAAAAGCCTTTGAGTATGCCGCTAAAGATCCATCTCAGCGGTCAGCGCTTAAAGGACACGAACGTGAGGCATTTTCAGGTTTTTACTTGCAATATCGGGCTATCAAAAAGAATAACCCTGCATTAGATAGGGCCGCTTGTGTCAAATACTTATTTAGTCAATCCCTGGAAGGTATGCCTGAATCAGAGCACGATAACTTTGTTAACAAAGTAAGCGCAGAGTTTGAGCGTGTTGATAACGCGTTAAAAGCACAAATGCCACCTACTTCACAAGAAGCGGAATTGGAAAGAGAGTTGGAATTTTTAATGAAGAATGTTGATTTTAACTCCCCTTCAGAAACGGCTCTAGTCGGCATGTGTGTTTATAATCGACTCATGATGATGCAAATGGAGGCTTCCAAAGAAGTAACGGAAGAACAAGCAAGAACATTGCAACAAAAAGCAATGTCCACTCTAGAGTCTGTATTAGTAAGCTTAGAAGAAGCAGATACTCTTGCACCTGTAGAACAGCGAACAAAAGCGCGTGCTGTAGAATTGCAAGACGCAACCAAGATGCTTGCGAAAGCCAAGTTTGAGGAATTGAGCAAGGAATTAATCGCTACATCACAATTAATAGAGAATAATATTAAGGATCGTAAGGAACGGCTAATACCTGAAAGCCGCGAAAACGAACCTAAATTAGCTGGAAGAACTGTCTTAGAGTCTGAACTAGATAAATCTATTAAAGTCGGCCCTTCAATGAGGATAGCGAAAACTATTGCTAACGTGTTACCAGCAGTGATTTTTTGGGCCTTTGTGGGCACTGCTATTGCTGCAGGAGGGTTTGGACTAGGTGCTTTGACTGCTGTAGGTCTTGGTTCACCCATTGGTGCAGCCATCCTTGGAGCAGTTCTAGTAGCAAAAGTAGCTTTCAATACAGTCCGCGAAGTGAGGGCGCGTGATAACGAATTTGAGGCTATTAAAGCTAGAACAGATATTTCACCTTTCCAGAAAACGCTTTTAACAGGCTTGAATTATCTAAAGTGTTTCGGTATAGGTCTACTAAAAGCGGTCGTTACGGATACTATCTATAACAAGGTTACTGGTGTGTTTACTTCAGGTGTTAAACCTATCGTAGATACTGTTCAAAGTGTTCGAGATTTAGTCAGAAAGCATCCAAAGGTAGACACCTTAGAGAACGAAATGGAACTTCTGTCTGGATTAAAGTCTGACTTAGACACGTTTCATGAATTAGTTAAAACACAAATTGCGGCTAAGGAAAAAGTTGGGTTTAGTGCCTCTGCGCCTAATCCTAAAGACTACACGCGGCAATCTTCTTATGACTCAGATGTCAAGGCTTATGAAGAGATGCAAGTGCGAGCTAAGGCGATAAAGGACATGGGTGAAAAAATTAAAACCCAATTGGAGCGTGCACAAAAAGATCTTACAACATCTTCTGGTAGTGATTCTAGATGGCAAGAAGGTGTTAATCCTGAGCTGGAGAGTTATAAAACAGCATTTAGCAAGATTACTAAAGCAATGAACGATGTGGAGCTCATTAGTCAGGCAGAACGTAGAATGCAACCTGAAATAAGTGAGCATGCAAGAAATGCTAATAACTATGCTAAAGAAGCAGTTAGACAATCTGAAGTCGTAAAACAAATTGCAACGAGAATACAGGTAGAACGGGAAAACTTTTCTACGGTTGATCAGTTGAAAAATAATAAGAATGGATTGAAGGAGATGGCTGCCAGAGTGCGCCAAACAATTAGCGATATGACTGTAGTTACCAAAGAAGCGGAAAAGCAATATAAAAGTGCGTATGCAGAAGCTGGAAAAGCTGGTGAAGTGGGTATTTCTTCTTTGACTTCAATTACAGGGCCTACGCTGAAAGCCAGCAACGAAGCCAAGAGCGCGTGGGAGTCTGCAAAAAAAGTAGTAAGTGAGTCTCAGGAATTTTTAAAGACTATAGAGACAGAATTAGCTCGAATTACTCGCGAGGTTGTTGTTGGGCATACTACAAAAGTACATGAACACTTAGAGCAAGCCTCACAAGCTTCGAAAGAAGTATTGGGTGACCGAGAACATCCGGGTGTTCAGAAAATTCTTACAGACATCATTGAAGATCTGGAAATGAGTTATGACCAGCAAGAATATGAAGAATATTTAATGGCCTGGACTATGAGAGTTTAGAAGAGATGGCTGAGGAAT
>NZ_CALJ01000210.1 GCF_000308315.1 Legionella tunisiensis | reverse complement strand
TATATGTCAAGTAAAAATAACAAATTTTATTTTGTAGTTTGAGTGCCTTGTGGAGGTTAAAATTATTCTGTTTGCAAGCAAATAGGCTACAGTTTTCTCCCCTGCGCAGACCATCAGTCTCTCACTATTCGCTGTAACAGAGTGAGAGCACTGGTTTGATGGAGATGTGATTTGTTTCTAAGGCTAGACATTACCATTCACGTTGCTGAAAGGATGATAGTGGTATCTTATGCATAAGAGCAGCACGAATCAGTGGCGGAAGTTCTTTACCGGTTTCGTTGCATATTCCTATGCTACTTTTTTCTGGTCTGTTATTTAGGTTGTTTTCTTAATATTTCGTTAAGAAATAGTTGTTAAAGTAATATCTAATCTCAAATCCATCTTTGTAGATAATGAGTAACTACCAAACCATTACAGCTTTATTAGGAAAGAACCAGACAGTTTTGCAGGAAACTGTTGTAGCGCCTTTGGAAACTTTGCAGAGCACGGCAAATACCATGAGTGCGGCAAGTCCTACTGCTTCTAATCAGCAAGCTAAACAGAAACTGGATGGTATGGCCGAGATGTTGCGCGCTTGCTTGACGCCTGACAATCCTATGCAACTCTTTAAGCAAGGTTAATCACGTAGAACCGTGACCTATCAAACAATCTCCACACAGATGAAGAGCATTACGGTATTAATTCGCCAAGTTATTTCAAAAAAAATATCAAATACTTTTCTTCATGGCTAGACCTGGCAATTATTGTTTGCCTGGATAGGCAGATTAGACAATAAATTAAAATTTTTTCGCAATTCACTAAGTTGGTCATTAATTTAATGCGTTAGCTCATTTCTCATTTACCTAATTGCTTGTTTTTAAGTAATTACTGGGTTTATTTCTGCTTTTTTGTCTGTATGTACGGCTCTTAATCAAACCATAAGGATAATTATTCTATAATTGAACTATAAATAAACACTTTGGTACTTAGCCATGGCAGATCCAATAACAGATATCGAGAGTCTTAAGCATTATATCGGACAATTGTGTTATAACAAGTTGGGGAGTGATGATAAAGCTACTACAGAAATAGTGGTTGCTGTTAATCGCGATACCTTCATGAATGCCCAGGAATTGGATAAATTATTAGAGGATGCTATTAAAATAGGTTTTGATCCAGATGAGACTGTAGTTGAAGACGAAGTCAGAGAAGAGAAGTTAAAAGCAATCGATAAGAGAGTTGCAGCAATTGTATCGCGTGTTGCGTTGGGTATTGAGCAACAGCGAGCTATTCCCAAAGATAAACATTCTACCGCAGAACGACTTGTTAATGACTATTTTTTCCTGCCTTATATAAGGAAAGAACAGCCTCTGCTAAGTTGCATGATACAATACTCGAAAAATTGGATGAAGATCCTAAAAATGCCGAATTATTGAGTTATCAAAGTTTATTAGATAGTCATATCTCTTATCTTGATGATGTAGCTCACCTTCCTTTTGCTGCAGAAAAATTAATTACTGCACTACAAAAAATACCGGTAAAAATTATACCCCACGGCAAAATGCCCAAGTCATTAGTGCCCTATTGGATACTGTACAAAAAAGCCAAGAAGGTAGTTGGACAGCAGAAAAGCTGGTTCAAACAGTCAGAGTAATAGCCAAAATGACTATACCTGATTTGCCAGTTGATTCAGTTACTCTGGAAAGTATCCAAGATTTATTGCCTGTCGTTAATGGCATTCTGGATAAAGGTACAAAATTGGAAAAACAAAAGACGGAATTTTTCCTCGAGAAAGAAGAAGAGAAAGCAGAAAACGAAACTCCAGAACAGACAAGCGAACGCGAAGCACGGGAAAATGCACGCAAAATACAGTCCAGTGCACGTAAGGCAATCTTTAGTACAATGGGTATTGAATTTACTTCGTTATCTACCCTCTGTGTCAACTCCCTGTACAAACCCATGCAGGAACTATCTCAGTCAGCAGGTAAGGCTGGATCGTCATTAGGACAAGTTTCGACTTGGGATGGTAACGATTGGATACAATTTTTAAATGGAGTTGAAGAGGCTGGTGTTGCAATAGGCACTATTCCAAAGGAAATCAGAGATCGCCTACCAGGATTTGTTGATTATGTAAAATAC
>NZ_CALJ01000211.1 GCF_000308315.1 Legionella tunisiensis | reverse complement strand
AGAAAGCGAGTCCAGACAGTCTGGGTAAGCCCAGATCCAAAATAATTAACTCAAAGGATTCAGATTGACAGCAGCGCGAGCAGCTTCTCCATCTTTAACCAATCTACAATATAGCCAAATTGAGTTAAGCCGGCTTTAACCGCATCCCCAAGTAATTCATCGTCTTCAACAAGTAGCAATCTCATTGCCGCTCCTAATGTTAAGGCATGCCCTTAATGGGAATCGCCTGAGGGTTGTTGTTCTATTAAATGCCTGGTCAAGTAAATTGCTTGCAAAAAACAAAAATAAGAGTGAATCCTGCGCCACCGAATAGTTTAAAGTTAACCCAAATATCTGTGCTATAAAAGTAGGCAACATAAAGATTTAAGCCACCCATTACAATAAAAATACAGCCCATGCATAATTTAAACGATACCAGATTTTTTGCGGTAAGCTAATATTTCCATCCATCATTTTTTGAATAAGCGGTTTGCTGCCAATAAAGGAGGTGCCCAAAAACACTAAGGAGGTTAGCCAATAAATGCCAGTTGGCTTCCATTTTATAAACCATGGATTATGGAAAAATAAAGTTGCACCACCTAAAACAAAAATAAGTGCTAAACTGATTAGGTGCATTTTTTCATAACGCTGATGTTTCAGTCGATAAAAAGCAACCTGAATGAGTGCTGCCCCCATCGCGATAGCAGTAGCATTATAAATTCCGAATAATTTATAACTAATAAAAAAATCAAAATCGGGAAAAAATCAAAGAGTAATTTCATGGTTTTTTGTTAATTTCCAACATTTCAATAAGTATAACACAGGATTTGTAACTCTCATGCAACTGTAATGTAGTTGTATTTATTTATAATTAACTTGCTTTAGAGGCAGGTTTAGCTCTGGTGCTAATCTACACTTGCCTAGGTTTAATAAACTGGATAAAGATAAAGTGAATTATCCAGGCTATTAAACATGTTTATTCTATTAAACATGCTTATTCTTTTTTCGTAATTGAAAAATCAGCCAATTACCAGTTTTTGCCCGGGGCGTAGTAGTTTTTTGTTGATCGAAGGATTTAATCTGGTTAAGACTGCAACTGTGGTGTTGTTACGTTTCGCAATACTACTCAAATTATCGCCTGCTTTAACAATGTAAACACCATATTTTACTGTAGTTTTCCATATTGTTAATTGTGAGCCAGTTTTTAATGGTTGTTTCCCTTTAATATGGTTCCAAAGCCGAATATTAGCTGCTGAAACATTATATTTTTCTCTAATGATTGGTAGGTATCGCTTGCTTGAACAATATGGAGAACTTTATAGCTTTGTGCCGTTGCTGGTTGGTCAGTGGTTGTGGCCACAGGCTTTTTCGCTGCAGCAACCGTTGTGTTCTTTGTACTGGGTATTAACACAGATTGCCCCAATTTTAATTTATCTGATTTTAGCTGATTAAGTTCTCGAATTAATTTGACAGTAGTGAAATATCGACGAGCAATAGAACCTAAAGTATCACCTGAGCGCACTTGATGTCGCGTCCAGCTGACTCGCTTTCCTCCGGAACATTGGCTAGATTACGATTAAAATGAGCTACTTTATCGGCTGGAATAAGAAGTTTGAAAGGCTTATAAGGTGCTGTTGTCCAACGATTAAATCCAGGATTTAACTTAATTAAATCTTTGTAAGAAATACCTGCGAGTTTCGCTGCATGATTCAGATCAATTTGGCTCCCGATATTCACTTCTTCAAAATAGGGAACATGAGGAATGTCAGGCAGTGTTACGCGGTAACGCTGTGGGTATTTAATGATCTCAGCGAGGGCAAGCAAGCGAGGTACATAGGCTTTCGTTTCTTGTGGAACGGGTAAAGTCCAGAAGCTAATGTTTCGCGAGTATTGACGACTGTTTTTGATAGCACGGGAAACGGTTCCTTCACCAGAATCGTAGGCTGCAATAGCAAGTATCCAATTACCGTTAAAGTATTTATTGAGATAGGTTAGGTAATTGAGAGCTGCATCGGTTGAAGGACGAATACTACGGCGACCATCAAACCACCAGTCCTGTTTAAGACCGAGATTATTCCCTGTACCTGGCATTAATTGCCAGAGGCCTGCAGCTCCAGCCCCTGAGTAGGCAAATGGATCGTAAGCACTCTCAATCATGGGTAATAAGGCAATTTCACCAGGCATTCTTCTTTTTTTAATTTCAGTAACAATATGATAGATATAAGGTTCTGACTGAGCCAGTTTTTGCAGATAGCTTGGATGTGAAACCAGCCAACGTAATTGTGTTTGCACTTCAGGTTGCGATACTTCATGGTTTAAGGCGAATTGATTGCGCAATACATCCCAGACATTGGGTGCCGCATAAACAGTATTAGAAAACAGATAAGCACTGGTTAGTAAAAAGAAACACCTAAAAAGATTAATTGGTCTAAACTTCATTGGTCTAAACTTCAATGTGACAGCCTATTATGAATTAATGGCTGGACAGTGTACTAAATAAAATTCCAGCAAGAAACCCTTTTTGTTCTGACATAAAACTAAAAGGTTTAAATTAACTCTAATTGTTAAGAAAAGTTGTCTTTATCGGCTCTTAATTGTTTAAATACTGACAAAGAATCGGTATTTTTATTGCCTTTAAGCGCCATATAATTTTGCATACTCTGCAGGTGAGTACGGAAAAAAGGGTTGATTTCTTTTTCGAGAGCAATATTGGAAGGTAAAGAACGTTGATTTTCTTTTGCCATTAACCGATGTGCATGTTGGCGAATAGCTAAGTTGTCTGGTTCTACAGTTGCTGCAAAATGAAGATTACGGCGTGTATATTCGTGAGCACAATAAATCTGCGTTGTATCTGGTAAGGCTTTGAGTTTTTGCAGTGAAGCAAATAAATCTTCTATAGTCCCGTCAAATACACGACCACAACCAGCAGAAAATAGTGTATCACCGCAAAATAACCAACCATATTCTGGTTCGTATAGACTGATATGGGTCGCTGTATGGCCGGGAGTATTTAAGACTTGGAAATGATAGGGAGGGAGAGTCAAAACATCACCGTCTTGCAGGATATGATTCACTTGCGGTATGCGAGGGTCTTTAGGACCATAGATGGCGATTCCAGGATAGCTATTGATAAGCTCGCTCACGCCATCGGTATGATCATAGTGATGATGAGTTAATAAAATAGCCTTCAGTTTAAGTTCTTCTTGTGTTAGGAATGTTAAGACTGGTTTAGCGTCACCAGGATCGACACAAATGGCTGTTTTCTCTTCTTCATTCACTAGCAGCCAGATATAATTATCGTTAAAAGCTGGAATAGGTAGGATTGTCATTGCAAACTCCTTTTCACTCTATGTTTAGTCTAGAGTAAATAACTCAACTTTCAATGCTAAACGAAGAAACACCCGGATTAAAAAATTCACGTAATTGCTGCAGGATAACTTTCATTTCTTCAGCGAGAACGTAAGGAGGATTAATAATCCATAAACCGCAACCTGTCATACCTGATTGCATAGCATTTGTTAAGTAAAACTCAAGATGCAATGAACAGCTTGCTTCGATTGCTTTTAATCCTCGCAATAACTGTTCGTGTAGTCGTTTGTCTACGATGGGATACCAAAGGCAAAAGACACCGGTAGAAAACGACGATAAGCCGATTTTAGGAGCTGAGGTATTTGCTTATAATCTGTTTTAACCTCATAAGAAGGATCAATAAAAATTAAGCCACGGCGTTCTACGGGTGGAAGTAAGGCATGAAGACTTGCTACCCCATCTTCATGGCTGAAAAATACCCGTTTGCCATAATGGGGTAAGGATTCTAAATACTCGAATTCTCGAGGATGCAATTCGCAACAAAATAATCTATCTTGGGGACGTAAAAGCTCAATAGCAAGACATGGTGAGCCAGGATAGAAGCGTAATGTATTAAGTTGATTAATCTTGTCAATAGCTTGTAAATAGGGAGTGAATAGGGAGGATAATTGTTTTTTATGCTCCCATACTAAATGAATACCCTGAAGATACTCACCTGTTTTAGCAGCCTGGTTGTCATGTAAATCATACATCCCTCGTCCCGAATGGGTTTCCAAATAAAAAATCGGTTTTTCCTTACCAATCATATAATTGATAAGACGAGTTAAGGTTAAATGTTTGACGACATCAGCAAAATTGCCGGCATGATACCCATGTTGATAACTCAGCATAAAGGAAACTTAAATAAAAGAAGATGCTGAAGTATAGCTTTATGCGATCGCTAATCCAATCCTTGATGACTTTTTCAGCGCTAGCTATTTTAGCTTTGACTATAACGAGCAATGAATCATTATTATTGTATCCATACGTTACTCGCCTAATGCTTCTGTTAAAAAACAATAGTATGCACCTAAAAAGGCAATAACTGCCAGCAATATCAGGATAATTTAATCATAATCGCTGCGAGTAAACTGCCCAAAACACCTGATAACGATTCAGCTGATACCTGTAGAGATTGGTTGTTTCCTATTGCTTTGCCTTGTTCATTATTTGCTGTTGATACTGATAACAAGGTTGCACCAGCTGGAAGGCAAATAGCTAAAGCCAGGGAGGTTAAAAAGAGAATTACCCATAGCGCGTTGATAGTATTGGCAATAATGATCATGAAAAAACCGGTGAATGCAGCAGAAACAATAGTGATATTTTTGGTCCTATAACGTTGGGACAAAAAACGGTTAGCCAGAGATTGCTCAAGATGATTGGGACCGTAATCCAAGCTATAAATTGTGAAAGCTGCCCCAATTGCACATGAAGTTCATCAACTAAATACATGGGATAGCAGCGAAACAAGCCAAGGCATTGGTGTGAATACAGTAATCATTAAACTATAACCAACAAAGCCAAAAATATCACTCAGTACAAGGGTAATACAGCATTTAAGAGATTTGGCTTGCCTGGTTGTAATTTTGCTGATTTCATTGAATTTCCAAAAAGCAATTTATCTTAATATTGCCAGTTTTCGATTTTATAATCTAAGTCTTTATTGGTAAAAATTACTCTAACTATTTTGCACTATACTTAGGGTGACAAGAGGCCAAAATGGAGGCTGTTATGAGTTTGCCAAGAGAATATGATGATGAGAATTACTCTTTTACAGAATATTCTTATGATGAAGAAGACGTAGATCAATTAAGTCATAAAAAGCGAGTGCGTAAAATGCTGGAGGAAAAACTGGAACGCAAACGGTTAAGAGAAGAGCTTGAAGAAGAATGGGATTCAGATTTCGATTGGGATGATATCGAACGTTGATTACTCAGCTAAAACCCTCAATCATAAGTCTAGCTTATATGATTGAGTTGATTAGCTGCATTAACGGTATTTTGTAATAAGGTAGTAATTGTCATAGGACCTACTCCGCCAGGAACGGGTGTTATCCAGGCGACTTTGTCTTTAGCGCGTTTAAAATCCACATCGCCACGGATTGTGTTATCAGCTAAGCGATGAATACCCACATCGATAATTACTTGTTGGGCATTCAACCAATCCACGTTTATAACATCAAGAACACCTGCGGCAACCACTATTAAATCTGCTATTTTTACGTACTGTTCCAAATGTTGGGTAAAACGATGACAAATAGTTACAGTAGCACCAGCCAAGAGAAATTCCATGGCCATTGGACGGCCTACGATGTTGGATGCACCAATGACAACGGTATGTTTGCCGGAAAGAGGAATTCGGTAAAACTTCAGTAAATTAATAATGCCATAGGGCGTACAAGGCCTCAGCAGTGGATTGCGTTGGGCAAGACGACCAACATTATAGGGATGGAAGCCATCGACATCTTTTGCGGGATTAATACACTCTATAATTTTGTTGCTATCGATTCCTTCTGGTAAAGGTAATTGTACTAAAATGCCATCTACTTCGGGAGATTGATTTAATTCTTCAATTAAATTAAGCAATGCAGTTTCAGTAGTGTTTTCTGGCAAATCATAGGCATAAGAATTGATACCTACTTCCAAGCAAGCCTTACGCTTATTGGCAACATAAATACCAGAAGCCGGGTCATCTCCTACTAGAACTACCGCTAGTCCAGGGGCACGCAATCCCTTTGTTTGCCTGGCCTGTACAAGCGCTTTAATTTCCCTTTTATATTGTGCAGCAACTAATTTGCCGTCTAATAGAGATGCGGTCATATTATGCAATAAGAATAAGTTTGAATGGCATTATGAAATAGCAAGACCTCTTATGCAATGATCCCAGCTTGATGAGAGTTTGTTAATAATAGGACAATGACTGTTATTGATGAGCATTGCTGCACAGAAAATGACCGCCAGTGTTCATTTTTAGTAGAATTAATCTAACGAGCTCTAAGACTTACACATACCCTAGACAAATGTGTTCCGGTGTTATACATTGGCCGTTTTTCAGCGGGAAAAGCGAATGCGTATTGCCTTAGGGGTTGAATACGATGGTAGCCAGTATCATGGCTGGCAAGCGCAAACAGGCCTGCGCACGGTGCAATTGGTATTAGAACAGGCTTTAGCTAAGGTGGCCGATCAAGAAATCGGTATTGTCTGTGCGGGTAGAACTGATACTGGTGTGCATGCTACCAACCAGATTATTCATTTTGATTGTGAAAAAGAGAGAACTATCCGCTCTTGGATTCATGGTGCAAATTCTTTTCTCCCCAAAGATGTGTGTGTGAAATGGGGACGAGAAATGCCCGAGGATTTTCATGCTCGTTATTCTGCGCTATCACGACGGTATCGGTACATTATTTATAATTCACCGATTCGACCAGCGCTTATGCGCAGTAGTGTGACTTGGCAGTATCGTCAACTTGATCACCGAGCGATGCAGGACGCTGGTCAACACTTGATTGGCGAAAATGATTATACTTCTTTCCGCTCTGTAGAATGTCAATCCAAGACACCAATGCGTAATGTTCATCATTTACAGGTACAGCGTAATGGTGATTTGGTAATGATTGATATTACTGCAAATGCCTTTTTGCACCATATGGTGAGGAATATAGCGGGTGTTTTAATTGCTGTTGGTTCAGGAAAAAGACCAATTCCTTGGGTAAACGAAGTCCTACAGGCAAAAGATCGGCGTCTTGGTGCTGAAACGGCACCACCTTATGGGTTATATCTGGTTGCAGTTAGTTACCCCAAAGAATTCGGGGTAATCGAAGGAAATCCTGGACCTTTGTTTTTGTGGGAGCGTTAATTGATTCAGGATAGGGTGAGAATTAAAATCTGTGGAATGACTCAGGAGCGGGATATAGCACAGGCTATTGCTTTGGGCGTTGATGCCATTGGTTTAATTTTTATTCTAAAAGTGCCCGCTGTATTTCAATGACGCAAGCAAAAAAATTGTTAGCTAAGAGCCCGGTTTTCGTAGATGTTGTTGCAGTATTAGTAAATCCTACCTCGGCGCAAGTTGATGAGATTATCAGCGACTTACCGATTCAATGGTTACAATTTCATGGTGAAGAATCTCCGGAATTTTGTAGTCAATTCAAAAACCGTATATTAAGGCTATCCAGGCAACATCTACACAGGCCATTGAGCATTGGGTTGCCCAGCATAAGAATGCGGCTGCTATTCTTTTAGATACACCATCGCTACAACATGGTGGTACTGGAGAAGTATTTGATTGGAAGTTAATTCCGAAAAATCTACAGAAGCCAATGATTTTAGCGGGTGGCCTCAATCCAACTAACGTTGTGCAAGCTGTAAACTTGCATTCACCTTATGCAGTTGATGTTTGCAGTGGAGTTGAGATATCAGCGGGGGTCAAGGATCGCGATAAAATGAGCCAATTTGTTAATGCATTATGGGGTAAAAAATGATTGAAAAAGAGCTTCCAGACAATCGTGGTCATTTTGGGCCTTATGGTGGAATGTTTGTAGCTGATACATTAGTGCATGCATTGGAGCAATTACAAAAAGCTTATGAACATTATCGACAAGATGCAAAATTTTTAGCGGAATTAAGATCTGAATTACGGGATTATGTAGGGCGTCCGACACCGCTTTATTATGCTGAGCGCTTAAGTTTAAAAATGGGAGGCGCAAAAATCTATCTAAAGCGTGAAGATTTAAATCACACAGGCGCACATAAGATTAACAATACAGTTGGGCAAGCTTTGCTTGCCAAACGTATGGGGAAAACCCGGATTATTGCCGAAACTGGTGCAGGTCAGCACGGGGTGGCATCTGCAACCGTGGCTGCTAAACTTGGTCTGAAATGCGTTGTTTATATGGGCTCAGAGGATATTAAACGCCAGGCAAGTAACGTCTATAGAATGAAATTGTTGGGAGCCGAGGTTGTGCCAGTAACTGCCGGCTCAAAAACGTTAAAAGACGCTCTTAATGAAGCGATGCGTGATTGGGTCTCTAATATAGATGATACGTTCTATATTATCGGTACGGTAGCAGGTCCTCATCCTTACCCGCAGATGGTAAGAGATTTCCAAGCAATAATCGGTGAAGAAGCAAGAGCGCAAATTTTAGAAAAAACAGGGCAATTGCCTAATGCTCTTGTTGCCTGTGTTGGCGGAGGCTCTAATGCTATGGGATTGTTTTATCCTTTTCTAAACGATGAATCTGTCGCTATTTATGGAGTAGAAGCGGGTGGAAAAGGTATTGAAACAGGAGAACATGCTGCTTCTCTAATTGCTGGAAAACCCGGTGTTTTGCATGGCAATCGAACCTATTTGCTTTGTGACGAACACGGTCAAATAAAAGACACTTATTCAATATCCGCTGGACTTGATTATCCCGGCGTAGGGCCAGAGCATGCCTATCTAAAAGATAGTGGACGGGTAGAATATGTTGCAATTAATGATGATGAAGCTCTGGATGCTTTCCGCACACTAACCAGAATAGAAGGTATCATCCCTGCTTTAGAGTCTAGTCATGCAGTAGCTTATGCCATGAAGCTCGCAAAAACGATGTCAGCGCAACAGTGTATTATTGTTAATTTGTCTGGTCGTGGTGATAAAGATATGCATACAGTCGCCAGTATTGATGGTTTATCAGTGTAGTAAGTCAGGATAAAAATTAAAGGTAATCTATGAATCGAATTGATATAACATTAGAGCAATTGCGGGCTAGTGGTAAAAAATGTTAAGCCCGTATATTACAGCAGGTGATCCACACCCTGATCTGACGGTGCCTTTAATGCATGAATTAGTAAAAGCAGGTGCTAATGTACTTGAAATAGGTATTCCTTTTTCTGATCCTATGGCTGAAGGCCCTGTTATTCAAGCTGCTATGGAACGTGCCTTGAGCTATGATATTAGTTGTGACGATGTATTAGCCATGATCGAAAAATTCCGCGAACAGGATAAACAGACGCCAATCGTATTGATGGGTTATGTTAACCCTGTAGAACAATATGGTTATGAGCAGTTTGCCCAGCGGGCCAAGCAAGTCGGTGTTGATGGGACAATTCTGGTTGATTTACCACCAGAAGAAAGCGCTTTAATTGCCCCACTTTGGCTGGAGCAGGGTTTACACAATATTTATTTATGTTCGCCAACTACTTCAAATGAGCGCATGGAAATGATTAATCGTTATGGTAGTGGTTATCTTTATTATGTTTCATTAAAAGGGGTTACAGGTTCAAGTAATTTTGATTTACAGTCTGTTCGGGAGCAATATCAGCAACGCAAGTCACAAACCAATCTCCCCTTAATGGTAGGATTTGGCATCAAAACTGCTGCAATGGCAGCAGGAGTTGCTCAATTTGCTGACGGCGTTGTTGTTGGAGCAGCTTTGATCAGTCAACTATTGAATGCCTATAAGTCAAACGATAATGTGCCTGCTGCGGGCGCTTCTTTGATAAATGCGATGCGGCGTGCGATGGATAACAACGAGTAAGATGATTATGAACGAAAATAGTGAAAAAAGACCTCATTTTATTAGACAATTGATTTCAGAAGAGCTAGCCAGTGGTAAGCATCAAGATGTTATAACTCGTTTTCCGCCAGAGCCTAATGGCTATTTACATATTGGACATGCTAAATCAATTTGTTTGAATTTTGGTTTGGCTGAAGAGTTTGCGGGGCGATGTTATTTACGTTTTGATGATACGAATCCTATCAAGGAAGAAGAAGAGTTTGTTAATGCAATTATCGATGATGTGAAGTGGTTAGGGTTTAAATGGTGTGATATGACCCACTCTTCTGACTATTATCAACAATTGTATGATTACGCGGTTGATCTAATTAAACAGGGTAAGGCTTATGTCGATAGTTTGAGCATGGAAGAAATTCGCGCTTACCGTGGTACTTTACAAGAGCCTGGCCGTGAAAGTCCTTACCGCAATCGCTCCATTGCTGAAAACCTTGATTTGTTTGCAAGAATGAAGGCGGGTGAGTTTGCCGACGGGGCGCATGTATTGCGTGCACGTATCGATATGCAGGCAGGTAATGTCAACATGAGGGATCCGGTTCTTTACCGGATAAGACATGCTTACCATCAGCGTACAGGGAATGACTGGTGCATCTATCCCATGTATGACTATGCTCATCCATTGTCAGATGCTTTGGAAAAAATAACTCATTCTTTATGTACGTTGGAGTTTCAGGATCATAGGCCTCTTTATGATTGGTTTATAAATAATTTGCCAGTTCCGGCAAAACCAGTACAAACTGAATTTGCCCGACTCAATTTATCGCATACAGTTACTAGTAAACGTAAACTCAGAGAGCTTGTTGAGAAAAAAATTGTTACTGGTTGGGATGATCCGCGTTTACCCACATTGCGTGGTATGCGCAAACGAGGCTATCCGCCGGCAGCTCTTAAGCAATTCTGTGAAATCATTGGTATTTCACGGAGTGATTCAGTCATTGATATGTCTTTGCTGGAAGAGTGTGTACGGGATGAATTAAATAAAACAGCAAAACGTGCTCTCTGTGTACTTGAGCCATTAAAGGTGGTAATTGAAAACTACCCAGAAGGCAAGGTGGAAGAATTAGAAGCACCATTTCACCCGCAAGATCCACAAGCAGGAAATCGTATTTTGCCTTTTAGTAAAGAGATTTATATTGAACGGAGTGATTTTATGGAAGATCCTCCGAAAAAATATTTCCGTTTATCTCCCGGAGCTGAGGTTCGTCTAAGGCATGCCTATGTGATCCGCTGCACAGAAGTAATTCATGATACGCAAGGTAATATTAGTGAATTGCGCTGTACCTACGATGAAGATACTTTGGGAAAAAATCCGGCTGATCGGAAAGTAAAAGGCGTTATTCATTGGGTATCCTGTGAACAAGCTCATCCAGTCACTGTTTATCAATTTGATCGTTTATTTAATGATGCCAATCCAGCGCGAGAAGAGGATTTTTCTGCAATTTCTCAATCATGATTCTTTGCAGGTACAACAGGCTTTTTGCGAACCTTCGTTAGCTAAACAGCCTTTAGAAGAAGTTTTTCAATTTGAGCGCTTAGGCTATTACTGCGTCAATCAATTGAATGATGACAAGGTTAGTGCGTTTCATCGCGTCGTAGGCCTTAAAGATACTTGGGGAAAAATGAGCTAAGGGGCTGGCATGTTAAATCTTTATAATTCACTTACACGAACGAAAGAACCATTTAAACCGATGCAACCAGGTAAAATTGGGATGTATGTTTGTGGTATTACGGTTTATGACCGCTGTCATTTAGGCCATGCTCGCTCGATGGTTTGTTTTGATGTCATTGTTCGTTTCTTACGTTCTCAAGGTTATGTAGTGACGTATGTACGCAACATTACTGATATTGATGACAAGATTATCATTCGTGCTAATGAGCGCGGCGTATCGATTAGTGAGTTAACTAGTGAGTACATCAAGGCAATGCATGATGATGCATTTGCCTTAAATATTCTGCCCCCTGATATAGAACCACGAGCGACAGGACATATTGATTCGATTATTAAATTAATCCAACGATTAATTGATACTGAGCATGCCTATGTCAGTGATAACGGTGATGTTTGTTATCAGGTGGATTCTTTCAAAGATTATGGCAAATTATCCCACAAAGACTTGGACGGTCTAATGGCTGGTGCTCGAATTGAGGTAGTAAAAGAAAAACGTTCGCCTCTGGATTTCGTTTTGTGGAAAAAGCAAAATCTGGTGAGCCAAGTTGGTCGTCTCCATGGGGAGAAGGGCGTCCCGGTTGGCATATTGAATGTTCAGCAATGGCAATGCATGAATTGGGTGAACAATTTGATATTCACGGTGGGGGATTAGATTTACAATTTCCTCATCACGAAAATGAAATTGCTCAGAGTGAGGCAGCAAGTGGTAAAAATTTCGCTAATTATTGGCTTCATGTAGGTATGCTACAGGTCAATAATGAGAAGATGGCGAAATCAGTGGGTAATTTCTTTACGATTGAAGATGTATTACACCAACATCATCCCGAAGTCATTCGCTACTTTTTACTAAGTAGCCACTATCGCAGTTCATTAAACTACTCCGAAGAAAATTTACAGAATGCTCGTAAAGCGTTGACAAGACTTTATCAATCTTTAAAAGAGGTTGAACTAAGTGCCCAGCATGAAATCGATAATGAATGGGTTGCGCAGTTTAACCAGGCCATGAATGATGATTTTAATACACCGGTTGCCTTGGCAGTTTTGTTTCAGTTAAGTCACGAACTGAATAAGACTAATTCACTATCTCTAGCTGCTACGTTAAAACATTTGGCTTCTTTATTAGGTTTGCTTCAAGCTGAGCCAGAATCTTTTTTACAGGCAGGCTTGCAAGATGATGAGAAAGATCAGATTGAGACCCTGATTAAGGAGCGATTGGAAGCACGTGCAGCACGTAACTGGGCACGAGCTGACGAAATTAGAGCCATCTTGGCAAATAAAGGAATTGAATTGGAGGATGGAGCAAATGGTACGACATGGAGAAAACGAGGGGAGTAGCGATCGCATTTCTCTACTATTTTTTGAGCAGGCGAGTTAGCCATAAAGAGATGCAACTATCCTTTGTCTCGTACTGACTAGAATCTTCTCACCGGGCGACAAGTGAAATGACTTGCCAGCCCTCTTTCATGTATACAAAACAGCGCAGGAAAGATATGATATAATTTTCTGTTTACCTTGAATAATAAGTGCATCGCATTAATGCATATTGTCCATTGTTTTTGGAATTATAAATGTATCAGTTTAATAATCCCCCTTCTGAAAAAATAGTTTAGAAGAGGAAAGGTTATATTCTTCATATTGCAATATAGGGTCCAAATTAGAAGAGACGAATAATAATCATTCAATGATGAATGAAGACGCAGACACATACTCTGATTCATATTCAGATGATTCTAGTATGAGCCAAGAGTCTTGGATAAATGAAGTAATCTATGTTCGTGGCGAACAATTCGCATTAATTGGCATTGCTACCGATAGTCGAGAACTGGAAGATTTAGTCACGAAACGCAGATTTTTTCTCTCCACGGTTGGAGAATTTTATTACAACGGAATCGGTTTGCATGCAGATTCTTTAAAGACATCTGCTGAACTGGCAGTTTGTGGTGGTAAACTATTTGCTTTGCTTATGGGAAAGGCACAGCCAATTTACTTTGTTGGAGAAACAATTAGAGATGAAGAGGATGAATACAGATATTATCTAATAAGCACAAAGGTCAATTTTATTGCCCAAGAAAAGAAATTTTTGGTTTAAATAAACCTATCGTTGATTTAATTACTTCTTTGATTATCAGTTATTTCTTAGGAGATTTTGATATCAGTAATATCGGAGTCATTCAAGGCGATAATGTATTGCAGGTAGTCAGATTTGATCCGGAGTTTTGTTTTTCTTCTTATTTTTTGGGTGAACATAATACTTATCAGGCGATCTTAAAAGAACTAAGATTTATCTTCGATCTTGATTTGGGTAATGTACCTGAAGAAAGAGCAAACAGATTGCACGAAATCCTTCAAAGAAACGAAAGTAATTTTTTGCAAGGTGCTTTACCCAACGCGTATTGTGGGAACCGGAGTTTCTGGCTATTCTGAGCTCACCGCGAAGAAAAGAAGAAATTTTTAAAGCGTTGGATAGAATCACAACGACATTATTTATGCAATATCAGTACATAATCGATACAACAATTAGTCATGAGGAAATAAGAGAAGTACTAAAAAGTACATTAACACTACGAAGAGGGATTTTTAGTCAAGTGAATGGAGAACTTAAACTTCGTTCGCAAGTTGTTACGGTACAAAATTCTGAAGAAGAAAATGAGATTAATAGTGGCATGTCATGGCATGTCTAAAGTAACAATTAAAACCTATTTTATACCTTTTATTTAATTGTTGATCTAATAAGGAAAATAAAACATGTTGTTTCCTATTTGGTAAATCATAATTTATGAACTACTTTTAAATTATGAAGCCCAAATAGGAGGGATAATGAGCGATCCACTCGGGGAACTAGAGAACTCATTAGCGTATATGTTTGAACTTCAGACAAAAAACAGGGAAATACATCAATCCTGACGTACAAAGATTAAAAATGCTTTAGATAACTACAGAAATGGTCCTTCAATTTCATTACAGGAATTGGTTGCAGCTGTAAAACAGGCACTGCCAGTCATCGTAAATTATGGAGTAGAACTGTATGTCGTGAAGATAAAAATGAATGCTTTAGCTGAAGAAAAGGGTTCATCCATCGACTGGGATCTCCCGGTTACCCGTTCTCGTTATAGGCCTCAATTTCAATTTGCAGCTTCTCTAAAAGTTCCAGCTAATGATTTCATTAGCTGGCTTTCTTCGCGTGCGAATAAGGATTTTTCTGAGCTTGATGGTCATGCTCAGGTGGAAATTCTTATTGCGGAAAGGGGAGAAAGAGAGTTTACGACAAAATTAGCTGAGCATTTACGTAATGAACCTGATTTTTTACTTAATTTAGTTATGACGTCACCGGACATTTTTAATCCCCTAATGGAAACTCGTATAGGATTTCAGTTGGAAAATCGGCAAATAGCAAAGGCTATTTGTTATCACTACTTACTGAAGATAGATGAGCAAGGTTCTTTTCAGAAATTGGAGGAAAAACTGCTGTGGTTGGACGATCTTTTAGCCAAAACAGGGCGTTCGATGGAAAAATTATTGGCGGATCCTTTGGCAAAAGCTGAATTGGATAAATCACCTATTCTTCACCTTTATATGAATGCAGAGCAGGTAGAGCAAGATCTGTCTTCAGACGGCATTCGCTTGTCTTAAAGCAAGGATTTAGTTAATGTTGGCTAGTGACACGTAAAATTTCTGCCAGTGACGTGTCACCAGCCAGAACTCGTTTGAATCCGTCCTCACGTATAGTGGGTGTGGTAGGGCGAAGGTAGTTATCAATAATCTGCAGACTTTCATTCCGGTGAATCATCCCCCCGTAAAATCTCATCGATGGTGATTAATTCATAAATACCTGTCCGACCGCGGTAGCCTAATTGATTACAATGCTCACAGCCCAGTGGTTCGCAAACTTTTGAGGTGTCGGTTCCAGCTTGAATGCCCATCAATTCCATCTCATCATCTCTCAGACTGTGGGGGGTTTTTGCAATGTTGACACAGCTTTCTGACTAAGCGCTGAGCAATCAAACCGACAATACTTGATGATAACAAAAATGATTCTACTCCCATATCATGCAATCGAGTTAAAGCTCCTAAGGCCGAGTTAGTATGTAAGGTTGACAGAACTAAATGGCCGGTTAAGCTTGCCTGAACGGCAATTTCAGCGGTTTCAAGATCACGGATTTCTCCAATCATGACTACATCAGGATCTTGGCGCAAAATTGCACGTAAGCCTTTAGCAAAGGTCATTTGCACTTTAGTATTCACTTGAGTTTGTCCTACACCGGGTAGATCATATTCAATTGGGTCTTCAATGGTTAAGATATTGCGACTAACCTGGTTAAGCTCCGTTAGCATCGCATAGAGTGAGGTGGTTTTACCGGAACCGGTAGGGCCAGTTACTAAGATGATGCCATGCGGCTGCGCAATCATCTGCCGCATGATAGTCATGGTTGTTTTGGGCATCCCTAAAAGACTTAAGTCCAATTGTGCAGTTTGCTTGTCTAAAATCCGCAAAACAATGCGCTCACCGTGATTGGAAGGAAGTGTGGATACACGAACATCAATATTATGACCACCAATACGCAGTGCAATACGGCCGTCCTGTGGAATGCGCTTTTCGGCAATATCCAATTTTGCCATCACTTTAACTCTTGATATGACCAGGGGGGCAATGGCACGCTGAATTTCTAATACTTCGTGTAGAACACCATCGATACGATTGCGTACCAGGACACGATTCTCATAGGTTTCAATGTGAATATCAGAGGCTTTTTGTTTGATAGCCTGAGTAAACAAAGCATTGAGTAAACGGATTATAGGGGCATCATCCTGATTATCAAGCAGATCTTCACTAATAGGTAATTGTCCGGCCAGAAGTGAGAGATCCATATCTTCTTCCATGCCTTCCGCGGCGTCAAGAATAGAGCCTTGTGATTGATAAATATGGGCTAGCTGTTGTTGAAACTCAGATTCATTAACTTCTTTAAGGACAAGCTTGCCGCCTAAAAGTCGTTTAATTTCGGCCAGAGTTTGTAAGGATGGAGCGGCTAAATAATAGATCAGAACGTTACCTTCTTCTTCTATAGTGGCGATAACACCTTGATTTTTTGCAAAAAGATAGGGTAGTCGTTTGGGCTTATCATTATTTTCCATGGCCATTACCCATGACTACGGTTTCTCTAGGTAGGGGAGCAAAAGGGCGCGGCAAAATTGCTGGCTGATTAAGAGGAGGCAACAATATTTGATCATCTGTCTCATTATAGTCCTCTTTACGTAACCAATCTAATTGATATTGGCGTATATTATTATACTTTGTACCAGAGATGTGTACGGCATCGTTTTCACTTTTTAGAATAATTGGTTTAATGAAGACCATCAGCACTCGCTTTTCACGGTTCCGGATATTGTGTTGGAAAAGGCGTCCGAGCCCAGGTATATCCCCAATAATAGGAATACGATTGTCATCTTTACCTAAACTGTCCTGGGTCAAGCCTCCAAGAACGACAATGTCGCCACTTTCTACATGCACTGACGTGACGATACTAGAAATTTTGAAAGTAGGGTTATCAGTATTTGTCGTACTGGCTGGATCAAGGGTATCGTTACCTTGATCGATTTGCAGTTGAATACCATTTCCGCGGGTAATCTGTGGTCTGACATACAGATGTAATGCGACGTTAACTCGATCAAAGGTTACATAAGGGCTTGCGGTGGTAGTTCCGCCAGCATTATTGGGATAAGTGGTCGTGGCGATAGAAACCTGTTTACCTACCAGGATTTTAGCTTGCCTATTATCCAATACGACAACAGAAGGCGTTGATAAAATATTTGCCTTGCGTTGTTGCGCCAGGGCATAAATTTGCGCTTGAAAATCATCAATAGATGTTTTTGAGTTGATAATAGCAAAGCCTGGCCTAAAATCACTTGGCTTACCCGTCTGCTGGTCTGATCCCCATTCTATACCTAGATTATTGATATCACTCTCATCAACTTCGGCAACCAAGGCTTCAATTAATAACTGTGCGGGACGAATATCCAATTGACTGATAACTGATTTTAAAATCCGAATAAGGCTTGCCGGAGCATTGATAATTATAGAGTTGGTATTGGGTTCTGCGATAATTTGCACAGTCGGTTTGGTCGTTCCTTCGTTTTGGGTACTAGCGCCACTTGTATTGGGTGTTGCAGCTGGATTACTGCCATAGGTTGTTTGAGAACTGGCAGCTGAAGACATACTGCTTTGGCTACCACTCGAAGAATTATTTACCAGATTTGAAGCAGGGTTAGTGCTATCAAGTTCAGGCCTGGTAATTGTCCCAATGGTAGTCCCAACATTGCCACTAAAATTGGCCTGTGCAATACCTGCCAAAATAGGCACTAAATCTTCGGCGCGCAAATAATGCAAGTATACGACCTGAGTATTACTATTGGTGCCATTAGGACTCTGCCGGTCTAATTTAGCAATTAACAGACGTAGTCTAATGCGTTCAGTTTTACTACCACTGAGTAAAATAGCATTGGATCGATCGTCGGCTGCTAACATGGTTTGGCTATGACCGCTGCCTGGTTGTGTTTTCACAATATCTTTTAAAGTACTAGCAACATCCATAGCCAGAGCATGTCGTAAAGGTATCATGTCAATGCCGTTAGAGGAGGAACTATCTACTTGTTTGATAATATGGGACAGTTGTTTAATGTTGCTGGCTCGTCCGGATAAAATCAGCATATTAGATGGGGCATAAGCAGATACACTACTCCATTGCGGCATGAGTGGACGGAGTACGGGAACAAGTTGTTCAGCTGGAACATAATGAACCGGTATAACTTCTACCATCATGTCATCACCCCGCGGTGGATTGCGCATTTGACTCAATAAATCCGGTGATTGAGTTTTGGCATCGATATTGGGGATAATTTTTATCACATTTCCGCTTGGTATGGCTGCATATCCAGAAACTTGCAAGATAGACAGGAATACCTGATATAACTCTTTATCAGACATCGGCGTACTAGAGACAATGGATATTTTGCCTTGTACGCGAGGGTCGATTACAAAATTTTTACCTGTAACGCGTGATACTTCAGCAATAACGGCACGAATATCTGCATTTCTAAGATTCCATAACTTTTGTTTTGTATTAAGTTGAGCTAATGAAGATTGCAGTTTTTCTTCCGGCTTAATTTCTTCAGTTTTATTTTCTTCAGCAACCAGTGGAGTTGCTGCAGGTAGGAGAGTAATTTGTTGTCGAGGTAGGCTAATTTGGGGCAGCGGTGTTTCTGCAAGTATTTGCTTTTGAATGGTTTGAACAAGATCGTAATCAGTCAGGGGGCCAACTTTGACAAAGTATAATTTTTTATCAGGTGATAAATCAATTCTGACAGGCTGTTTTGTTAAAGATGCAAGTTTAAATTTGAGCTGCAGGGCGTTATTTTCATGCGCAAAAGCACCTACATCAAGCATGTAGGCTGGGTTGCCTTCATAGATAACTTTTCTAATATTGACGTCAGCGGCATGAGCAAGGGTTAAATAGCATAAAACCACTACGTAAAACGCAATTTTTCGCATCAAACAACCATAGAATAATTGATACTGTCATCATAACTAAATTTAGAAGGATACAATAGCGTTTTTTCGGAGTGATTGGAGCGCAACCTACTTATTCGCAAAGAGGGCGTTTCCTCATTATTCAGGGAGTTAATCTTGTTTACAAGCAAACTAATCACCTTTCATAGATTTGCAATTAGGTAAGTCTATATGAATGAAGGTGGTGGCTATGGGTGGACTCGAACCACCGACCTCAGCATTATGAGTGCCGCGCTCTAACCGGCTGAGCTACATAGCCACAAGAGGCCGTGATTTTGTCGTTTAACGTGCTATATGTCAAGATAAAAATAACAAATTTTATTTTGTAGTTTGAGTGC
>NZ_CALJ01000212.1 GCF_000308315.1 Legionella tunisiensis | reverse complement strand
TTAGCTTCTGGTATGGATGCCTGGGTTTATGCGCATCGCTCGACACTTTAAGTTATCTAACTAAATTTGGTTACTGCTCCTATTAACGCATAGGAGCAGATGACTAAATTTCTTTATTCTAACCAAGTTAACTTATTTTCCTGAATGGCAAATACCTCGGCTCCCAAAATAGTTCTTGAATCAAATTTTCTAAATCAGCTTGCTGATTAATTTGGGCTAATCCTTCGTCTATGGCCGTTTTAGCAACTGCAATGGCGATGTGTTTAGCTACTGTCTGAGCATCATCCAGAGAGGGTAGAAGGGGTAGAAAACTGTCTTTTTACTTGGCGCATGTTCGCTCAAAATTTCCGCAGCTGCCCAAATCATGCCTTTTGATAATCTTGACGCCCTTATTGCTAAAATACCCAGGCCGATCCCTGGGAATACCAGCGCATTATTACATTGAGCAATTTGTAATAAACGATTTTGATATTCAACTGCCGGGAAGGCTGTGCCCGTAGCAATTAACGCTTTACCTTGGCTCCAGGCAAGAATATCAATAGGTTGTGCTTCGCATTTTTCATCTGGATTGGAAAGAGGGAAAATGATTGGTCTTTCGCAAGTATCTGACATGATCTCAATGATATTTTGTGAAAATGAACCGGGTTGCGCTGAACAACCAATAAGAATCGTTGGTTTAATTTGACGCACTGTGTCTGTAAGAGAGAGTTGTTGTTTGCCTTGAGTTGCCCAAGTCGCTATTTCAATTGCTTGGCGTGCATAGGGTTTTTGTGCTTCAGTGAGTTCCAGATCGCTGTCGATTAAAAGGCCTTGACGATCAATTAGCCAAAAGCGTTTATAAGCTTCTTCTAACTTTAAGCCGCGTCTTACCATTGCGTCGACAATTTGATCACTAATTCCTGTTCCGGCGGAACCTGCACCAAAGACAACAATGCGATGCTCTTCAAGCTTGATGCCACTAACATCACAAGCGGCCAGTAAAGCTGCTAGGGTGACTGCTCCTGTACCTTGGATATCATCATTAAAGGTACACAACTCATTTTGAAATTTATCTAAAATACGTCGGGCATTTCCACGACCAAAATCTTCCCAATGTAAAAAGGCATTAGGGAAATGTTTACGGATAGCATTCACAAAGGTAAGAATAAAGGCATCATACTGCTCAGTACCAATACGAGGATGCTGACAGCCTAAATAAAGAGGATCATTAAGTAATTCCTGATTGTTTGTACCTACATCCAAAAAAACGGGCAACGTTCTGGTGGGATCTATACCACCACAAAGACTATAAACCATAAGTTTGGCAACCGGAATATCCATACCACCAATGCCCTGATCCCCAATACCAAGTACGCCCTCGCCATCGGTGACAACAATCAAATCAATTTCCGGGTTAGAACGGTTGTTGATAATGTCTTCGATTTGGTTCTTATCTGAGTGGGCAATGTATAAACCTCGTGGTTGGCGATATTCATGGCTGAAGCGTTTAACAGCCGTACCAACAATCGGTGTATAAATCGTAGGTAACATTTCCCCCAAATGACGGCTAATTAGCTTATAAAACAGTATTTGGTTTTTATCATGTAAATTATTCAGATAAATGTTTTGTTGCAAGCGCGAAGTATAGCTTGAGTATTGTAAATAGGCGCGCTTTACCTGTTCATCAAGGGTTTCAACACGATGCGGTAGTTTTCCTAACAGCCCAAAAGCATGTCGTTCTTCTTGGGTAAAAGCGGTACTCTTGTTAATTTGTGGTATTGTAAGTAAGGGTTTACCGCAAATAGAAGTTTCGATAAATTGTTCGCCAGTCTGCTCGTCACGCACTATTTTGAAATCTAGCATAGTTATTTTTCAAATAAAATTTAGTGTGCATACAATAGCCAATCAAGGGCATTTATTCAATGCAACAATGCGGTTTACTCCAAACTGTGATAAAATGCTCTGGCTTTATTCATGATTTATCTAAAACTTGAATGATATTTTTAGCGGGATAGCTTACTTTTGAGTGCATGGAAGTACTTACTTTACACATCGGTCATAATGGGGGTAGAGCTTCATGGTGAGATGTAGTCTAACCATGAGAGGAAATACCTATGACTTTTGCAAGTTTGCAATTAGCCGAACCTTTGCTGCGCGCAATCCGTGAACAAGGCTATGAAACCCCGTCTCCTATTCAGGCACAGGCAATACCCGCCGTATTGCGTGGAGATGATTTATTGGCTTCTGCGCAAACAGGAACGGGAAAAACCGCTGGTTTTACTTTGCCCATTCTTCATCGTTTGGCGCAAAAAACGCGGGCACGGAGTAATTGCACTCTGGCCTTAGTACTGACCCCTACTCGCGAGCTGGCAGCTCAGGTCCATGAGAGTGTGATGCTCTATGGTAAACATCTAGGCTTACGTTCTGCCGTTGTTTTTGGTGGTGTTAAAATTAACCCACAAATGATGAAATTGCGTTCCGGTGTTGAAATCCTAGTAGCGACTCCTGGGCGTTTACTAGATCTTTATAAACAAAATGCTATTCGTTTCGAGCAACTTGAGACCTTGGTTTTGGATGAAGCAGATCGGATGCTCGATATGGGCTTCATTCATGATATTAAGAAAATTCTTTCTTATTTACCGTGTTCACGCCAGAACTTACTATTTTCAGCAACCTTTTCCGATGAAATTCGCAAATTAGCTAAGGAATTATTAGTCAATCCAGTTGAAATTGATGTTGCGCCACGTAATACAGCTGCCACTAAAGTTGTACAACTGGTGCATCCGGTAGATAAAGCTCGCAAGAGTGCTTTACTCAGTCATCTAATTCATGACAAAAAATGGCAACAAGCACTGGTTTTTTCTCGTACTAAGCATGGTGCTAATAAGTTGGTAAAGCTTTTGGCACAGGATAATATTAAAGCATTAGCAATTCATGGAAATAAAAGTCAATCTCAACGTATGAAGGCGTTGAATGAATTTAAAGCAGGTAAAGTACCGATCTTGGTGGCGACAGATATTGCCGCCAGAGGTATAGATATTGATCAATTACCCCTAGTAATTAATTTTGATTTACCCCAGGTTGCTGAGGATTATGTGCATCGGATTGGGCGTACTGGCCGAGCTGGGGCATCAGGTCAAGCTATTTCATTAGTCTGTGCTGATGAATTCAAGCAGTTACATGATATTGAGAAGCTAATTAAAAAACGCATTGAGAGAGTTGAGGTCGATGATTTTGAGCCTAACCATTCTTTACCTGCAAGTCTTAACCCAGCTACTGCGGCAATTAAGAAAAATTAGCATACAAAGGCAAAGTAATAAAATCGGGGAAAAATGGGACTTTCACCTCTAAACATGGCAATACAGCTGCTCATAAGTACAAAGGCAAATCGTCTCTAGCCTCCAAAACGAAGAATAGTTACACCCCACGTTAGCATAGCGTTAGTTATTCACAAATGATAACATCGATAGCTTTGTAGAAACATCAAGAGGTTGTAATGAGAAAATTGTGGATTTTGGTTTGTGCTGCTTCCATCGCTTTGGGTGCTTGTTCAACCCGGAATGAACAGTATTATCGCTTGAATCCGCAAGCATTACAGCAGGCAATTAAAGAGTGCCCGAATAAAAGACCCGCTCAGATAAGCTGTGAGCAATTAGCTGCAATTAATAGTTCTGTTTATGAATTAGTTTACCAGATACAAATTAACCCCCAAGAGTTTGGTAAGCAAATATTGTCTATACAGCAAGATTTGGCAAAACAGCGTCATATGCTTGAGAAAAACCCTAATCAGCCTGAACTGAGAAAAACAATTGAAGGCAATGAGCAGCGCTTGGCTGAACGCTTGGCAATTGTAAGATGGTTAGAGTCACCAGAGAGTTAATTAATGAGAATTTTAGTAAGTAATGATGATGGCGTACATGCCTCAGGAATTCGTGCTTTAGCGAATGAAATGTCAACTCTTGGAGATGTTGTCGTTGTAGCACCTGAAAGAAACCGCAGTGGTGCAAGTAACTCATTGACTTTGACAAGACCTTTGCGAGTCAAACAATTGGACAACGGGCATTATAGCGTAGAAGGTACTCCGACTGATTGTGTGCATTTAGCTCTTACTGGTTTTCTAGATCCAAATGCTGACATCGTGGTTTCCGGTATTAATGAGGGTGCTAATCTCGGCGATGATATTCTTTATTCAGGGACTGTGGCTGCGGCGATGGAAGGGAGATATCTTGGTTTACCAGCCATCGCTTTTTCTATGGTTGGTGATAATATTCAGTACTATGATACTGGTGCAACTATTGCTCGGCAATTAGTGTTGAAAATGCGGGCAAATATGTTGCCGTCTCAGACTATCCTCAATGTTAATATTCCGGATTTACCATTGGATAAAATTAAAGGAATAGAAGTGACTCGCCTGGGAACACGTCATGGTGCTGAGCCCATTGTTAAAGAATATGATCCACGGGGCCGTCCCATTTATTGGGTTGGTCCTCCTGGTTTAGAAGCGGATGCAGGTCCCGGTACAGATTTTTATGCGATTAATCAAAATTGTGTCTCTATTACACCTTTACATCTTGATATGACGCATTATAAAGTGTTTGAGCAATTATCTGCGTTGATTGATGAGATTAGTTGGACCTCATGACTTGGCAATTTTTGTTGTTATGGAACTAACAAAAAGATTGGGAGCACGAACCTGAGTTAATATTATGAACAAAGAGCATTTTCTGCGCTAATATTAATAAAGGCTTGTTTTTATAAAATAGCTATTCTGAGAAAATAAATATGTACAAGTTGTGCGTATTCTTATTGATTTTTTCCTTGCTGCTTGTGGCTCAAGACCTGATTTAGCGCCTGTTGTAGAGTTAAAATGGCAACCACAAAAATCATAATCAAACCACTCACAAAGTACTACGGGGTGAAACGCTCTATGCAGTCGCTTTTCGCTATGACCAAGATTACCGGCAGCTTGCCGCATTAAACCATTTACATAGTCCTTATGCCTTGCGTGTAGGTCAAATCATTCGCTTAGAGAGCACTTCACATACTCCGGCAAGACATTATTATCATGCTAGGACCACCAAGCCAGTGTATACGGCAAGAAATATCCCTTCAGCTAGGCCTATTTCTCCTTCGTATCAATCGACCTGGTCAAGACCTGCTCGTTACCAATCTTGGTTGTGGCCTGTGAATGGCCGAGTTGCTACTCAGTTTATTCCGCAACAAGGCAAAAAGGGCATAGATATTGCAGGAACGAAAGGGGAGAAAATTAGAGCTTCATCTGGTGGAGTTGTTGCTTATGCGGGAAGCGGCCTTTCTGGCTATGGAAATTTGATTATTATTAAACATAACAATCAATTTTTAACTGCTTATGGCAATAATTTACGGAATATGGTTCGTGAAGGCCAACAAGTTAAAGCTGGTCAGATTATTGCCGAAATGGGAGTAATAGATAGACGATTTTGGGGTGTGCATTTTGAAATTAGAAAGGCAGGAAAGCCTGTTAATCCTTTGAATTATCTGCAAAAAGGTTAACAAAAAATTGGTTTTGATAACCATGCTTAATGCGAAGATGGTGTTTTTTCTTAAAAGATATAAACACGATAGGTGATATCATGCAAGCAGATGACGAATCAACAAAAGAAGATGTAACTCCCGAAGAGGAATGGGAAGAGTCTCCTGATGGTGCGTTGCTCTCTGATGACCCGGATGTTGAGGTTGAAAACGCGGAAAATGTTGAAGAACTGCCTGATTTTAGCGATGAAGAGGCGTTCCCTAGTTTTCAACGAGGCAGACATGCTGCTAAAGTGATGGATGCAACGCAAATTTATTTAGGGGAAATCGGTTTTTCTCCTTTACTTTCGGCGGAAGAAGAAGTTCATTATGCAAAGCTGGCCCTTAAGGGAGATGCAGCTGCCCGTAAAAAAATGATTGAATCCAATTTGCGCCTGGTAGTTAAAATAGCGCGCCGCTACTTGAATCGTGGTTTGCCACTTCTTGATCTTATCGAGGAGGGAAATCTTGGTTTGATGAAATCGGTTGAGAAATTTGATCCTGATAGAGGGTTTCGTTTTTCGACCTATGCTACCTGGTGGATTAGGCAAACCATCGAGCGTGCAATCATGAATCAAACTCGCACCATACGTTTACCTATTCATGTTGTTAAAGAACTGAATATTTATTTGCGTGCAGCTCGTCAACTGACACAACAACTTGATCATGAGCCATCAGCGGAAGAGATTGCGGAAAGAGTTGATAAACCGCTTGAGGATGTTGAAAAGTTGCTTGGCTTAAATGATAAGGTTGCTTCAGTAGATACGCCGATTGGTTATGATGAAAATAAATCGTTGCTCGATACTATTGCTGATGAAAATAGTATGAATCCGGCCGAGCTTTTGACCGATGAAAATTTACGTAACCATATTGAGTCGTTATTAGATAAACTAACGGAAAACCAACAGCAAGTGATTGCTAGGCGTTTTGGCCTACGTGGTTTTGAAAAGGCAACGCTTGAAGATGTAGGTAAGGAAATTGATTTAACTCGAGAGCGTGTCAGACAAATACAGGTTGAAGCTTTAAAAACCTTGAGAGGGCTTTTAGAGCGCGTAGGCTTAACTCAGGAAGATTTATTTTAAGCCAGAATGGGAGTCCCAGTTTAAGGAACATTGCTGGAGGTGGCTCCCAAACCTTGCCAACAGGCTGTGTAATCTAATTGTCTGCTTGGATGGGTCAACGCTTTTTTACTGATCAACCAAGGAGTTTTTGTTTCAAACATGAAGGCCAGGGTGTTTTGATAACGGGTTGGGGCAAGCTCTTCTTGAATAGTTTTTTGATAGGTCTCTGAATCAGGTCCATGCGCTGTCATACAATTATGAATACTTATACCCCCAGGTAGAAATCCTTCTTTTTTGCGTCGTATTCGCCGTGAATCAGTCCCATGAATTCATTCATAATATTACGATGAAAATAAGGCGGTCTAAAAGTATGTTCTGCCACCATCCATCGGGGGGGAAATATAACAAAATCAAGATTAGCCACACCAACGGTTTCACTTTCTGAGGTTAAAACAGTAAAAATAGAGGGATCAGGGTGATCAAAACTAACGGTATTAATGGTGTTAAACAAAGACAGATCATAAATATAAGGGGCATAATTACCATGCCAGGCCACTACATTAAGTGGAGAGTGATTGCTTTTTGCTATCCAAAATTGTTGTTGATACTTACAAATTAGGGTGGTTTCGTCATTATAATTTTCATAAGAAGCTTGTGGATAAAGAAAATGACGTGGATTAGCAAGGCTGTTTGCCCCAAGGGGGCCTAATTGTGGTAAACTCAGTGGCGCGCCAGCATTTTCACAAAGATAGCCACAAGCTAAAGGGCATATTAGTTCAACCTTAAATTTTACACCTCTTGGTATTACAGCTATTTTCCCAGGAGCAATCGCAAGACGTCCAAACTCCGTATAAAGTATTATTTCACCTAAGTAAGGTACTAGAAGCATTTCACCATCATGATTACTAAAATAGCGAGTCTGCATTGATTGACTACATTGATAGAGGTAAGCATTAGTGGGGTGATTCCCTGCAATGTGGAATAAACTATCAACAAAATCTCTATTATCAGTGGGTGCTTCAAAAGGTGACCAGCGGAAGGGATTAGGTGCTTGTAGTTTCGCGTAATTAACTGTTGCGGCATGCTCATAAGGTTGATAATCCTCATGAACCACAGATGGGATTGTGCGATAAAGCCAGCTGTGGAGATTCACATGCCTTGGCCTTGTAAAGGCAGTGCCGCTTAATTGTTCGGCATATAAGCCGAATTGACAGTGTTGAGGGGAGTTTTGTTCTTTAGGTAAAGCGCCTGGTACAGCTTCGCTTTGATGGTGGTTACCAAATCCTGCTAAATACACCGTTTATCTCCCTCGTAAATTTAACGTCATTAGCATAGCTTGAAAAAGTGAAAAATGTCGATACTGATTGCTCTAATCACCGTTCTTTTTAAGTCACTGACGATGTATAATTTTATTATTTAGTAAACTCATCTTAGGAAATGACATTATTTTCAGGATGAACAGGAATTTGATTGAGGTGTATTTATGGCTGGACATAGCAAATGGGCTAATATTAAGTTTCGCAAAGGTGCACAAGATGCAAAGCGCGGAAAAATTTTTACTAAATTAATCCGTGAAATTTCAGTTGCTGCGCGAGCGGGTGGTGGTGACGAAGCAACTAATCCACGATTACGTGATGCAGTCACAAAAGCACTAAAAGCCAATATGAAACGCGATACGATCGATAACGCGATTAAGCGTGGTGTAGGTGGGTTAGATGGCGAGAATATGATTGAAATGCGTTATGAAGGCTATGGTCCTGGTGGTGTTGCGATATTGGTTGATTGTTTATCTGACAACAAAAATCGTACTGTTTCCGAAGTGAGACACGCTTTCACCAAACATGGTGGTAATCTGGGAACGGATGGCTCAGTGGCTTATCTGTTTAATAAACAAGGTGAGATTCTTCTCGCTGCTGGACAACCTGAAGAAGAGGCAATGGAGATTGCAATAGAATCCGGTGCGGAAGATGTGGTGATTGACGAAGGACAGCTTGAAATAATTACTCCCGCAGACAAGTACCACACTGTATTAACAGCGATTCAGCAGTCAGGTTATGATGTTGAGCAATCTCATTTAACGATGCGGGCTCAAACAATGATTCCTTTGGATAAGGACTCAGCGGAAAGCTTGCTCAAACTAATTGATATGCTGGAAGACTTGGACGACGTGCAGGAGGTTCATAGTAATGCCGAATTCCCTGAGTCACTCTTTGAAACATCAGTCTGATGAGCATAATTTTGGGGATAGATCCTGGTTCGCGTATTACTGGATATGGCATCATTCGAGAAGAGAAACGCAAAATTTTTATGTAGATAGTGGTTGTATTCGTACCTCAGAAGGGGAATTGAGCCAAAAATTGTTGCAAATTTTTAATGGTATTTGCCAATTGATGGATGAGTATGCTCCTGATGAGGTTGCCATAGAGCAGGTTTTTATGCATCAAAATCCCAGTTCAGCGTTAAAACTGGGGCACGCAAGAGGAGCTGCTATGGTCGCTGCTGCTTCGCATCGAATTAATGTGAGTGAGTATTCTGCTCGTGAAATTAAGCAGGCGGTAGTGGGTTACGGTGCTGCTCAGAAAGAACAAGTAAAACATATGGTCGTGACTTTGCTTACGCTTAATAACCCACCTCAGAATGATGCTGCTGATGCGTTGGCTATCGCAATTTGCCACAGCCACATGCGGCATGGATTATCGGTTTTGCAACCATTGCGGCAGAGCACAAGGAGACGTTTGCGATGATAGGTTGGCTAAGTGGACAGGTGGTTGATAAACACCAACCAGGTAAGCTGGTTGTTGATGTGAATGGGGTTGGCTATGACGTGGAAACTTCATTGCAAACCTTTTTTCAGCTTGAGTCGCAGCGTGGATCGATCAATTTACACATTCATACAATAGTTCGTGAAGATGCTTTGTTGCTTTTTGGTTTTTTAGATAAAGAGGAGCGGGCGTTATTTAGAGCTTTAATTAAAGTAAATGGAGTCGGCCCTAAACTAGCCATGGCTATTCTTTCAAGTATTACGCCTGCTGAGTTTATTCAATGTATCACGCAACAGAATACTTTATTTCTCACTAAATTACCGGGTATCGGTAAAAAACGGCCGAGCGCTTGGTGATTGAAATGAAAGACAGTGTGAAGCAGTTTAACAGCATCGATTCTAACCAATTATCACAGAAACTATCAGTTAACCGTGAACAGGATGAAGCTATTAATGCATTGGAAGCATTGGGATATAGGCAGCAGGAGGCAGTTAAGGTGATTAATAAAATTGATGATGGGAATAAAACCTGCGAGCAATTGATTCGCCAAGCTTTGCAGCTATTAGCAAGCCGATAAAAGCTGATTTTATGGTAATTAGCTACTGTAAAATTCTGCCATCATGCTTTTGTTGTGCCAACACAGTTAATTGCTGATTATATATAATTTCGAATGAGTTAAGATGATCCGAGTCTTTTACCTTGGTGCTTAAAACCGGATATTAACCTTGTTGTGATGATGCGCCGTGAGGAATGGGGAAATAGACTCGCACGATTAAGCCAGTGCCTTCTGTGGGAGAATCTAGTTCTACTCGTCCACCATGTAGATCGGTGATTTGCCTTACAATAGCCAAGCCCAAACCACTACCAGGACTCTTATTTCCTAGAACACGGAAGAAACGTTCAAAGACCCGATTTTGTAATTCACTCGGTATTCCTGGGCCATTATCACGTACCTCAAGAACCAATTCCTGCTCTTTGCTATAAACACGAACCGATACTTTTCCATTCTCCTTACAATAACGGATCGCATTATCAACTAAATTCCGAATAAGAATACTAAGCGCTGTAAGATTTCCTGCAAAAATAGGTGTCTGTTCATCATGTTCGAACTCAAGCTCTATTTGCTTCTCTACAGCACTCGGCGCCAACATCGCTAAAACTTCACGGGTTATCTTAACTAAATTGACTTCATCAATATCGTTGATATTAGTTGCTTCTGGAACCAATTTACTCATGGTAAGCAGCTGTTGAACAATATGAGTGCTACGGTTAACACTGGCAATTAGTTTCTGTAGGGCTAAATTCTTTTCATCCATATCACTGGTATTCAAAGCAA
>NZ_CALJ01000213.1:0-3747 GCF_000308315.1 Legionella tunisiensis | reverse complement strand
AGTGCAAGTCATCTATCAATGCGGAACGTAATAACTTCGTATAGCGATACATTATACGAAGTTATACGAGTTTTGACTGCCTTGGTAATATCAATGCAAACCCCTCTCTTTTTGATATCGTAGCCAATGGTAACTCGGGTCAACTGATAGTTTCTGAGAATTCATAAGATATATTTTAAATTTTCCACTCTCCAGGTTAAGATGGCTGTTGTGCGTATGCAAAAAATTGACTGCCATTATAAAGACGAACTATTTTGGAATCCTTATGTTGGAATACTTATGACTATTACTGAATCGTTGATTGCTTTTGTTCTCGCAGGCGGACTCCTTACTATTTTACCGGGACTAGATACTGCCTTGGTTTTGAGAACGTCTGCCGCGGAAGGAGCAAAAAAGCAGGGTTTGCTGCAATTGGAGTCAATATTGGTTGTTTAACCTGGGGAGCAGCTGTTTCTTTTGGCCTAGGGGCACTTATTTCAACTTCGCAATTGGCCTACGAGTTACTCAAATGGATGGGGGCGTTCTATCTTGCTTGGCTAGGGGTGCAGTTGCTGTTACGACCACGAACTGATTTTTCCGGTGTGGTTGGGTTAGAACAATCGACAAAAGAAATAAGTGACTTTAGTTGGCTATGGAAAGGATTTTTAGGAAATCTTTTAAATCCCAAAGTGGGTATTTTTATATTTCCTTTCTGCCGCAATTTATTCCTCAGGATATACCTGTGGCAGGTTATACTTTTTTACTGGCTCTGATTCATGCGCTGCTTGGCACACTTTGGTTTTCCTTGTTGATTTTGGCAAGCCAGCCACTGACTCGGGGCTTAAAAAATCCTAAGGTTATTCAATTCCTGGATCGCTTAACAGGGGGGCTTTTTATTGGTTTTGGTGTAAAAATTGCCCTATCAAGCCGTTAATTTCTAAAATTTTAGTAACAGAAAAATTATTGACTGATGCAGGCAAGTTAGTTTTCGTTCAGTTATAATGGTCTTCCTTAAAAAAATAAAGGTAAATAAAATGCGTCGTGTATTTTCATGTCTTTTAATTGTATTGCTAACCTTTGGTTTAGTAGTAAATGAAGCTGCAGCTAAACGTTTTGGTGGTGGGCGAAGTTTTGGAGTGCAACGCTCCCACAGCAGTTTATATAATTCCCATTCTGCACAAACAAACAAATCATTCGGGCAGCGAGCTACTAATAAAAGTAAATGGGGTGGGGTTCTAGGTGGTTTATTGGCAGGTGGGTTATTAGCCAGTCTATTTATGGGTAATGGCTTGGGCAGTGGCTTATTATCTTGGCTAATTGTTGGCTCAATTCTCTTTTTTCTTGTCGGTTTTTTGCGCCGCAAGATGCAGCCTGGTTTTCAATCGACTCAATCGAATGCATTTAGGCAAGCTTCTCCCTTTAATCAGGCAGCTGATACTTTTAAGAACAATTTTCAAGCGCAAGGTAGTTCTTCTGCCTATCCGGCAGGATTCGTAGCAGAATCATTTTTACGTGACGCTAAAGTTAAGTTTATTCGTTTACAGGCAGCTTATGATCAACAAAATATAACAGATCTGACGGCTTTTACGGCACCTGAAGTTTTCGCTGAAATAAAAATGCAGCTTGAAGAGCGTGGTAATGAACCTAATACCACAGAAGTTATCGATTTGGATGCTCAGTTGCTAGATGTGTCAAACCAGGTTGATTCAATGATGGCCAGTGTGCGTTTTACCGGTACTATTAAGGAAAATGGTGAGCCAACACAGTTAGATGAAATTTGGCATTTTCGCAAATTCAACAATAATCCTGATTGGGTTGTTGGAGGCATACAACAAGAGGCACTATAATCAATTGATTGCTCTCGCAAACAAGTTGTGAGAGCAATCAGTTTATCAATAAGTCTGTGTAAACACACGAAGACGGTGGCCATCTGGATCAAGAGCCACGAAATTAAGTCCGAAATCCATTTGAGTTGGTGGTTGGATTAGGCTTAAGCCTTCGCTTTTCCACTCATCATACAAAGTGCGGACTCGTTCATCATCATTCACCGCGATAGCTAGTTCACTACTGCCACTTGCAGCTGTTACTGCTGGTTTTACATCATCTTTTGACCACAAACCGAGTTTAACGCCTGAGTTTAATACAAACATGAAGAAATTTGTTGAAGATTCAACAGGTTGCTTATTCAATAATTTTGTATAAAAGGCAGCACTGATACTGGGCTTGTTGACATAAAGTATTATAAAATTAGGATCCAACATAGGAGTCTCCCTGTTAAAAAAGATATTTTTCCTAAAAACATTTAGGCCTTTTTCCTGAAGTTATTCAGGTTTGTTTATCTTAAAGGGAGCTACTGCCAAATCCTGTCAGTAGAGTTCTTTTGAAACTCGCTATAGTGAGTATACATGTCAGTACATGGGATTCGATCACCATATCGACGAAGTAATACTACAATACAGTAAAGTTCCGAAAGAGGTCTAGCAGTAAACGCTCTTTTTATTTATTGGTCAGGAATATTCTCTAGACTTCGCCATTCCTTCAAAAGGGCTTGACGGCGGCGTTGATAACGAATTGAGGTGAGATTAAGTGCAGTCATTCTATCAATGCGGAAATGACGAAATTGCTGGCGTAATTCGCACCAGGCTATGACTATTCGCGTTTGTTCGAAAAAGCCCATTGCAAAAGGCCAGATTGTCCGTTCAGTTTCGTTTTCTTGTACATCTTTATAGCGAATTATAAGTTTACGTTCATTACGTATAGCTTGTCTAATAAGCGCTTGTTCTTGATCCCCGCCCATAATAGCTTGTCCTGGTCCAATAAGTAACGCTGAAGCATCAAGTTTATTGCGTAAATCAGCAGGTAATACGGCCGCAATTTTTGCTATAGCATCACGAGAAGCATCGCCCAGTTTGGAATCGGCACGTTTTGCTACCCAGCGTGAGCCAAGAACAAGCGCTTCAATTTCTTCTTCAGAAAACATTAAAGGAGGGAGCATGTAACAAGGTTTTAAAAGGTAACCAAGTCCTGGCTCACCTTCTATTTGGGCTCCTTGCAACTGGAGTGTGACAATATCACGATAGAGAGTACGGAGACTGATACCTAATTCTTCAGCAAGGGTTGCTCCACGTATTGGATATCGATTACGTCGTAAAATTTGTAAGAGGGCAAGCAGGCGTTCAGTACGAGTCAATTTATAGTTCTCTAAATAATTAGTTAGAAACGATGCTGTCATCTTTTGGCAGCAATTATCATAGCACAGGGTAAATAAGGCATAGAAGCGCTACACCCCAAGTTGTCGATTCAGATGAATTTGTCTGGTGGGCAACTCACAATAGTTTATGTAATGACTGATAATTCCGTCTCTTCAATAATGGCTACTCTCGGGTTTGGATGCTAAAGCCACGCTATGCTAAAGTATCCGCCGTCATGAATGAACGGGGGGTATTATTTTGGCGGCGATGCAAAAGCTTTTTTCGTATGGGACCCTGCAATTGGAGTCTGTTCAAATGGCTACTTTTTCACGTTTACTAAAAGGAACTAAAGATAGTTTACAAGGTTATATGCTTAAAGATGTGCAAATTACCGATCCTTATGTTATCGAAGTGAGTGGGCAATCTGTGCATCAAATTTTATTACCAACACAAAATAAGGCTGACAGCATAGAGGGAATGGTATTTGATTTGACTGAGGCCGAGTTAAGTAAAGCGGATGAATACGAAGTAGATGATTATGTCCGGGTGAAGATTCAATTAGCTTCTGGTATGGATG
>NZ_CALJ01000214.1 GCF_000308315.1 Legionella tunisiensis | reverse complement strand
CTTGTCGTATCACCACTGGTGCTGATATTAACAAGCTGGTAAGAATAATGATTATTTTGTAATTCCTTATTGAGTAAGCTAACCCAGCCTTTTTCTTCATCGATACCATAGCCTGCACTCAAACTATCACCAAGCACAACAATCGTTTTTGCATGCATTGGTGCTATGATAAAAATTAATAGGAATATTGCTAGGATAGCGGATTTCATGAATAGTCAGGATGTTGTCATTCGCTTGGATAAAATAAATTTTATAGTAATGAGTGGCTCTAGTCATCTGCATATTTTGAAAGATATTAGTTTAGAAATCCAAGCGGGAGCCACTATTTCCATTACTGGAGCATCTGGTTCAGGCAAAACTTCTTTATTAAATATTATGGCAGGTTTAGATGTTCCCACCTCAGGTCAGGTCTATTATGGATCACAAGAAATAACAAGCTTGGGCGAAGATGAACGAGCCAAATTGCGAGCTAACCGCGTTGGATTTATTTTTCAATCTTTTCAATTGCTTACTAACTTAACTGCGTTAGAAAATATTATGTTGCCATTGGAGATTCAACATCGAAAAGAGGCCTTACCTTTGGCGATGTATTGGCTTGGTAAAGTGGGTTTAAGACATCGAGGCGAACATTATCCACTCCAATTGTCGGGTGGTGAACAGCAGCGAGTTGCTATTGCTAGAGCGTTTGCTGCAGCTCCAGATGTGCTTTTTGCCGATGAACCTACTGGTAATTTGGATAAAAGAACAGGGCAAACAATAGCTGATTTACTCTTTGATCTGAACAAGCAACATCAGACAACGTTAGTAATTGTTACGCATGATGAGAGTCTAGCGAAGCGTTGTCAGCTGCATTGGCCTCTTGATGATGGAAAATTGATATGTTGAAGACACCCTTAACTGTACAGTCAGTGCTACGGGATTGGCGGAGTGGTGAGTTGACTCTTTTGTCCCTGGCTTTAGTGATTGCTGTTACTTGTGTGAGTGCATTAACTATTTTTGCTGGAATGGTGAATCAACAATTAGTGCAGGAAGCTTCACAAATGCTAGGCGCAGATTTGGTTGTTAGAAGTAGTGTGCCGATTTCTTCGCAGTGGTTTATCAAGGCTGAAGAGCTGGGATTGAAGCAAACAACTACGTTAACTTTCTTAAGTATGGTAGCTCATAACGATAATTTGCAACTGGCCCAAATTAAGTCGATCAAGGCTCCTTATCCCCTGTTAGGGGAGTTAAAAATTGCTAATACCTTATCTGAACAAACACACAGCATACATGGTGTACCTGAAAACGGTACAGTTTGGTTAAGTCCTCGTTTACTGCCCTTGTTAAATATCGCTGTAGGTGAGAGGTTAACTATTGGAGCAGCAGATTTTACAGTAGTTGCATTGTTGATAGAAGAGCCTGGTCAGACAGGAGATTGGTTTAATATTTCGCCAAGAATCATGATGAATCAGGCTGATATTCTCAAAACCAAGGTTGTTCAGCCAGGTAGTAATTTAGCTTACCGCTGGCTACTAACCGGTGAGAAAAATAGCATTGAACAATTAAAATATTATTTAAAAGATAAACTGACAGAACAGCAGGAGTTAGCTGATGGAACCTCAAATCTCTCTGTTACTCAAACGATCCAACGTACTTTGGATTATCTTAATTTAGGCACTTTAATGAGCCTGGTATTAGCTGGTGTGGCGATTAGTATGGCTAGTCTTCGTTATAGTCAGCGTCATACACAGCAGGTTGCAATTTTACGCTGCTTTGGAGCCTCTCAACGCCAGATTATTGGTGTTTATTTAGGTAGTATTCTTTTTTAGGATTTATCTCTTGCTTGTTGGGTGTTTCTCTGGGCTATATTTTACAGCCTTTATTGAAACAATGGCTAAGTGGCTTATTGCCACAATTTAAGGTGCATTTAACCATAAAGCCGGCTTTGTTAAGTGTTACTACTGGCATGGTCGTTTTGTTATGTTTTTCGTTAATGAATATTTTAAAACTGCGTCATGTGACAGCAGCTACTATTTTGCGTAAAGAGAAATTGGCCTGGACCACTGAAACCTGGTTGGGTTATGGCCTGGCTTTTTTATTGCTTGCTGGACTTGCTTATTTTTATACGCATTCCTGGCGTCTCACACTAAGTGTCCTATATACCTGTTTGGGATTTATTGCGGTAGTTACAGGTAGTTTATGGCTTATTTTTAATTATTTGATCAAGATTAAACATTATATCCATCTTAATTGGCGTTTTGGTTTTGCGAACATTGCGAGAAATCTTGCCAATAGTTCTTTGCAAGTGATCGGCATTGGTTTGGCTTTAACAGCAATCCTGAGTTTATATATCCTTAGGAACGATTTAATACATAATTGGCAGCAGCAATTATCTGATACTGCGGCTAATTACTTTATTGTTAATATTGAACCTAACCAAGTTGAGGCATTAACTCAATTTTTAGCGAAAAATGATATTAGGACCTCCAATCTTTATCCTATGGTTAGAGGACGATTGATCGCTATTAATGGTCAGCCAGTGCAACGATTGTTTGGCGAAAAAATGAAAGAGATTAATGCATTGCAGCGAGAAATTAACTTGTCATGGACTTCTGCATTACCTCAAGATAACAAAATTGTAGCTGGATATTGGTCAGTAGCTGATAAAACGGAAAATTGGGTATCTATAGAGCAGGGAGTGGCTAATCAGCTGGGTTTAAAATTACAGGATGTTATGACTTTTCGAATTGGAATAACAACTATTTCTACCAAGGTCACTAGTATTCGTACGGTCGATTGGGCTGGATTTACACCTAATTTTTTATGTTATTCAGGCCAGGTCTCCTTAACGATTTTCCACAAACGTATATTGCCAGTATTTATCTGAAAAGCAGTCAGCAAAAAGTGTTAAATGCTCTTGTTACTCAATTTCCTAATATTACTATCATCGACATTGCAAATATATTAAATAAAATTCATTCTATCTTTGATAATACGAGCAAGGCCATTAATTTTATGGCTTTTTTGGTGCTTTAGCAGGTTTAATCATTGTGATCTTAGCCATGTTGTCTTTTAGTGGTTTAAAACAGAAAGAAACTCAAATTCTGAAAATCTTGGGCATGGGACAGAGACAGCTCATTTGGATCCAAAGTAGTGAATCGTTAATCATCGGTTTTTATGCAGGATTATTGGCTGTCACTACTGCAATACTTATCAATCAATACCTGGCCATCTTTATATTGGATATTGTTTTAACTACGCGCTGGCATTTCTTCATTATCGTACCGATTATGACCGCTTTCTTAACTTTTTAGTCAACAGTTTAGTGTTGTTGAGTCAATATCAAAAGCAACGATTAACACGCTTGTAACAAGGCTTCTAAGGTACTACAAAATTGGTCGATTTCTTCTTCATTGTTGTAATAATGAATGGATGCACGGACTAAAGCGGGTAAATTTCTTTGCGCCAAATCCAGGCGAGCGTATTCCTGCAGGGAAACCGAGACATTAATTTTTTGCTTGTTTAATTCTTGTTGTATAACAGCTGGTGTTATTTTTTACAAGTGAACGTAACGATACCACATTGATGTTGACCGAGGTCGCGCAATTCTAGTGACGGTAGGGTGGCTAATTGTTGGCGTAATCGTGTTGCGAGATATTGAATCCTTTGCCAAATAACATCAATACCAAGTCCAAGCGCGTACTCAATGGCTACACCCAAACCAATTTTAGCAGCAATGTTTTGTTCCCAGGTTTCAAAACGACGTGCATCTGTGCGTAGTTGGTAGTCATTATCACTAATCCAGCGAGCAGCATGCAGATCGATAAAAGGGGGGCGTATTGGGAAAGGATTGAATCACGAGCGTATAAAAAACCAGTTCCGCGCGGGCCGCGCAAGTACTTACGGCCACTAGCGCACAGAAAAATCACAACCAATTTCTTCGACGTCAATAGGCATTTGGCCAATGGATTGTGTGGTATCCACTAAATAGGGAATTCCGTGCTGTTTAGCGATTTTACCTACCTTAGCAATCGGATTAATAAGGCCGCCTTGGGTTGGTACATGGGTGATGGCTATTAATTTAACTCGCTTATCTATCTTTTGTTGTAAATCCGCTAAATCAAGTTGACCATAACGGTCATTAGCGATAACTTCAATCTTGACACCGACTCGTTTTGTCATATGAAGGAATGCGAGGTAATTACTGGCGTACTCACAACATGCGGTAAGAATACGATCACCCATGTTAAATTGAAAGCTATAAAAAGCCATTTCCCACGCTCGGGTAGCATTATCGACAAAGGCGATTTCTTGAGATTTACAATGGATTAAGCGGGCGGCATTAGTATATAGTTTTTCGGTTTGAGGTAGATGAAGCGCTGCTGCTTCATAACCGCCTGTGGTAGCTTCTAAATCAAGATGTTCTTTCATCGCGGTTATTACAGGATTGGGTGATAACGCCGCCCCTGCATTATTGAAGTGCACTACCTGTTGGCATCCTGGTGTATCGGCACGCAATTTATTAATTGGTAAGTGATACATACCTTTAAGATCTTGCTGATTCCTCATACGAATAAACTATCATAGCATTTTTCGTCTTTTACAAAGCAGCTAGCGGCGCTCTTAGTTGAAAGATACTTGGTACTCATTTATTTTTCCTTTGAGCTTTCAGCTAAATGGTTTCTTTATTGTTTGACTGCCTTGGTAAT
>NZ_CALJ01000215.1 GCF_000308315.1 Legionella tunisiensis | reverse complement strand
TTTACCTACTGAGCAGATCGGCGATTTTGCCATCAATATATTGGATAAAACAATACAGAATTGAGTCGTTTAAAATTTAGTATTGTGGGTGCCAGTCAATTACCTTTGGCTAAAAATGCTGAGCTTAGCGTTAAATTAAATAAAGAAGAATATAAAGCCGATGAAGATATAGAGTTGCAAATTACAGCCCCCTATACGGGTGCTGGCCTAATCACTATCGAGAGAGATAAGGTTTATGCAGTCCAATGGTTTAAAGCAGACACGACCAGCTCAGTACAGAAAATTCGCATTCCCAGCAATTTTCAGGGTAATGGTTATGTGAATGTCGCTTTTGTGCGTGATTGGAATTCACCGGATATTTTCATCAGTCCTCTAAGTTACAGTGTCATTCCATTCAAGGTTGATCATGAGAAACATGCTGTTCATATTGATTTAAATACACCCGCATTGGCACGTCCAGGTGAGCCCTTCTCAATAGAATATAAAAGTGATAAACCTGGAAAAATTATCGTTTTTGCTGTTGATGAAGGCATTTTACAAGTAGGCAGATACCAAACACCTGATCCACTCGCTTTCTTTTTCCAAAAGCGTGCTCTGGAGGTCGTTACTCAACAAACAGTTGACCAGATTTTACCGAAATTTATTATGGAGAGAGAACTTTCTGCAGTTGGAGGGGACGGCGGTGAAGAACTTTTGACTTCTAACCTCAATCCTTTCAAACGTAAAACAGATCTTCCCGTTGCTTATTGGTCAGGGATTGTTGATACCGATTCAACGCCGCGGCAGCTGGTTTATCAAATGCCTGATTATTTCAATGGTACTTTAAGAGTAATGGCTGTTGCTGTTGCAAATGATTCAGTAGGTGCAGCAGAAAAGAAATCTGAGGTTCGTGGTAATTTTGTCATCAATCCAAACGCACCTACTTTTGTGACACCCGGCGATGAGTTCGAAATGACAGCTAGTGTTGCTAATAACGTGAAGAATTCTGGTGCGAATGCTGATGTTACTGTTCAACTAACCACTACACCGGAACTTGAAGTATTAGGTTCTGCTACTGAATCTTTAGAAATTAGTGAAGGCCAGGAGAAAACCGTTCGTTTTAAATTGCGGGCAAAATCCTCTTTGGGTTCTGCAAAAATGACACTGGTTGCTAATATCGGAGATAAATTTAGTAGTATGGATGCTACGCTAAGTGTACGGCCTGCAAGTCATTTTACCACTTCTTTAATCAGCGGTAGTTCTCAGAATGCGAGTAAATCTTTTGTTCTTGAGCGTTCTCTTTATCCTGAATATCGTAAAGTGGAAGCGGCTATTTCCAGTAGTCCTTTAATTCTGGTATTTGGTTTACAACGTTATTTAGAGGATTTTCCCTATGGATGTACGGAGCAATTAACCAGTAAAGCGATGCCTTTGTTGGCGATGGCTGGTCAACCCTGGTTTGCCAATGATGCCCGCGTAATCACCGAGAAAATGTTGACAACTATTCAAATGCTAGGACAGCGGCAAATGTCGAGTGGGGCTTTTAGTTATTGGCCAGGCTTAGGTGAGAATAATAGCAATAGTTTCTCAACCGTCTATGCAATGCATTTTCTCACAGAAGCCAGAGCACAGGGGTATAGTGTTCCTAATGAAATGTTTAGCGCTGGGGTTGCCTATCTAAAAGATTTTTCTGCGCAAAACTCTACCAATTTGGATGTGGCACGTATTCAGGCATATGCTATTTATATTTTGACGCGTAATGAAATTGTTACCACTAATTATTTAACTAACCTCCAATTTTATTTGGAGCAAAATCATAAAGAAGTATGGCGGCAGGATATTATCAGTGCTTATATGGCAGCAACTTATCAATTACTGAAAAGTACCTCTGAGGCTGAGCGATTGATTACTGGCTATAAAGCGCAAGCAAATGTAGTGGATGCGACCGATTTTTATGACCAAAATATTGCTAATGCACAATATTTGTATTTGGTGGCTCGTCATTTTCCTGAGCGCTTAGTGAGTGTGGGTAATAAGTTAATAGATGCCTTAGTAACAGCAATCAATAGTGATGAAATCAATACTATCTTGTCAGGCTATACAAGTTTGGCATTGAGTGCTTATGGTCAAGCTAACCAAACTCATAATAATGTAACTTTTTCTATTAACGAGACTCTAAATAACAATCAACAGCAAACCTTAACTGGTCTTGATAGTACTTATCAAAAAGTCAATGTGGATGAACAGGTAAAGAAAATTACTTTCAACAATCCAGGTAGGCAAACCTTTTTTATCAACTAATCCAAGCTGGTTTTGATAAAAATCCATCAACAGAAGCTCACAAGCAAGGTTTGGAGGTTTATCGAGAGTATCGTGATTTAACTGGCAAGGTTATCAATAGCACACCATTGGGTTCTGATATAGAAGTACATATTCAAGTGAGAGCCTTGGATGACCGTTATCTCAATAATGTAGCTGTAGTTGACCTGTTGCCGGGTGGTTTTGAAGTCATAAGAGATTCTGTCAGTTCTGAAAACGTGGATTATGTTGATGTCCGTGAAGATCGGGTTGTTTTCTTTATGCACGTCGATCAGAGCGCTAAAGAACTTGTTTATCGCATTAAGGCTACCAATATGGGGAAATACGCGGTACCTCCTGTCTTTGCTGAGTCAATGTATATACCAACGATAGACGCACATGGTGTTAGTAGCAATATTTCTGTAACAGAGCAGCAATAATAGAATGTGTGCCAAGAGTAGAGCGAATTGCTTTGCGTTGATTATTGGAGGAGGCTTAAAAAGCCGCCTTTAGTCTTATTTGGCTTAGGGATTTTCAATAACTTAACAATTGGTAATTTGCCATTGGAGGTAAATTGAGTTATCTTTATAAGCAAGATGTAGTATTTCTTGTCCGGCTAACAAGACGAATTAGGGAAGCCAGATTGTAGATGTGGTGTGCAAGCTTAACCTGTATTAAGAAGCCTGAAGCATCTCAAGAGGAGTCCACTTTTTTATGACGAACTGTGACAAGGATACTACTCTTCACTTTTATGCTCCTCAATAAAAATCATTGTTTTTTAATTTCTTTTTTTTGTAATATATACGAAAAACACCCTTTAAATAATTCAATTTGACTCAAATTGGCTTAATTCTTGATTACGAATCTAGTATATGGACTAAATGGATTGCTTTCATGAAAAAATGTAGCCAGGACAATGATTACCGAGCTTCTGCAGTTAGCTGGCATTACTATTAATGGCCACGCGCTTTGGGATCCGCAAATTCATAATGAGCAATTTTATGCTCGTGTATTGCATGATGCCGATTTGGGTCTAGGCGAGGCTTATATGGAGGGATGGTGGGATTGCCCCCGTATTGATATGTTAATTACTCGCATTGTTGAGGCGAACATTGAAAATAAAATAAAAATAAACTTCCGGCTTGCATTTAAATTACTGTTATCGAGGATTTTCAACTTTCAAACCAAAAGGCGCTCCTTGCAGGTTGGAAGAAAACATTATGATCTCGGTAACGATTTATTTAAAGTTATGCTGGATAGCAATATGAATTATACCTGTGGTTATTGGAAGAATGCGCAAACTTTAGAACAAGCACAATTGGCCAAGCTAGATTTATCCTGCAGAAAGCTATTACTTAAGCCAGGTATGCGTTTACTCGATATTGGATGTGGTTGGGGAGCCTTGGCTAAATATGCAGCGGAAAATATGACGTGGAGGTGGTTGGCATAACCATTTCAAAGCAACAATACGAGTTGGCCAAAGAGCGCTGCAAAAATCTGCCAATAGATATACGTTTCCAAGACTATCGGGATGTGAATGAAAAATTTGATCGTATCGTCTCGCTTGGTATGTTTGAACATGTCGGATATATGAATTACCGTCATTATATGCAAATAGTGCATCGTTGTTTAGTCGATGAGGGGTTATTCTTGTTGCATACCATAGGAGGCAATGAAAGTACGACTCGAGTAATGCCTTGGATTGCAAAGTACATTTTTCCTAATGGTATGGTACCTTCGATTACGCAAATTGGTAAGGCGACAGAGAAATTATTTGTTATGGAGGATTGGCATAATTTTGGCGTTGATTATTATAAGACATTAATGGCTTGGCATAATAACTTTAATCAACATTGGCAACTAATAAAGGCTAACTATGACGAAACGTTTTTTCGTATGTGGAATTACTATTTATTATGTTGTGCCGGTGGTTTTAATTCGCGCGTCATGCAGCTGTGGCAAATCGTTTTTTCGAAAACAGGCATCAAAGGTGGATATGATTCAATAAGATAGCAACCTTGATGCCCATAATATCTTCTGGAACGGCACTTAGAATGTTCGCATTATTTTACCTGGCTCAATAGTGGGTGCGGCTTCGCAAGATTGTCTGGGCTTGTTAAGAGAGAGCTGAACTTGCGGTATATGCTTACTAGCAATGGTTTCAACAAGTTTTGTCAGGATGGCTAATTTTGTTTGTTCATCGGTTGTTCTAGAGTCCATAATGCCTAATGTAATGCCACGAAATATGTCAGTTAGCTCAGAAAAGGCATCGCGTTCCTGAGTGTTTTTCGATGTTGACTCTTTTTGAGACTCCTGGCGTTCTTCTTGTCCTAACGCTTGATTGACTCCATTAACCAAAGAGTTTATCAACATTTTTGTTCGTTCGATATCCTTTCATCATCAGTAGGGTTTTGGTCGTTTCCAGTTCTCTCCAAAAGAAATTCGTCTTCCGATTTCAACGTAGATTCTTTGGTGTTGTCGTTTGAAGTAGGAGCATTATCTGGGGATGGAGAGAAAAAGGTAAGGGGGCCTCCTCCTAAAATACCTATTCTTGCACTAGGAGCTTGGGTAGACATAGGTGAAGTAGTGGTGTGCTCTGGCTCTGAGCCTCTCTCGAATCCGCCCATTTCAGGTGCTTTAAGTGGAGTAGGCCGGATTTTTCGGAAGTGAACTTCTAGCCAATTAACTAAACGTCTGGGATCTTTAACGTGAATACAAAACTCAGAGTGCGCGCAGTCTTCTTTAATATTCAATCCATTTTCTATCCTTGCTTTATGTTCTTCTACAACGAAGAAATCTCTTGTTGTTCTAAAAGAAGGTATTATTTCACCTGGATAAATAACAAAGTTATACCCTAAAGAAGCAGCTAACCACATTACAGAAGGGCATTCCTCGGTGAGGTAGGCTTTAGCGCGATGTTTCCACAGTTTTTCGCTTGTATCATCGTCGCTGTCGCGATGGCGTCTAGCAAAGTCATTTGCGGTTGAAGTAATACTATCCTTGAGGCCTTCTACGGAGTCATAAAGAGGAATCATTTGGGCTATTTGCTTTGAGCTGTCTTGGTTAACCCAAGTACGCCAGCGAACTAGTTCAAAATTTTTGTCTTGATCCGCAGCTAATTGATTAATAACATCAATTTTTTGGTCAACTGTGAGATCCCCACACGCTTGATTAAATTTTTCAGGGGTTAAGCCCAATGGTTCTAAAAAAGCAGCTATATTATCGGTAAAATAGTTATCTCCGAGTTGGAGCGCTTTGGTTTTAAGAAAAGTAACATCATTATCTACGGGGTCTAGTTTCTTTAAATTGTGCCAATAAACTTCATCTGCAATTAGAAAGGTTGTTTTACCTCTTTGCTCTCCCGGGCCGAGATTGCCTTCATGGTTTGCAACAGCTTGTTTAACGATGCCTTGCAGGTATTCACCAGCACAGAACTCGTTCCCTACGATGCTGAGAAGAACTAAATCTTTAGTCGTTTTTAATGATGAGAAGAGACTTTTTGAGCTTCCGACAAAACTGGTTTGGGTAAGTTTACCGTCTTTGGGACCCTTAACGAGTTTTTTGTCATTTACGCTCCTTTCAGAGTTTTATACATCCACCTATCAAGGTGATTTCTTTGATTAAAATTTAGCTGATTATACTTGGCGATTATTAGGATAACATTAAGTACTTTAAGCTCCACCCTCATGCTTGGTATCTAATTGTAGCATAATATGATTCATTATGATAAAAAAACTCACTTTGTGCTTGGTAATTAAGTTATAATCTCTGCTACTATCTAGAGAGAAGAGTAGAGATTTTATAGTGGAGAGATTGATATTGGTAATAAAGATGCAAAGTATCCCTTTATTCGTGGAATTTTGTGAAAATAATCGTTAAGTTATGATGATGTGGTCTTCTGAATATTATGATTATCAAAGGTGGAGGATGGATTTCGAAAAATAAAAGCGTTGCAAAAAATTATTGATGAAAAAATGACGAAATTCATCGTTTGACGGCCTGTATTGAAGAAGAAAAACAAAATTTTAAAAATGAATTACAAAGTGTTCATGATTATTATGAGAGTATCATTGCACTAATGCCCGGGCATGTGTATTGGCTAGATAGAAATAATATTTTTTGGGATGTAATGATTTACAAGCTAAGAATGCTCGGTTGTCGTCAAGAAAAGATATTGTTGGCAAAACTAATTTTGATATGCCATGGAAAGATCAAGCTGAAGAGTTAAATAAACTCAACAACTTAGTCATGGAAACGGGAATACCACATACAGCAGAAGAGTACGCTGTCATGGCGAATGGCATGGCTATTTATATTTCACAAAAAGTTCCTTTACGTAATAAGAATAATGAAATTGTGGGTGTATTAGGTATTTCTCTGGATATTACTGAACGCAAAAAAATGGAAGTTGCTTTGCGTCGCGCAAAAGAAAATGCTGAAGTTGCAAACCAGGCTAAAACAGAGTTTATCGCCAATATGAGCCACGATATCCATACTCCTTTAAGTGGTATTGTAGGGATGTCGAAACTTTTAGAGAAGCAAGTTCAAGATTCCGAACAAAAACAGTATGCACGTTGGATTAACGAAAGTGGTGAGCAATTGCTTGAATTGTTAAAGGGAGTATTGGATATCGTTTCAGCGGATAATATTAGAGAAAGTGATGTCCAGGAGGAATCGTTTGATTTGCGTAAAAACATTCAGGATATTTCTCAGCTTGTGCAACCAACGGTGCAAATGAAAAAGATACAATTGCATATTGAAATTGATGAAGCTGTTCCACAACACGTCATTACTGATGGTACGAAACTGCATAGAGTTTTCTTAAATCTTTTAGGAAATGCTATAAAATTCACTGATAAAGGTAGTATCACTATTAAAATAAGAGTGCTTGCGAATGAAAGTGATTATGTCCAACTTCGATTTAGTATAATAGATACTGGTATTGGTATTCCCGATGAATTACAAGTTAGAATTTTTGATCGTTTTTTCGCGCCGATCCGTCCTATAGAGGAAAGCATAGCGGTTGTGGTGTTGGCTTACATATCGCACAAAAATATGTTGGTTTATTAGGTGGGGAAATAAGTCTAAATAGTGAACTAGGCAAAGGTTCGACCTTTTATTTTACTCTCACGATGAAAATAGCAAGGGATGAGGATGAAATTACAACCTCCATTCCTACCGTATCTAAAGTACCAGGCGTAATCGCTGCAAATCAAAAAAAGCGAGAGTTCCCCTTATTCTCCTGGTTGAAGACAATATGAACGCGTTACGTCTTATTGAAACTGTTGTTGAAAAGGCGGGATATCAATATTATTCAGCGGTTGATGGCGAGCATGCTTTAGAATTAATAAAGACAAATGATTTTGATCTAATCATTACTGATGTTAATTTACAGGCCACTACAGGTAAGGCTCTAACTCCTTGCATTCGTGAGTGGGAAAAAGAAATGCATAAAAAGCCGTTACCTATTGTGGGTTTGACCGCTCAAGAGGTCAATGAAGTAGAGGATAGCTGTTTGCAATCGGGAATGAATCAAATATTGCGTAAACCAGTGCATTTAAAAGCATTGCAGGACGCGGTCAATCAACTGATTTTGTCGGACGGCCAACAAGACATAGCGAATGAAACTCCAGTAGAAAATTAGCAAAAAATTATAGAAGCAACTAATTAGTTGCCTAATATTATTTAATGATATTTCTTACTTAACCCTATCTAACTCATTGGTTCTCTAAATCATGGGCGAGTGGCCGCCGATTTGCCCGGAAATAGGTAATGGGTGATTGTGCGAGTAAATCAGCAAGTTTTTCCATGTAGATACAAGCAAACCGATCTACCTGGTAGGCAAAATAACTTTCTTCGGCTCCTGCACGAAAGACACGTCCCCATTTAGGATTATAGAAAGCTTGCTCCTCCTGTAGCAGTTTGGAGATATCAGTATCAAGGGCTGTAATTTTCTTTTGCAATTCAGCCACCTCATCATCATATTGCTTTGATTCACTCTCAATACTTAGGGTGTGGAGGTCGATGTATCGTTGCTCTAAGGTCTTTTTTATATTCATAGTAGCAACGATCTTATTTTCTATTGGCAAAGCTTTGGTGTGTGAATCTATTTCTTCACCAAGCTCTTCAACTACAAGCGCTGTACGCCAATTACAATCCTTTTTCAATCGCAGTATATCTCCATAAATGTGATCACCTATATAGAGAATTTCATCACCATTTATTTCCAGATCGTCAGTAAGCTTTGTGGCACAGCCCCCTTGATAGATACCAGGGACAATCTTTCCATTGAGATTAGTCATTTTGCCATCACAGGGATTGATCAATAAAAATCGCAGATTATCGTAAAAAAACGTGGTTTATTCGCTAAGGTTATAATGTATTCGAACAGATCGTGCCAGGTTTCACCTTTGTTTAGGAAGGGGCCCAGCGTATGTTCTAGCAAGAGATTGGTGTAATGATATTCTGAATTAGTCAGAATAAATATTTTTTCCCATGGCGAATAAGACGTTTAAGTCCTTCCACAACCTCTTTTTCCTTGAGAACATATTTATCAAGATTTTGACTAATATAAGTCTTCAAGCTGCCATCAGAATGAACAGTATCTACACAATTCAATACATCGATAGCAATCGTAGAATAACTTGGAAATTCTTGCGGATGTTTATCTTTAAGATCAATTAATTGGCCATATAAAACACAAAAAGCAATTGAAAAAGAGGTGTCAATTGCCATGTAATTAGGATCATTTAAATCAACGTAAATACTGCGATAAATTTTTTCTGCTCAGCAAAGCTGATTGGCCTGGTTCCATGATGGCTATGACGAATAGCTGCATAACGGCTGAGTTTTAATATATTGCCATTTTTACTGTCAATCACGAGGCCGCGAATGGCATCATTAAAATTAAATGTAACGTTCCTAATTATTTCCGGATAATGCTTTTTCTCGATCAGTTTGTCGATAACAAGTTTGAAAACCAATTCTTCAAAATTTTTTGTATTGTAACGAACTAGAGTATGGTCCATATCTAAACCAATAAGCTTGATTTTTTTCATATTTAAAATACGGTTTACAAAAACTTTTTGACTCATCATTTTTCCTCAAACGTTGTTACTCAAGATTGCTGAGATCTATTCGAAAGTATTTATTTTAGGAGTACCTGGTTCTATTTATTTTATCATTCGCTTAAATTTTTTAGAAAGTTCTTAAAAATTGTGCCTATTGTAATAGCTTAGTGAATAGTATAACTCTAATGAAAACGAGAGGCGATGTGCAAGCACTGCAGTGTAATTTTGATGTTGTTTTAAGGCATTAGGGTAATCAGGTTGACCTAATTCAATGGCTGAGGTTAGGCGTTAACGAGGGTAGTCTGCTGGAGTACGAACTGTCGCCTGCTTGAGCATAATAAATCCTTTTAATCTGCAATTCGTCGATAATCCCCAATCAAAACAGGTCGAGCAAGTTTATTTTGTTGATTGATTATAAAATTCTCATTCCTGACAGTGAATGATGATAATATTTTCTTTTCTAATGAAGTAATTTCTGCAGCAGATTTGACCATGAAAAACTTGCAAATAAAATTAACTGAAACTTTAAGTGAAAATATAGAAAAGAGAATGGAGCAAGGATTTCTTGAGTATGAGACAGAGCATGGGATTGAAATCAACTACAATCGTTTCTATTTTCTATTGTTAGATGAGCAAGAGCTTGCATTTGGTGTTCTCAATGCATTTACAGTTTATGCCGAGATCTATATCGATGACCTCTGGGTAGATAAATCTATCCGCGGCCAAGGATATGGAAGGGTATTGTTAACCGCATTGGAAAATCATTTCAGAGGAAAAGGTTATAACAATATCAATTTAGTGACCAATGCTTTTCAAGCACCTGATTTCTACAAAAATGTGGTTATGAAGTTGAGTTTGTACGGGAAAATAAAATGAATCCTAAACTGACAAAAACTTTTTTGTTAAATATTTTTAACGCTGGGAAGGAAAAGTGTCACCTATCAGGGCTGCAACTCAACAAGATGCAACGGTTTTTTTCCTTTATTGAGACAGTTAGCATATCCCCAAAATTTTGGCAGACATTGAGAAAGGAGTTGCCCTATTTGCTCAGCAAAATGGTGATGAGATTGCTGCCGCAGAGTAGAATAAAAAATTATTGCTTGTCTGTAACCCATACGGCAGGGGAGGTAAAAGGCTCTATGTTCTTTGCTCTACATGTTACTTAGTGGTTGTTGCTTTGTAGTGGTTTCGTCTCCTTCAACAACCAAGGTACCTTGTAACTCATTTGTATCAGAGTTAATGCTACTCAAAATATCTCTAGTCAGGGTTTGCGTATAGCGGCGTTGAGGATTAGTTTTAGGAAAAATGCCATGGCTGAAGAAAGTTGTATGGTAAAAACTATCGTCAGGATTTGCATAATCAAAGACAATTTCCTGCTTGCCATAAGCAACTTGAAATTGAACTGCAATATAAGCTTCCAGAATGGCTGTTTGCTCTTTGCTTAAATCATTGCGATCATAACGTCCTGAGGCTAAATAAACTTGCAAATAACCTTGTCTTTGGCAGACATAACCTGCATAAAATACCCCGCCATCATAAGTATCAGTTGCTAAGGTCAGAGAAGGGTGACCGTATCGGTCATCCCAATCTAGAAAGCGATGGATGGTTGGTGAAAAGGTATCAACTAATCCAGTATAACCGTATTCTTTTTGATAGGCATTTTTGACGCCAGTTGCCAAAATAAAATCACTTCTTAATACCCAAATCCGTTTTTCAAAAAGTTGTAAGGGTGCCTCAACATAACGAATATCCTGATAAGCCGGATTAATGTTATTTTCATTAGAATAGGAATATTTAGGTCGAACTGGACTAATATTTTTTGTATATAGCGCTGAGCTTCCCTGCAGTTTGTGTCAGATTCAGCAATTTCTACTGCAGAGGAGATGGATGATTGAGTATATTCGCGGTATTTCTTATTTTGGGGGAAAGGTTTGTCGGTAAAAAAGAGGGCTGAATCTTCATCATCTTGTTGTCCAAGTAATGTATCATAAACAATCACTTTTTGCGTACCGTAGGCTTTGTTGAATTGCAAAACCAGATAAGTTTCAATAATTTTTACCTGCTCTGCTGTGAGTGATTCAATTCCTTCACTCTGCCGATCAACTCGATTAAAAACGTCCTGAGGATAAAAAAATCTCCAGATAGTTTTTACGCTGACAAACAAATCCTGCATAGAGTACTTTACCATCTTCACCAACAAGAGATGGGTGTCCGTAGCGGTCTTCCCAATTAACATATTGGTGGACTGACTCATCAAGAACCTCTCTTAAACCGCGATAATTATGCTCTTGATAAGCATTTTTAACGCCTGTAGCCAGAACAAAATCACTCCGTAAGGCAAAAGAACGTTTTTCATTTAACTTAAGTCTCTGATTAACTTCTTTAATTGATTGAAAAACGGGATTAACACCTGTTTCATTAGGATAGTTTGCATATTTGGGTCCTATTGCTTGAATGTTGGCCTGAATATAGGTTTTAAAAAGAAACAGGAGTTCAGTATGTGCTAAACGTACATCAAGTTGATTGGTACTCATAAAAACCTCAGTTTAGTATCTGAAGTTTCAAAAAGCCGAAACTTCAGCTTAAATTCAGCATGACTGACATTTAAGTAAATTAGGCGTTGAGATTTGGTTCGGAGAGGGAACCAGGTGATCGATCCTGGACACTGGTGTTGAAAACTGGATTTAAATGCTTAACGCGTATTCACAAATTCATCTAGCCAACCCGGATAACAGTGTCCAGGCTGCGCATCATCATTGTTGTGAAATATTTTTTCAGCATCTTAATCTCAAATTGATCGGCGAAGTGAATTTTTCGCCAAATTATATTCAGTATGTATTTTAAGTGGGTTCTATGTCAAGTCGTGGATTAATTTAATTAGTTGTTGGAAAAATTGTTTATTAAAAGATTTATCTGCATAAAACTGAATGCCTTCAGGAAGAAGAGCCCGCTCAGAAGAGAATAGAGCTGGCCTGTTATTTTTTATACCCCAAAGCCAGCGAGAACAATTTTTCCTCTGGCCTGCCCACTTTCAAGAAGTTGATGCGCTCGTCGTAAATTTTGCGCATTTATCGAACCGAAGTGCTCATTCATTGTCGTTTTAATAATACCTGTATCCACTAATTGAGCTGCTTTATTCAAAATTTGATGCTGCTTAATCATGTCGGGTGTTTTAAACATAGAGCGGGTATACATCATTTCCCAATGAATGGAGATACTTTTTAGTTTAAAGAGTTTGATATCAAGTCGCTCTGGATCATCAATAAGTGCAAATTTGGCTTGCGGCTTTAGGCAGCGAACAAGTTCGTCTACATGTTGATCAGTATGGGTCAAGCTAATGACATAATCGACTTCATTTATATTCAATTCTGTTAACTGCTGTGATATGGATTTATTGTGATCAATCACGTGATGAGCACCATTCTTCTTTATCCAGTCCATTGATGGCTCCCGGGAAGCGGTGCCAATAATGGTTAAAGAAGTAAGTTGTCGGGCTAGTTGCACTAAAATTGATCCAACACCACCAGCAGCTCCTGTAATTAAAAGGCTGGATTTTTCCTTGGGATCTATATTGAGGCGATCGAATAATAATTCCCATGCTGTGATTGTGGTCAAAGGTAAGGCGGTTGCTTGCTCAAAAGACAGACTTTGGGGCTTTTTACCTACAATACGCTCATCAACCAAATGAAATTCGCTATTGCAACCGGGACGAGTTAAATCACCGGCATACCATACTTCTTCGCCAGGCTTAAAGAGCGTCACTTTATCTCCTACTGCTTTAACGATACCGGCAGCATCCCAACCTAATATTTTATATTCTCCTTTTTCAGGATCTACTTTTCGGCGTATTTTGCAATCGATAGGATTGACTGCAATGGCTTTGACTTCAATAAGCAAATCGTAGCAAGACGCTTTAGGCATCGGCAAATCGATGTCAATCAGTGAATTGTTGATATTCTCAATGGGGGCTGCATGCTGATAACCAATTGCTTTCATAGGATATCCTTATAACAGTTAATAACGAATACAGAGTTATACCATAGATATAATCGTTTATTTTCTCTCTAAATTTTGATTTAATCGTTTAACCATTTGATTTAAATTTGTTTTTCTTCCTCATTAAAACCGGTTAATGCCAGTTCGTTAAGTTGAATTGCGCATCTATCGATTTCCTTTTTACACTGCTGTGCTTTTTCGGTGAGATAAATCAAAACAACACGTCTGTCATCGGAGGATGGTTTGCGTAGAATAAAGCCGTCTCTTTCCATTCTGTCTAGGGTTCTTACTGCAGTGGGTTGTTCTATACCAATTCGTTTGTGCATTTCTGCTTGTGTTAAGCCATCCTGGCTGTAGAGCTCCATAAGGAAATAAGTATAAGCATGTGTAATCTTGTATGGTTTAAGAGTTCATTGGCTTTTTAATCAAAAGACGGTTAGCTTTTTAATAAAGTAGACGTTTGCATAAAGAGTCCCATTATATTGTTTGCTAATTAATAGCATGCTATTGTATAGCCATGTCTTTATTAGCGGAAATTACTATGAATACACAAATCATATACCAGATTGATGCATTTACCACACAATTATTTGGTGGTAATCCAGCAGCGGTTTGTCCCTTAAAAGAATGGCTAAGTGATGCTTTAATGCAGGCAATTGCTAGAGAAAATAATTTATCTGAAACAGCATTTTTTTGTTCAAAACGGCGAACGTTATCAAATTCGTTGGTTTACACCAAACACAGAAGTGTCTCTTTGTGGACATGCTACTTTAGCGAGTGCTTATGTGATTTTTGAAATGCTTGGTCATGAGCAAGATCAAATCATATTCGATAGTTTAAGTGGCGAGTTATGTGTTAATCGACGAGGAGAGCAGTTACAACTTGATTTTCCTGCTTTACCCTATACCCAAATTGAGCCATCAACAGAATTGTTTGCGGCAATGAATGTTACACCACAAGCTGTTTACAAAAGTACGCTTGATCTGCTTTTAATTTTGAAGAATGAATCCGAGGTAGAAAAGGCGAAGCTTGATTTAAATGCTATAAGTTTCTTGCCGCATCGAGGTATCATTTTGTCTGCACCATCTGCAAGAGCAGATATTTATTCCCGCTGCTTTTATCCTGGTTGCGGCGTTCCAGAAGATCCTGTTACTGGTTCAGCCCATTGTGTTATTGCTCCTTATTGGTGTGATTATTTTAAAAAATACAATTCATGCGTTACAAGGATTAAAGCGACAGGGGCAGTTGATTTGTGAAATTCAAGGTGAAAGGGTCTTATTATCAGGAGTGTGTCGGTTGTATTTACAAGGAGAGATATTTCTGGAGTAGTTTTGGCTTGATGGCTTATAATTAAAAAACAATCAATTGAACGAGTGATTCATGAAAATCGTACTGGGCAGTTTGTTGTTATTTTTTATAGGATTGGTTAATGCGGGGGAAGATTCTATGTCAGTTAATATTGATCCGAGTCAAACCCAATTTATCATTACTTTGCCAGCCAATCCAACGACAGGTTATCAATGGACGGTCAAAAATACGACAAATCGTTTTTACAATTGATAGCCAGTCACTATATTTCTCCACAAACAAAACTTATGGGTGCTGGAGGACAGATGCAATTTAAATTTGAATTGGTGGAAGGGAAAATTTATCCTAAAAATACTAGCATGCTGTTTAAATATGCTAGGCCTTGGGAACCTGACACCGGCACTTTAAAAATGTAACAGTTAATTTTCAAAAAGCGAGACTAATTAGCGATAGGAGGGGTAATATTTTTATAAAAAAAGACTATCTGACAATAAATGCCAAAGGGCGGTTGTGGATTGCAGTAATCCAATGGTGTCCTTAGCTATTTAATTGAGGAATACAATCAGCTAAGGACACAATGGAATTTAAGCTATCTCAACTTCTTCAGCTTGTGGGCCTTTTTGTCCTTGTCCAGCTTTAAATAATACAGCAGCTCCTTCAGGAAGGGTTTTAAAACCGCTGCCTTGAATTGCACTGAAATGAACAAAGTAGTCCTTGCCATTGCTTTCGATAAAACCAAAGCCTTTGCTCTCGTTAAACCATTTTACTTTACCGCGTATTTTCTCTGACATGTTGCTATTCCTAGTTATTCGAGTCTATATTGTACCATTATTCCATGATCTTGCTAGTACTCAGTTAAAATTGGTATGTAAAATGGTTATTCTCCAAAGGTTGTTAGCTTGATTCCGCTATACAAGCAGGTGCTGTTAGGCTAAGCAAGGCCAGGTCGTGCTAAGATCTGGCATCCATTAATTCCGGTGTGCACGCTTGTTTGTTGGACGATGGGACTTTGACGATGTGCTGGTTTCCAAAGCAGCGGCTAATGGGCGAACGATAACTATCGTACCGGAAAAATTATTTTCTTATCAGAGGATTCAACAAAATAATGGTTTAACCATTTGGCATCCTCAATAAACATGCGGATGCAACCGTGGCTGGCTCGATAGCCAGGTATGTCATCGGAGCCGTGCAAAGCAAAACCTTTATGGAAGAACATACAGTAGGGCATGCGTGCGCCGCCACGGCCAGCAGGGAATGCATTAGATTTGCAGTGTTCATTTTCTTTACTGAAGACCCTGAAGATTCCTGTTAGTGTACGACAAGAGTTATTGCTGTCTGAACATTTATCACGACCTGATGAAATGGGTCCCCACTTTATTAGTTGTCCTTGCCTATCGTAAGCCGCCCACGCCAATTTATCTTGATCGACAATAATTTGTGTGTCTTCGGACGGAGGAATTTTTAATTCAAAAGGAGATATGTCAAAGATGGTGGTAGAAGCGAGAGCACGTGGAACAGCGATGATTTTTCCTGCCCATAAACGATTATAAGTGCGATTTAAACGTTGTACTACATCTCGCTGTACAGGATCAGGGAACAATTTTTCCCAACTTTGCCCGCGTTGTATTTTAATACAATCATATTGAGGATAGTTACAGAGGCCAGTACCATAGTATATAGGGGGAACTTCCGCAGCTGTTGTTTTTGCTGCGATGGAAAGGCTAGGTGATAAAGTTAGCATCAATAATAGGAGACCTTTCATAAGGGAATCCTCCATATTTTTTATTCACCCAGAGAATGAATAAAATAATTCCTTTATGATTATAAATTTAGCACTTATTTTTTGTTTAGCATAGGGGCTAATGTAGCCCAGACGTTCGCCATTATCTTGCTTTGGGCTTGTTGATTGGGGTGTAATCCATCCTTTTGCATAAAAGCAGGATTGCCAGCTACCCCTTCTAAAAACATGGGAATCAAGGGGATATTGTACTGTTTGGCTAAATCACTATAAACCAGCTTAAATTTTTTCAGATAAATAGGTCCATAATTAGGGGGTAGCTGTGTGGCAATGAGCAGAACTTTGACATTTGCTTTTTGGCTCATTTCGATTATTTTGGCGAGATTAGATTTCATTTGAGCTAAGGATAAACCCCTTAGTCCATCATTGGCTCCCAGTTGCAGGAGTAGGAAGGCGGGATGGTAAGTTTGTAACGCCGGCGGTAATTTTGCTAACCCATTACTTGTCCGTAATAACTTCGTATAGCATACATTATACGAAGTTATACGAGTTACAA
>NZ_CALJ01000216.1 GCF_000308315.1 Legionella tunisiensis | reverse complement strand
AAATAAATCGTATTTTTCGCGAATTTACTGATTTAGTCGAGCCCTTATCACTTGATGAAGCTTATCTTGATGTGACTGATTCTGTGGATTATCAAGGCAGCGCAACCTGGATAGCGCAGGCAATTCGAAGTAAAATCTTGCAATTGGAAAAATTACTGCTTCGGCAGGCGTAGCACCTAATAAATTTCTGGCAAAAATAGCCAGTGCCTGGCATAAGCCAAATGGTTTATTTGTTATTGCCCCAGAACAGATTGATGCATTTATTAAGTCTTTACCAATTGACAAATTGTTTGGGGTCGGCAAGATCACAGCGCAAAAGCTTAACGGGCTAGGTATCATTACTTGTGCTGATGCGCAAAGTCTATCTTTGCCATTCTTGACTCAACAGTTCGGTAAATTTGGAGTCCACTTGTATAATCAATCCCGGGGTATTGATAATCGACCCGTTGAGCCCAATAGAATAAGAAAATCATTAAGTGTAGAAACAACGCTTGAACAAGATACCAGTGACTATGAACATTGCATGGAGATAATTCATCAATTGCATTCCGGTCTTATAAGAAGAATTCAAACATCTGCCCCTAATCGTTCAATTAAAACGCAATTTATTAAAATAAATTTAGTGATTTTAAGCAGGCTACAGCCGAAGTAAAAGTGAGCAACTTGCTTTAAAATGCTATAAAGACTTGTTCCAAAAAATTTATGTTAACCAGAATCAAGCTATTAGGTTGTTGGGATTAGGCGTGCAGTTTTATCCTGTAAGTGATACGGTTTCTTATGTACAACAAAATCTATTTGGAGATGATTTTACGCATTTTGCGAGATAATATACGGTGGGCGATATACAAACAGGATCCTATCTTTATAGTGAGCTCGCATTAATTACTTACTTGAATTTCAATATCGCGCGCATCTGACAAGCCATGATCATCAACTACACGGACAACAAATTTCCCTGCTTTGGCTTGCCATAAGAAAGGTTGATCGGCAGGGGTCTTTGCCAAATAGGTTTCATTAATAAACCAATACAGTGTTTCTACACCGGCATCAGTTACTGCGGTAAGTGGGATTTGTGTTTTTTCGGACGCGTTAGCACGAAGGATATAACTTAACCCTGTTTGAGGTGAGGTAATCTGCGGGCTTAAACCTGGATGCCCTTGCGGTGAGCAACTGGGATCAAAAAAGGTGGTGTACGTCGCTGAATACCGGCTTGTTTGAAAATTCTAAGTAAATCTGAAGGCCAGAACTCATAGATTTCAAAGCGCGTATTTTCATCGAAATGACAGGTACGCAAACCAGTATTTTTATCGATAGCAATCTCACGGTAAATCGTGTCTGATTTAATGGGAGATTTTCCCGGGATAAACCAAGTCATTTCTGTATCATAGCAATAACGGGTAGGCAACATTCCAGAAGCTTTACAAACTTCAACTTGAGTTAGATGCATACTTTCAGGACGTTTTTCTACAATTGGTATCGGGCCTCTTTCATGCTTAATTGCATCAATCAGCTCAAAAAATAAAGGTGCTGCTATATTTTTTCCAACGAAAGCAGGATTGCTTTTATTATCAAAATTGCCAATCCATACTGTTAAAACATAGGGGCCAAAGATCCCCACTGACCAGGCATCTCGATAGCCTGAAGAGGTCCCTGTTTTCCATGCAACAGCTGTTTTATGGTTGGTTGATGCATAAACAGCCTCAGGTCTTGGAGTGTCTTTTAACATGTCTAATACTAAGAAACTTGCTTCTGGACTTAGCAGACGTTTACCAGGAAGCATGGGTTCATCTTCCCGCATCCGCAAAGGGTGCCAAAGTCCATCATTCACTAACATGGCATACAAGCTTGTGAGTTCACGCATGGTTAATTCAACACCACCGAGACTTAACGCCAGGCCATAGTAGGATTCTGACTTCAAATTAGTTACACGCGCTTTTTCTAGTAGTTCATGGAGAGTAGGATGACTCAACTGACTAGCAAGATAAATGGCTGGTATATTACGGCTAAGAATTAAAGCGTCTTTTGCTTTGATCGGACCCATAAAATCATAATCAAAATTCTCTGGGTTATAACCGCTAAAACTATGAGGCACATCTTTTAACACTGTGTTAGGGTGAATTAAACCTTGATCAAGTGCTAAACCATAAATGAAAGGTTTTAAAGTAGAGCCTGGCGACCGCTTGGTTTCTGTACCATTAATTTGTCCACTAATCGCTTTATTAAAAAAATTGGCAGAGCCTACCAATCCTTTGATGCTCATATCACGGCTATCAACTAATAAAATAGCTGCATTATAGGCACCGACTCCTTTTTTTCGCGCTAAATAATGACGGGTAATGCGCTCCAAAATAGCTTGTATGCGTATATCTAGAGTGGTTGTTATCTCTTGTTGTTTAGGAGAAAAATTATTCAAGATAGTATTGACTAAATGAGGCGCAGCAAATGGCAAAGAGTGGACATTTTGTATTGCTAATGGCAAATCAATAGTCGATTTTTTATTCTCATCCTCTGGATGTTTGATCAGCCAACGGCTAAAGAGTTTATCGCGAATTTGCTTAAAATTTTTATTTTGAGCGGTTCGTTGCGTTGGGTTTTGCGGAATAATACTTAAGGTTAATGCTTCGGGTAAACTAATAGTATTAACTGGTTTAGCGAAATAAATTAAGCTTGCAGCCCCAACCCCTTCGACGTTACCGCCATATGGAGCAAGATTCAAATAGGCTTCCAAAATTTCATCTTTGCTGTAATGCATTTCTAGCTGTAGCGCGCGGATAATTTGCCAAATTTTTCCAGAGAATTTTTTGAATTAATGCCAAATCGAAGACGTGCGACTTGCATGGTGATGGTTGAGGCGCCAATTCGGCGTGATTTGATGATATAGGTTTGCCAACCTGCTTTGAGCATTGCAAAAGGATTAATCCCACAATGCCAGCGGTAATATTGATCTTCTTGTAATAATGTGGCTTCGACTAGCTGCTTGGAGATTTTGTTTAAAGGGGTAAACAAGCGGTATTTATCGTCAAGACTGAGAGTCAGGCGTAGTAAATGTTGTTGCTCATCATATACTGCGGTGGAAAAACTTACACCAGTTAATAAAGCGGGTTTAGGTGAAAAAATAGTATTCCCCATCCACTGACAAAAACAAAACTAGTATTATGCTAGAAACTTTAAAAACTTCTTCATAGTGAGCGTTACTATACAGCATGAAGAGGGTAATAGGTGTCGTTTTGCATGTTAATTACATCAAATTGCGGTGAAATTGCATTAAAAATCGGATAACTATCTAATATAGTTAGCTACCCTATGGCATAATATACCTTCCTGTCAAGTTGGATTATATATGAACAAAAAACCGTTTACTAAGTTAGGTGCCGCGATCGGTTCTTTTTTGCTCTTATACTAGGTAAGTTCAACTGGAATAGTCCTCCTTGGCTGACTTTCCTACAGCGTAAAGCTGCCTCAAACCCAAAACAATTTTGGGGGATTGCGAGCGCTGCGTTGATAGTACTTATTGGTTTAGGCTATGGTTATTATTGGTACAAAAATCAGCCACAACCTCAGTTAGTTACTGCTGCAATTACAGCACCTAAAATTACACCTTTGACTGAGGAAGAAACGCTGGTTCCAGATAACTTAACCATTGATTTTGGTTTCAAGGAGGTACAGGATAATTTTGTCACACAATCGGTGGCACCGCTTCAATTGATTGGTAAAGAAGTTCCAGAGGGCATTGAATTATCACCCGCTATGCCTGGAAAATGGCGATGGGAGAGTGATAGTCGTTTAGTATTTACACCTGATCAGGATTGGCCGGCCGGGCAAACCTACGATATTCATTTTGTCAAACATGCTTTTGCAGCGACAGCGAAAATGGAGCGTTTCGACTATTCTTTTTCTACCGAGCCTTTCCAGGCCAAGATTACTGAGCTTAAGTTTTATCAGGATCCTGTTGACGCTAAAACTCGGCAAGTAATTGCCACTATTCATTTTAATTTTCCAGTGGATCCCACTAGTTTTGAGCGTAAAACATCTCTGATGCTTGAAGCTATGAAAAAAGATCAATTGGATTTGGGGGCCCAAAAATATAAATTTACAGTGAATTATGACAAGTTTAAGCGCACTGCTTATTTGCATTCTGAAAACTTATCATTACCGGAGGTATCGCGTTATCTATTATTAACTATTGATAAAGGAGTTAAATCCGCAACCGATTCTGCTGAAACAAATGAGACAGTTGTCCAAAAATCTTTTAATTCCTGATAGTGGTAATTATTTCAAAGTCAGTACAGCTTCCGCTTCTATCATTCGTAATGAACAGGATAGACCGGAACAAGTGTTAACTGTGGAGACAACTTTAGGGGTTACGGACGCTGAAATTAATAAATCTTTACATGTTTATTTATTACCAGAAAATTATCCAGCTACGGCGGCAGAAGAGGAAAAGAAAAATTATGAATGGCAAAATCCAGGCGAAGTAACGGCCACTATTTTGGCACTTTCAACAGCATTGCCTATGCAGGCTATTCCAGCAGACAGGAATTATGCGACCTTGCATAGTTACAAATTTAATGCTCAAACTCCACGCTATATTTATCTTAAGTTGGATAAAGGTGTTCGTGCTTTTGGTGATTTTGTTTTAACGAATGATTATGCCGCAGTTATTAAAGTACCTGAATACCCGAAGGAAATTAGTTTTCTTCATAAAGGTGCTTTACTTGCTTTAGGTGGCGAGAAAAAATTGTCTGTCACTATTCGAGGTTTGCCCGCAGTTAAATTTTCTATTGCGCGGGTGCTGCCAGATAATATCAATCAGTTGGTGACACAAACACAAGGCGATTTCAATAACCCTTACTTTATTAATCAAAGCTTTAATCAACAAAATATCAGTGAAATTTTCTCTGAGATCAGGCAGTTTGATGCGACTGATTTAACAAAGCAGCAATATACAGCTTTGGATTTAACCAAATATCTTTCTACGAGCATGAATACTGGCGGGCCACAGGGCTTATTTCTTTTGCAAGCTACAGGCTGGGATGTTGCACAACAACAGTCTTTGGATGTTAAAACGAGTCGACTGGTTTTAATCACGGATTTGGGCTTGGTAGTCAAAGATAACAATGATGGTAGCCATGATGTATTCGTACAATCAATTACTCAAGGCGTGCCCGTTGCCAATGCCAATGTTACTATTTTGGGTAAAAATGGTCTTCCTATTTTGACGCGTACAACAGATGTACAAGGCCGCGCCAATTTTCCAGCCTTGAAGGATTTTATTGAAGACCGTGAGCCTACTGTGTATCTTGCCAGTTTTGGTAGCGACGTTTCCTTTATTCCTTATTCCAACTACAATCGCCAATTAAATTATTCACGCTATGATATTGGCGGTATCTATAACAATAATCAAGAATTACATAGTTTAAGTGCTTATTTATTTTCAGATCGCGGTATCTACCGTCCTGGTGATAGAGTGCATTTAGGGATGATTGTAAAGCAAATTTATGCTCAGCCGCAGCCTGCTGGTTTACCACTTCAGGCAACAGTCATTGATCCGCGCGGCACTACAATCCAAGATCAAAAATTAACACTGGATGCAAGTGGGTATTTAAGTTTGGATTTTCAGACGAATGCGACCTCACCAACAGGACAATACCTGATCAATCTTTATATCGTTAAAGATGATCATCCTGATAGTTTGCTTGGTTCAACAACGGTTCGTGTTGCTGAATTTTTTACCGGATCGTATGCGTATCAATTCACATCTATCGCCAGAAGACGCACAAGGGTGGGTTTCTCCCACAGGACTTATTGCAAAAGTAAGTTTATGGAGTTTGTATGGTGCGCCCGCAGTTGATAGAAAAATAGCTGCAAAAATTTTGTTAACTCCTCAGCGCATCCAATTTGATAAATACCCTGACTACGTTTTTGCTGATCCCCTTCTTGATCCCAAAAGGCCACCGAAAGTATTTACTGATAACTTGGCTACAACGACCACAGACGATAAAGGTCAAGCCCAATTTGATTTGAATTTGGAGCGTTTTTGATAAGGCGACCTATCAACTGACTTTTTTTGCGGAAGGCTTTGAAGCTGAAGGTGGTCGTAGTGTTACGACACAATCTACGGCATTAGTCAGTCCACTTCCTTATTTTATTGGTTATAAACCAGATGGCGATTTAGCATACATCAAGCAGAATAGCCAACGTAGTGTGAATTTCATTGCTATTAATCCGCAATTAAATCAACAGGCAGTCAAAGAGTTAAAAATACAGCTCGTTGCTTTACATCCTGTATCTACTCTAGTTAAGAAATCAGATGGAACTTATCAATATCAATCCATTATTCAAGCAACAGTGCTCCGTACCAAGCCGTTTACTGTTGATGAGCAGGGCAGTAATTAC
>NZ_CALJ01000217.1 GCF_000308315.1 Legionella tunisiensis | reverse complement strand
CCTGAAAGTTTTGGCTTGACTTGAATCTTGCCATATCCCAAATCCTTGACAAAATTCAAGAATAAATAAGGCTCCTCTCAAAAACCAGTCTCGGCATAAAGACAGGCTAATTTTTCCAGGTTTTCCAAAGAGTTATTCTTTTGAATATAAGCCAGAGCCAGTAGAACATAATGATAGTTTTTGTCGGCAGTGAGTACCATTAACCGCTCTTTTGTTTGTTCATCCAGGGCCAAAAAGCTGGCTAAATAGCTCCCTCCCTTTTAATCTCTGATAGTTGCCCAGAGGGACTGTGGCAGGTGAATTCATCGCTCCAATCATCATAACCCTGAATGAAATTTTCTTTTTCATTACAAATTGCTTCAAACGGTTCAAAGGATATGTCAGGGACAGTTTTAGCCATTTTAAGGCTGATGTGGCTAAACAAAGCCTGATAGTTATTTTTGGAGGTAGGAAACGCAACACTCATTAAACGCTCAACACCTTCCTTACCAATTAAACAATGAACCATTAATTGATAGTTCTTCTCTGTGGGAAATGACATTAAAAAATTGGCATATTGGTTAAACTGCTTATTCACTCGGGCATAGGTTGGCTTGAAAAAAGCATGATAGTGCTGATTATATTCATACTGTACATAAGCCAATATTTCTTTCCAGAGATCATGAGGCAGCCATTGCCACTGAGAAAATTGCTCCAGTTGCGCAACCATGATTTTTTTATGAGGAGAAGCTGTTGTACTATCATCATTTGGCGTACTAGTTGAATTCATCATTTTATTACACTTTTTCTAAATTTGAAAAGCAATGCTCAATAATTTACCATTTCGTTGGTGGAATAAACATGGGTAATTTTACCCACTTAACGCTGGCGCGAGTAATCAAAGATAGGGCGAGTTAGGTAGAGTCTTGCTATCAATCGATTAAAAGGTGACTAACAACTAGTTTTAATCTGTGTGTGGTATTTATAAGTGGGTATCGAAATTGATGAAATCTTTTTTGACAGGGATATCCTGTTTTTTCGTGGATTAAAAGCGCTAACCGAGCGTGGATTAAGACGTTTTGTATTATTACCACTACTGTTCAGTTTTTTACTCTATTGGGGTATCGCTTATTTAAGTTATCACTATTTATTTGCATTTACCGATTATTACATTAAGCAATTGCCCTATTGGCTTGGTTTTCTGAGCAGTGTATTTACTCTATTATTTTTTGTGTTATTTGTTTACTTTTTTATCCACTTTTTCCGTAGTGGCTAATGTATTTGCTGCTCCGTTTAATGGCCTGTTGGCGGAGAGAGCGCAAAATTTATTAAATGGCACAGCTATTCCCGAAAGACCTTTCAGTACGATGGTGGTACAAAGTATAAAACGCCAGGGGCAATTTATTTTTATTATTTACCTCGTTTTATTGGTTTATGCTTATTATTTTTTATTCCACTGTTTCATCCTTTTTTGCCCTTTTTATGGTTTATTTTTAATGCATGGATGTTAAGTATGCAATATCAAGATTTCGCTATGGATAATAATTTGGTGGATTTTAATATCATGCGTAAGCAAATAAAAGGAGTAAAAGTCTGTCTATGGGGTTTGGTTTTATGATTAGCTTGTTAAGCTTTATACCTTTTGTAAATATTTTAATTATGCCAGCGGCTGTAATTGGCGGCACTCTAATGTGGCATCAACGTCAACAAAGTAATCAAATCCGCTATGAAAGTGATTCAGAGTTATAAAATTTAATCATTAGGAACGAATTAAGTTTAATTTTCTGTTAATAAATAGGCTATAATTGCTCGAATTTTTAATGAGAAGTAAAATTTAATGCCAAAATTTCTTATAAATACCCACAGTTTTATCTTAATCGATCTTCAACGCGGTAAAAGATATGTAGGCAATCCCCAAATGCATCGTATCCAGGCACCACAAAAGGGTAACACCTGCGGTTTATATGCTTTTAATCCCTTGCGGTTTCGTTTTGGTAATAAATATCCGGTGACTAGTAGAGAACGCCATATTGAAGTGGTTTTTCTAGTTATCGCCGTGGGCTAAATAGAATCGATTTTGATAAACCAATTTGTCAATCGTTATTAGAAGAAATGCGTGATTTTTTACCTCCGATCTGAAAAAATCACGGTAGTTCAAGTAAGAGACTATTTATTAGAATTAGAAAAAAATTTGGCCGCATTTAAAAAACTCTCTTCAGACACTACCGAAAGCCAAAACCAAATTCAACAATACAAAGAGATTTGCCAGGAATTTATTGATAACGAATATGAGTATGATGACTTCGAAGAGTTTTTAGATCAAAAGGAAAACATTGATCTGATTAAGCTCGCGCAAAAAACTATCGCAAGTTTAACTTTCATTACTTCGTTTGAGCCCAAAGAAGTGCTTAATAACTATATTAATGAGAGTATAAAATCAGTCGTTAATTCCAAGCAGAGCTATGGTAGCATGTTAAGGCTTAACCTTGATAATCCAGAGTGCCTCGCACCCATCTACCATCAGGCAGTACTTAATCTTGCTGCATCTTGTTTTCAATTAGAAGGATCGGATTGGGATCCCACAATGCCTATAGAAACTCTCATGGAAACACTTGAAGAGTTTGGGCCTCAGGTTATCTACACTGAGCCTTGTGTGTTATTTGATGGCACTAATTGTAGGCTAGAAGTAGATGGTAATCATTATAAAATTTATTCTGCTGACGAGACAAGTGATGGACAAGAAAGAGAAGGATGTCATTCTCTTCTCATTGTTGGTGCCGAAAATTGTAACGGTAAACCCTTTGTTTATCTCGCTGATCCCAATATCCCCGCTCCTTTAACTGGACCAAGTCTTCTATATAAAATTCCTTATAGTGAACTATTG
>NZ_CALJ01000218.1 GCF_000308315.1 Legionella tunisiensis | reverse complement strand
CACCGGAGTTTGTTAAATAATATAGGTTTTGGTAAAGCTGGGGCAACAAAAGCCGAAATTATTGCCGCTGCACAACAAGCTCATTGCCATGAATTTATCAGTAATTTGCCGCAAGGCTATGATACCCTAGTTGGGGAGAGAGGAGTAAAGCTTTCTGGTGGTCAAAGACAACGAGTGGCCATCGCGCGTGCTATTCTTAAAAACGCGCCTATCTTGATTCTTGACGAGGCAACATCTCAACTGGATTCGATTACTGAAGAATCGATTCAGGCGTCGCTGTTTGAGTTGATGCAGGATAAAACTACATTAGTTATTGCGCATCGCTTATCGACACTGCTCCATATGGATAGAATTTTAGTATTTGAGAAGGGAATTATTGTTGAAGATGGTGATCATAAGGAATTGGTTGCCAAAAATGGTTTGTATAAAGCTATGTGGGATGCGCAAGTTGGAGGTTTCTTGCCTGAGCAAGAAATTGATGTAAATTAGCACTATTTGCATGCCTATCATTTTGTTATTTTATATGACAGTATGATAGAATAGAACTCAATTTTGAGTGCGATTAAGGTAAAATCATATGGGTAGCGGCGAAGTGTATGCTGGAGGCTTGGATTTACCATTTTTTGCATCAGCCAATTTTGAAAAACCAGTTGATGCACCTACTGCACAGGAACAAGCAAACATTATTGCCAGAAATGCTTTGCGCCTATTAATGATGGGTTGGCAAGATGGTTGGAAAGATCTCCTTTCTTTACAGGTCATTAAAGCGGTATTTCTGAGACGCGATCCAGAGTTAATGCGCGGTATGCGATTAGCTTTTCAAGAAGGATTTCGACACATTTGTGAGCAGTTGCAGTCTGCCAATGTGTCACCTGAAAACGCGCCTTTACAATTTAAACAAGCACAATTATTTCTCAGTAATTGCTTATCGCTCTTACCCTATGGTGATATTAACCCTTACGAATCCATCTCCACACCCCAATGGATTAATGAGCACTGGGAATTAGTAGAATATAAAGTAGTACCTATTGAGTTAACACCAACACGAGGTTTTAAGGCTTTATTTATTAAAGATGAAGATAGGGTTTTTGCCTATGGCCTGGAGCCCATTAATCAGCCGCTAGCGGAGCCTCATTTAATTTTTATGGGAACTACCTACCCAGCTGGCCAAGGCTTTTTTTCACAAATCAAAACGGACATGGAAGCGTTTGAAACCGCTGGGAAAAAACTTTATCGCAGCGGATATAAGAAAATTGTTGAATGGCTGGATAGACAAACACAGAAAGCACATGTTTGTGGTATTAGTTTGGGGGGGGCTTTAGCCGAGCTTTTAGCTATTCATCAGGGAGAGAAGCTGTCACGTGTCGTGGTTTTAAATCCCGCTGGGCTTTATTTCCCTTGGCGAAAAAGCCGTTTTGATCGTTGGGATGAATTAACTCAGAAGCCCTCGGTATGTATTCAAAAAAATAAAGGAGATCCAGTTTCTCCTTTTGGTATTTGGAAAGAGGATTGGGATGTGGTTGAGGTTATTCCGCCAAAGGACAAAGAAGGTCCTAATGCCTTAGCTGCCCATGCTATGAATTATGCCGGCCTTGCTGAAACGCGATTCCTCGGAGCGGATACCAAAGCTGATAATGAAGCGCGCAGAAAACGTAATTTTTCCTTTATACAATGGTGCGAAGTTTATTTTATTATACTGCTATGGTTCCCTTTTATTATCTGATTCTTCCTGTGTCGCGATATATTTTAAGCTATAAAATGCAGCTCACTCTAACGGTTGCTTTTGTCTTATTATTTTCTATGCAGCCTGTTTTTGCTTTAACAATGATTATACCTATGTTGACGGCTCAAACATTGCTGATGCTGAATATCGCTGTTTCTAGCATTATTACTGCTTTTTTAGTAGATAAGTTCTTGGCTTTTTACTGGATAAAGTTAGTGGTAGAAAAGATTCTGATTTTAGTCGATTTTTAAGTTGGTTAAATCAACAGTCTTTAGTAACGAAGTTATTTTTTACTGCAGGTCTGGCTACTGCGGTCTGGGAGGCAGTGGCTCCTATTATTATGCCGACCTTAATTCCGCTGATAGCAGTTTCTACCGCTTTATATATTCTGGCTGCTGTTCCTCTGACAATATATCTGGTACACAAACTAACTAGTGCTATACAGACTATCTTTGGTTGGAACGAGGTACAGGAACCTCTATGCCATGATCCAAAACTACCAAGAAATGCCTCTCTCGATATGTATTCGAAGACAGAGAAAGTCGCGGCCAGCTTTACTTATAAAGAATTAGAAACTTATTATTTCGCTAAGCGTTGTATTTTGAAAGGAAAACAGCTCATCCCGGAAGCAGCAGATAAGAGAAATGTAGAATTTGATGGTGATTTAACTAAAAAAGACGTCTTGGCGCGTGGCTCTCTACCGGAGTTTGAGCAGACAAATTTGACGGTCAAGGCTACTAGAGCCAAAATTTATGACATCAAGCAAACCGTAGCAATCATGACACAAATAGGGCTTCATCAGCTGGAAGAGGGTAGGTCAAAAGAGAGCCTGACACCTCAGCACCAAGCCTATCAGCGAGGTAAAGTATCATAAGCAAGGAGGCTTTTGACATGGATTATATCAAGCATTTTAACCAGCAAACTGCGGATTATTTAAATTTTCGGCCTAATTATCCGAATTCTTTGTATCAATACTTATCTTCTTTAGTAAAGGTTCATGATTGTGTTTGGGATTGCGGAACAGGTAATGGGCAGGCTGCTGTTGCGCTAACCAATTATTTTGACCAGATTATTGCGACCGATATTAATCAATCGCAACTAGAGGTAGCTCCTCGACAGCAAGCAATTCGTTACCTTAATTGCCCTGCGGAAAATACTCCAATTTTGACCAACTCAATTGACTTAATTACAGTTGCACAAGCTTTGCATTGGTTTAACTTTGATTTGTTCTACCAGGAAGTGCGCCGTGTTAGCAAGCCGAAGGCAATGATTGCAGCGTGGTGTTATTCTTTAGGAAATTTTGGTGTTAAAGCGCTTGATGATGCTATTGTAGAACTTTACGAAACTATTTTAGGTGATGAATATTGGCCCAAAGAGCGGCGTTTTATTGACGATGAATACCGTACCATTCCTTTTCCTTTTGAAAAATTAGCTACACCGACTTTTGTTATTGAAAAAAGCATGGATTTTGCCCAGTTGATTGGCTATTTGAATACCTGGTCATCGGTAAAAGAATACCAAAAACGTGAGCAAAGTAATCCGATTAATTTAGTTTTCAAAAAACTTGAAACCGCTTGGGGGAATTCAAAAAACAGCGTAAAATTCACTGGCCCTTACATTTGTTGGTCGGTCCGGTTTTTAGCGTTACTCTGGAGTAAATGATACATCAATAGAGCCGCACGTTGTGTTTGCTTCGATAATGAAGGAACAGCCAGCGTTTCGTTAATAGAGTGAGCGCCTGTGCCAACAGGACCCAAGCCAGCTAAATTAGCAGAGACAAGCGAGGCAATGTAAGAAATATCCCCGGCTCCACGCAATCCTGGATCAAGCGGCTTAATTGCGCCATAACCTAAAGCAGTACTCACCTTGCTATATAATTGTAAAAGCTGTAAATTTTTTGCGGTTGGCGGCATGGCTGGGATACCTTCTTCAAAAGTAATAGATGCGTTGGTTGTAGGCAGGTGCTGATTGACGATAGTGGTTATTCTTTTTTCAGCGTTTTCCTTTTGCAAAGTAGAGAGAAAACGCAAATCTCCCTTGGCCATGGCTGTTTTGGCAATTACATTTGTTTTACCAAAAGCCTTACCCGCTGATTGATGTGTATCATAGCTTGTCGTTGTTCCACCTATAATTAAACCGGGATTGAATGAAAGGTATTTTTCCGAAGAGAGTTGAAGCCTCATCTGGTTTAGAATACGAGCTAACTCAAATATTGCGCCGTCACCCGTTTTTCCAAAAAATTTCAGAGGAGTGCGCTTCTTTACCCTGTGTCCTTAGGAGCCAATTGCTTATTCCTCGGCGCGCGACTGTAGCGGTATCATCAGTAAAAGCCCACTCAAAATCGAGAGCAATATCACTGTGCCGTGCTGCTTCTATCAATGTTTTTCTTGAAATAGAGGTTGGTTTGCCCGAATCTTCTTCATCACCGGTTAATATGACAGTGATTGTGGCATCGTCTAAAGCATGCGCTTCATGTAGTGCCTCTAATGCATACAGAATAACCACAACACCACCTTTATCGTCAATGACCCCCGGACCTGTTGCAATATCTCCTTGCCGGATAAATTTTTGTAAAGGGCTATTGATCGGAAAGACAGTATCCAGGTGGCCAATTAACAATAATCGGTTACCTGTATGACCTTGATGCTGAGCAATTAATGTACCAGCACGATGCATTGTTTCCGGAGTATTAATCCATTGTGTTGCAAAACCAAGTTGAGTAAACAAAGGGACTAAACTAGTTCCTACTTGTTTGATCCCGGTGATGTTTTCGGTACCGCTGTTAATATTGACCAGTTTTTCTAATAAATTAAGTTGATTTTCGCGTTGAGCAAGAACATAGCGACTAATTTGTGCTTCGGTTGATGAAAGTGCCTTTGCCTTGACTGGTTGAATAAAAAGTGTGCTTAAGGTAAGGAGGGTGGCTAATACGAATTGTTTCATCCTGCTCTCTCTAAAAACATTAGGAGCTTATTATAAAAAGGGTTTATTTAATGAGAGATGACTGTAGCATAAACCAGGTTGGATTCAAAAGTTAGTCGAAGATGAAATAGAGCAATGATAGTCTTTGTAGGAATCGTATTGTAGTATCAAATTTTTCGAACAGGGTGACTTGAATCATGATAACGTATCGTTGTGCCAATCCAAGTGAATGGGTGGAGCTTAATCATTTTATTCGTTTATCCAAAGGATTTTGGGGGTATACAGCGCCATTTTTAGATACGTTTATGGAGAAATGGGGGCTTAAAGAATCATTTCTACAAAAGAATGAAGTTATCCTTTTGGAACAGGATAAACACTTGGTGGGTCTTTATGCCTTTAAAATGAATGAAGAAAAATTACCTGAGCTGGATTTATTTTTGTTGCTCCGGCTAAAATTCAACAAGGAATCGGGAAGTTAATGTGGCAGCATGCACTACAATATACTATAGGCAAAGGTTGGAAACATTTTCAACTTATAGCTGATCCTAATGCCGAGGGATTTTATAAGCATATGGGGGCTAAAACAGTCCAGAAGTTCGAATCTTTTCCCGGTAGATTCGTACCTATCATGCATTATGATATAGCTGCTTATTAACAAACAGGATTTTAGGGATGACGAATCGAGCTATTGTAAAAATGGGTAATAAGCAGTTAGCTACTCCATCATTAACAGTCGATGATGTTTATAGTGTTGAAATTCCACCTCTGATTGAAGATATGCTGGACACAATGAAAGCAAAGCAAGGTGTTGGTATTGCTGCGCCTCAAATAGGGTGTAATAAAAGAATTATCATGTTCGGCTTTGAAAAAATGAACGTTATCCTAATGAACAGCCCGTTCCTTTTACAATTCTGATTAATCCGAGCTATAAGGTCCTTAGTGAAGAAAATATCGAAAGCTGGGAAGGTTGTCTAAGTGTTCCGGGATTGCGGGGTTTGGTTCCTCGTGCTTATAAAATTATGTATAGTGGGTACGATTTACAAGGTAATAAAATCACGCGAACTGCAGAGGGTTTTCATGCCAGAGTTGTACAGCATGAATGTGATCATCTTGATGGCATACTTTTTCCACAACGTATAAAAGATATGCGTAATTTTGGTTTTGAAGACACGCTTAATTTCTGAGGTTCACGAGTGCTCCACTAATCGATTATGGCAACGTCTGGCGGCGTTGCCGATACCGGAACAAGTTATCAAGATAGAAACACCTTGGATAACTCAGCATCCCTTCAAGTTGTTTGGCAAAAAATACCTGGTTTTCCTCAGAATTGGTTAGATGTTCTGTAACCACAATAATCAGCTTCAACAATTCCTTAGGGGAACTGTAATGACGTACATCCAGTAACAAAAGTTTAACTGCGGGGTTAAATGTTCTGCAAACCGCCAGTGCTTGCAGGATGAAACCAAGGTTATAATGGAACGCAAAATGATCCATCATATATAACGACCAAGATGTTCGCCTAAAGGCAGCTGGATAACTGATGACTCTAACACGTTAAGCAAAAATAGTTCTTATCTAACCTGAAA
>NZ_CALJ01000219.1 GCF_000308315.1 Legionella tunisiensis | reverse complement strand
TTATTTCTTCAGTGGAAAATCTTCCTAAATACCGTATAAAGTGGGATCATAGTCTTTTTGTGAGTTTAGTTTTGTGCAACGAATGAAAAGAAAAATAATAAGAACTTTATCGGCAACCATAGTTTGCTGTTTTTTGTCGCTCAATGCTCGTGGGATGCTGCCACCAGTTTTGGTATTAGAAGACGTAGGAATCGAGGATAATCGCTGGTCTGTTACTGCCAGTACAGGCTATACCGAGTATCAAAATATGTATCACAATGATGGGCATTCAGTCATTGCGCGAATGGCGGTTGCAGCAGAATTATTAGCAACAACACAAAGCAGTTTCGGTATAGAACTCGGTGTCCAAAATGGTAGAAGTATGCGCTTGGGTATCCCTCCTGGTACTCTTGATGTTTTAGGTGGAGTGGTTCGTACAACAGTAAAACCGATGCTGGATTTGTTAATTACTGCCAATAGTAGTCCAGTGACTGAAAGCCTTCTTTTTGCGCAAGTGAAAGGGGGAATTGCTTACCGGCATTGGCAAATTGCCAGTTATTTGATTGAGAATAAATCAGAGTTGGCTGGAGAAGTGCAAGCCGGTTTTGGTTATCCGATTACCGAGGTGACCAGTTTAAATTTACTGTACCAAGGTGTTTTTGGTACTACTCCAAAAATTCGTGCTAATTCGTCTATGGAAAGTTGGCATTTGTCTAATATTCCTGTTCAGCATGGTTTGTTATTAGGTTTTTCGATTATTGTTTAAATTACAAAGGGTAAAGTAAAACGAATTGCCTGTCATGCAAGAGAAAATAAATTACACTTTAGCCGAGAATGAAGTGTTGCCTAAAAAGTTAACCCCTTTTTTTGGTATTTTATTAAAAAACAACCCATTGCGTTCGCTATCTTTTTTTAGCTCCCTTATCGTTAGTTTTAGAAACCAATATTATCCCTTATTCTTTAAAGATGATTATTGATGCTATTAGTAATCAGCAGGGTGAGCGCACTCATATTATTGTTGCTGTAGCACCAGCTTTATGGTTAGGGGGAGGGGCTTGGGCTGGTTTAATTATTATCATTCGCTTGCAAAACTGGTGGCAGGGCTATGTCATTCCAAGATTCCAAGCTCAGGTTCGGATGTCTGTTTTGGATTATTTATCCCGCCATTCTTATCATTATTTCTCTAATCAAATGGCTGGCAGCCTCGCTAATAAAGTGAATGATCTTCCCAGGGCTCTTGAAGCCATTCGCATGATTATCAGTTGGAATGGTATAGCTACAATCAGCGCAACTATTGTGGCTTTAATATTGATGGCCACAATTAATAAATGGTTTACGGTTTTGCTATTATCCTGGATTATTTTGCAAGGTATTATTAGCTTTTATTTTGCCCGCAACATTAATCGCTATGCGGAAGAAAACGCAGAAGATAAAAGCAAATTAAGCGGAAAAATTGTTGATACCCTTAGTAATATTAGCGCGGTAAAACTTTTTGCACGCAGTCGTGATGAATTAGCTTACGTCAATAAAAGTCAGAAAGAAGAGGTACAAAGTAATAAGAAGCTTATCATTTACATGAATCTCTTTCGTTTGTTTTTAGATATACCAGTAACAATCATGTTAGTACTTATGATGTATTTGCTTTTATCTTTCTGGCAACGCAATTTGATAACCACGGGTGACCTGGTGTTTATTTTTAATTCTTTTTTCGATCATGACGCAGGTGTGGTATTTGTGCCATGCTTTGGCTGATTTATTCCGTGAAATCGGTGTAGCCCAACAGGCTTTGTCATTGATTGTCACACCTATCGAAATTGTTGATGAACCAGATGCAAAACAATTGCTAGTAAAGCAAGGAAAAATTGAGTTTGACAATGTGAGTTTTCATTATCACCAAGGTAATCAAATTTTTGAAAAAAATCGGTAGTCATTCGGCCTCGGCAACGCGTTGGTTTAGTAGGTTATTCCGGGAGCGGAAAAACAACATTTATTAATTTGATTCTACGGTTTTTTGATGTGGAAGAGGGTCGTATTTTAATTGATCAGCAGGATAT
>NZ_CALJ01000220.1 GCF_000308315.1 Legionella tunisiensis | reverse complement strand
AGGTTAAGAGCCTCCTGCTCTACCAGCTGAGCTAACGGCCCCGCGAAAACTTAAAGCATAGCGAGTTAAAGAAAATTACAACCCTCTTCTTGCTTTATCATCACGTACCAATAGTTAAAAAATTATTGTTGCACTGTGATAGACAGAAATTAATGCATAAACAAGAAGAGGTATCACTTTTATTAACATAAGTTTGATATTCATTTTTACAGGCCAGTGTAGAATTAATGTTGCTAATCATTCAAAAACTGTGCCTTTTTCAAGCTGTTTTATTGTAAAATATTATTTTGTTTTTAAGAAAAATGTTCGCTTCTATAAATTTACGTTAGGATATTGTTTTTACTGTAGTTTTAAAACGGTATATTTGATCCTTTAACTAGTTTGTTTCTACTATTTAGCTAGTTGGTTTTCTTATCTAACCAGGGTCTGCCGGCAATAATTGTAGTAAAATCGTTTGTATTTGGTTGATAAATGATCACAATATACCGATAATATCCAGCCAGATTTTGTTTAAATATAAATTTTATTACAAAAATATCGTAACTTTTTAATTTTTAATGAGAATTACCTTGTTTAGAAAATTTTTTATTGTAGCTTTGCTTTTTTTACTGTATTGGTGAATACCGGTTTTGCTCATAAACGACTTATTGCTATCACTATTGATGACTTGCCTTTTGTAGGGGAAGCCAAAAATTTTCATTTAAATATGATTATTGATGCCATTAAATCGCATGAAGTTCCGGCAACAGGGTTCATTATTGCTGGCGAGGTTAGTCCTGATAATTGGAAGATGTTACATAAATTCCGTGATTCCGGGCTGGGATTGGGCAATCATACTTTTTCACATTTAAATTTAAATAAAGTAGATACAGAAGCTTATATTGAAGAGATTGATGCAGCAGACAAAATGTTAATGCCCGTTCTCACTGAACCAAAATTTTTCCGTTATCCTTATTTAGCAATGAGTGGCGGTACTAAAAAAGACAAAGTATTACGCTACCTTTCAAAAAATAATTATCATGTTGCACCAATTACAATTGACAGCAAGGATTTTATTTTTAATCAGCTTTTATTGGATGTACCACAGAATCAACGGCGTAGCTTTCTTGGGGCATTAAAAGTAGCTTATATCGATTTTATCTGGCAGCAGACTTTAAAGGCAGAAGAGCATGCTCGCTATAACCACAAATCAGATCAAGCACAAATTTTGTTAATCCATGCCAACTTGCTGAATGCTTATGTATTACCTGACATTATTAATCTTTATAAGCAAAATGGTTTTACCTTTGTTAGTTTAGAGGATGCTTTAGACACCTCTGCTCCTATAAAATGCTTGCTAAGAAGGAAATATCTCAAAGTGATGTCAAGATAGAAGAATATCTGGATTGGGATTAGCAGGATTGAATAGGGTGTGAAGCAAGCAAAAATTGACGGAGGCTTTTACAATTCTTAGATAATAATATAAGGAATTAACATATAGGAATTGTATTTTGGTGGTTAGTGATTTCGTCGTTTTCAACCCCGGTTTCTGATAAGTCTTTTTCCCGCGCGACTTTTCCGTGATCTGAATGAAAATGTTCAATATCATTCTGTACCACAGATTCAGCGCCTTCTTCAACGTTCTCGACCTGTTTTATAACTCTATATTCAAGGCTATTTTGGACGGTTTTTCGGGCTTGGGCAGCATATTCTTGAACTGCATTAGTTGGCTGCAGCATTTGCAAGATCCATAGACTACTACCAAAGAGGCCGCCAGTCCCTGTGCCTGCCAGGACAGCAATATTTCCGCCCTTAAAAGCTCCCCAAATAGCCCCGACAATAGAACCACCTGGTCCGGCAGTTGAGCCAAGGGCGCCACCGATAGCTGCTCCAACGAGAGTACCCAGAACAATTGATAAACTGGCCAATAGAAAACCTTTAATGAATTGGCCAAAAATCTCCCACCCTGTAGGATTAGACTTTGCCTGCTCTTCATAGGTTTTAAGGAAATCAATTTTCTCTGCTTGATTATGGTTATCATCAGTAATGAACTCAAACGCTGTCTTGCATTTTATGAGTTGTTGATAAGCGTAATTCTGTTCCAAGTCAATGGGCTTGCCCTCTTGTATCTGATCCAAGAGTTCTGTTAAAAGCTTTTCTTTTAAGGCCGCAGTAGCAATTGCCATACTTGTTTTAATTTTTTTCCTTGACTTTTATCTTTATCTGCTTGGATAGAGGCTGCTAAGGGTTTAGCGAGGTATGTTTTTAATGAAGCGTCTATTTCATCACTGCATATAAGGATAGCTTTAATGGTTGCATCGTCAGGTTTATCGATAAGAAGTATTTGCAAATCTTTCTTAGCAGGAATCTGGCTTACCCAATGATTATTACCGAGGTTATCAAGAATAATGTCGGGGTTTTCGTCAGCATTGTATAGGGTTGCAGGGCTACCATTATAAAAAATTTTGAAATTAATCGGCCGTTGAATTGTATCTTCCCAACGTCCTTCTTCTTCAATATAGCGAGGCCCATCAGCAATAATAACTCTGTGTATTGTATTAAGGGCTTCTTCAGTGCCCCAGGAGCGAGGATTTTTTAACCTTTCTAAATAGGCACTAAGATATTCATGCTTATTTCGCTTAAAGAAAGCAACTACTTTCTGTTGAAAAAAGTCATCAATCGCTTTTAACGTTCGGTCTTTCTCTGCCTTAGCTAACTCGGTTGCATCTCGCTCTATGCCTTCAACCAGCTCCTCTCTTTCTTCAGGTTGATCCCCTTGTTTAAGGCGGGTTACCTCTTCAGCGATTCCTTCAGCTAACTCGGTTGTATAGGTATCAATTGCCCAATGTATTCCTGGAACTCGATAAATCTCTGCTTCGCTAAAGTTCCCTAGATAGTCCTGAATCTCTATTAGAGAGGCTAGCTCAGGATGCGTTTCTTCAATTTTGGCTTTAACTTCTTTTCTAAATTTATAAGCAGCGGCAGTATATAAGGAGGAGCCAAGAGGGTTGCTAAGGAAATCGGTGATCATTTTTTCAGCGGCGAGCTCTCTAAGTTTAGGCTCCAGGATGAATTCAATTTGTCGAATATCTCTCAGAGAGAAAAAACCTGGCTTCTCTAAAATTTCGCGTAAGATATTTTTTCCGCAGTATTTATGGCTAATAACTCAAAGATCTGCATTTGGTGTTCATGCGGCGAGCCAAGCGATTTAAGGTGATACATTAAGGAAATAGCGTATGCATAATACATACAACTTCCTTTGCCACTATTATCTATCACTCTCATATTAATTGATCCCTAAGATCATTGCTTAAATGAGTTTCATTGTACATTAAATAGATTAAGAGGAGATTAAATTTTCTATACAAAAGGAGAAAAACCTAATTTATTTATGTCTGTCTGTTATTCCATAAAAAGATCAATTTAATTGTCTTTGCCTATTTATTGAACCACATTGCTCAAAATTAAGTTGACCAATCACGCAATTAAATTTAAATTTAATCTATATGGCTAAAAAAGTAGTAAATGTTGTATTCAAAACAGGAAGGGAAATATTTATAAGGAGAGTCACGATGCTTGCAAAGGAAGATATTTTAAAAATAATAAACGAGTGTCGTAAGATGGGAGAGATAGGGCTTGATAATGGAATAATGGCATTAGTTCCAACCCTAAATGTAGATTTTTTATTACCACCAAAAGATTTTTTAGGGGTAAGTAATAACCCGGCAATCTTTGTAAATCATAATACTTATCGACTTTTGGGAAAGCATCATAATGTCTGGAAGAAAAATAAAACGATAGCAGTAAAAGAGGATTTCCTGGAGAAAGATCCAATGATGATCATTGGTATTATTGTCCATGAAGTGGGTCACGCTTTTAATGTGGCGGCAGGAATAACCAATTCTGAATCAAATGCTTATCTTTTTTGAAATTTGAAGTCCTGTCGTTTTGGGCTAAAACAAGAAATCCTATGTTGTTTAACGTCAGTATGAGTGATGTTCAGGCATTTTTTGAGTCGCGCCTTTCTATGTACCGTATGGAAACAAGAGGGAATGAAGATTTAGCGAGATTGGTTGAAGCAATTGAGCAAAATGAGATTTTTGCCTTGCCTCAGACGATTTCAGTAGAGTCAACCGAGGTTTTATCAATTTTAAGTTTAAGTAATTAGCGGTTTTATGAAGCTTGGAGGAGGGAGGTGCCTTTTGACTTCTAAAAGCAAAAGGCTAGATCTATATCACAACAAATTATGCTTGTACTTCAAAAGGCTTAGAAATAATACTTTTACTAGTTAAAGGCTTAGATTGAGTACTGTATTGTGACAAAGTATTCTTAGTCTGCATAAACGCTACTAAGAAAAAGCAACCAAATACGACTCTAAAGGCGATTTTAAAAAGGCTAATTCTTTCCATGAACTTTATCCTCCTTGTACAACAGATAGTCATTATCTGTATTTTCGCTCCAGTATTTAGGCTGGATTATAAGCTTAGACAATGTAAATTACATTCTGCAAATAAGTTTTATAAAGTTTATAAAAATTAACAAATGTTACATTTTTGTAAATGACATTTTATCGGATTAGAGGATATTGAGAAACGGTTTTCACCGCAGTCTTTTTGACCTGAGTAGGAAGTATCGGAAATTCGATACTTCCTATTCTAATTCTTTAGAATACTTTATTGCAAGAGTTATTTAGATTGATCTTTCCATTTTGGTGTATCCCTTTGATACCATGCAGCGAGCCTCAAAATTGCTACGTGCGTAAGAGCCTTCTGTATTTTCATCAAAATAACTTTGACGCATATCCCGTTCACACTCATAACTATCTCTTGCGTATTCTTGCGGTGAAACACCAGGTTTATCCCAGTAGGTTTGAGTGCAAGCGCTAAGAGTGAAAGCTAATACTAACAGCAAGCATTTTTTCATTTTTTCTCTCTAAACAGCTGTAAGGAAAATAATTTTGCAACATTATAGTATAGATTTTGAGTCAAGTAATCATTATAGAACCATTTGTTCAAATCGTATGCATTTTTGTTTTTGATAAAGTATATAACATCTTGATAAAAATGATTTTTATCAAGATGTTAATGAAAAATCGATTAACTAAGTTGAGGCTAATTTTCCGATGGAAACATAGCTGCAAGTGAATGCAAATGACTTTGCTTTTGGGGTTTTTGTCAAATGTAGATAATGATTATCACTAGACAGTAATCCGTTTAGCTCGAGAGCGACATCTACTTGGTGTAGATGATCGCGATGTGGTGATTCCCATTCACTAATTTGTTGTACTGCTCTTTGTTTTGCTTGCTGTTCATCAGTAGCCACAACAAAAATATTTTTATGCAGTTCTGTAAATTGTTGGGGATCATAACCACCTAGATTCAAAAAATAGAGTTTATCTGCGTTGTCAATGGGCGGCTCAGTTGAAATATGGATATTGTAACCATCGGCATAATCTAGTATTCCCCAGGCATCCAGATGCAAACTCGTTGGAATACCCCACCAGCTTTGCCGCAAGGTATGATAAGTTTCTTCGATACTATTAGCTACGACAAAGCGCATATCATGCAATTCAATCAAAGATTGATTATGTGTCCCCCCGATGTAAATAACAAATAAATGCATATAGGCACCCTGATAATGGCATTTCCATATGAAGCGAGTTTAAATTATCAGGAAGGTGATGACACGTAAAGAGGGGGGCTGGCGTCCCGGAGAGGATTCGAACCTCCGACCTGCCCCTTAGGAGGCGCAAAATGTATAATCTCATATAGTGTCGTTAAATCCAATAGTCCTTGTATATAAAAGCTTTTCCTTCATTGCTTAGTCTCATGTTGTCCGATAAAATGCACCAAAATCCGATGGTTTGGCTATACCCGTGGCTATACCCAAAATCATGAGGTAATTAATGGGTAAATTGACTGCAAAGCAGGTAGAACACTTAACAGCAGAAGGGAAAGAACGGCGCGAAGCTGATGGTGATGGGTTATTTCTTAGAGTTAGACCAAGCGGTGCTAAAAGTTGGTTGTTTTGTTATCGATTAGGCAGTGATAGACAATGGCTGCAGATGACTATTGGTTCTCTAAAAGATGTTTCCCTTAAAGAGGCTCGTGAGAAATTAAAAGAATTAAGACGCTTGGTTGCCGATGGGATTGATCCTAGAAACGCAAGGGCTGCGACAAAAGCAGAAAATACCCAAGCCGTCACGATGCAAGCCTTATTCAACTCGTGGATAGAGTTTATAAAAATCAGCAGCAATGTAACTGCCGTATGGATAAAGCGCCATGAAGATCGCTGGCGACTGCATTTAAAAGCTTGTTTAGGGAATATCTTGGCACGAGATATTACTCGAGCTCATTTATCAAGCGCCTTAGATGCAATGGTTCGCAAGGGAATAAAAGAAGAAACAAGAAAAGCACTGACAACCCTGAATCTAATGCTTGACTATGGCTTAACTCGCCATTTAGTTGAATCTAACCCTGCCAGGATGTTAAAGCCAAAGGATTTTTTGTGACTGCTGCGAAGCCTCGTGATCGAGTTCTAGCTCTGCCAGAACTACGTGAATTATGGAAAGCGCTTGAGCAGGCCAATGATCTGACCCCTACCAACAGTATTTCAAAAATGTCACTGGTAACTACGAGCGCTATAAAATTACTGCTTTTAACAGGGGCTCGTCGTTCAGAAGTGGCTGGGATGAAATGGTCAGAACTAAACTTTGAAACTGCGGAGTGGGTTTTACCTGCTGATAGAAGTAAAAACCGTCAAGCACACACAATGTATTTATCTGAGCTTGCAATAGCTATTCTGGAAGCTTTAAGGCCTATTTCTGGGCATTCTCTTTTTGTTTTCGATACAGGACGATATTTAGAGCACGGGCATATTCATGAGGATTCTTTAACAGGTGTGATTGCTCGGTTAAGAGGTGCTGTTAAAGGGACTAAGAAAAAACAGTAAATAACGCACCTTTAGAGCAAATGCAGCCGTTTACTATCCATGATTTGAGACGTTCTGCTGCAACAGCTTGGGGTGAGTATTTGAAAGCCGCTCCTCATGTCATTGAGCGTATGCTAAACCATCAGCCAGCAAATAAATTAGTCGCTACGTATCAGCGTGCTATTTATGCCGATGAACAAAACAGACTTGGCTTAAATGGGGCGAATTAGTTGAACGCATGGTAGCTAATGAACCCAACAACTTGGTTTTATTTTCTAAAATAGTTTCACGATAGGAAGCAGTATGAAAAATCCGGTGGTAGTTGATAAAAATTTAACTCAGTTATTGAAGGTCGATGAAGAAAGCGTACGCCAACTGTTGAGCGATGGGATCAAAGGTAATACCCCCTTTTTTATTATGAATACTAAAAGCAGCCAGTTTCAATTGCTTACGGTAGGGCAACTACAGCAGATCCAGAGTGCGCATCCAGCGAAGAAGCGAATTTATTTAGAAGAATCCCAGATGGCTATTTTTAATGGCAAAATGGGTAACGCGGCTCATAGTCAATTATGCAACTTCAGTGATTTATGGACGAGTAGCGACTATTTAAAAGAAATTCATCCCTTGGATAAAGAGGTATTAATGCCAGGTGATGAATATTATGCATCTGAACTAGATGTTGCCAATATGGTGCAACGCGCCCTCATCAATCAGAATATATCCCCCAAAGTTTTTAAAAAGCAGGCGCAGAAATACTTGAAGTTAAATTATCCCAATCTATCTGAAACTGCAATCATAAGAATAATTGCGATTATTAACCCTGACTGTAGTAAAAGCGGAGGTAGACCTAAAATAAATTAGAAAAACCCTCATAAGGTTTTCATCCAGTGTTTATATGGAAATTTAAAAACCTCATGCCTCTTTTTACCAAACCCCCTATAACTGTTTCAACTGTTTTGGGCTGTCATACCTTGTGAGACTGCATGAGTCTTAAACAAACATAGGTAGACATAACATGTATCAACTTCCAGAAAAAGGCTGTATTCGCCTTAAACATATTCTTCAGCTAATTGATGTCAGCAAATCAACATGGTGGAAAGGAGTTAAGGATGGCCGATTTCCACAACCCATAAAATTTGGTACTCGCCTGACAATGTGGCGTGTAGAAGATATACGAAAGCTTATTGAACAAGGAAATTGTAAATGGAAATGACGAATAATAGTACAATTTATAAAGGCAAAGGGGTACATGTAGAATTAATTAGAGCATCGAGTGTTAAACCGGAGCCTGTTCTTTGGTATTGGAGAGATTGGCTCGCTGCTGGAAAACTGCATGTGCTTGGAGGTGCGCCAGGTACTGGAAAAACCACCATCGCTTTAGATTTTGCAGCAGTAATATCTTCTGGAGGATGTTGGCCTGATGGATCAGCTGCAAGTTGCGGCAATGTGGTGATATGGAGCGGTGAAGATGATCACAAAGATACGTTAATCCCACGACTGCTTCAAGCAGGTGCAAATATGGATAACATATTTTTTATTGCAGGTGTTCAGGAGGGTCAGAAGAAAAGATCGTTTGATCCTGCCATTGATATGGAACCACTATTAAGAAAGCTTAAAGAAATTGGCAATGTCCGATTGTTAATAATTGACCCTATTGTCTCTGCTGTTACAGGTGACAGCCATAAAAATGCAGAAGTCAGACGAAGCTTACAACCTTTGGTTGATTTGGCTGGAAGATTAGGTTGTGCTTTATTGGGGATTACACATTTTTCCAAAGCAACCCATGGGCGGAACCCGGTTGAACGATTAACTGGCAGTTTGGCTTTCGGAGCGTTAGCACGTGTAGTTCTTGTGGTTGCTAAGTTATCCAAAGAGGATGAAGAAGACGAAATGACTTGGTTATTAATGCGTGCTAAATCCAACATTGGGCCAGACGAAGGCGGATTTGTATACCAGTTACAGCAAAATGAACTGGCAAATCATCCAGGGGTATGTGGAGCATTTATCAAATGGAAACAGTTTGTCGAAGGTTCTGCCCGAGATTGGCTTGCATCTGCTGAAAAGACAAATGAAGGTAAGCGTCAAGGGGTACTGGAAAAAGCAATTCAGTTTTTATCAAAACTGCTAGCGAATGGACCATTACCTCAGACGGACATTGAAGAGCAATATCTAAATGCAGGATATTCACACTCAACGATCAGGCGGGCGAAATCCACTTTACAGATTCAGTCAGTCAAAGCAGGTGGATATTTTGGTGGTGAGGAGCAGCAATGGCTCTGGTTATTACCAAAAACGGTCACTGAGGATATAGGTTGAAGATGATCAAAAATTCAGAAGATGCTCAAAAATAATATTGATCATCTTATAATAAACTGAACATGTTCTGCAGGTCTTGAATCATTGATTGAGATTCAAATTCTGATTTGAAACGATGGTGGGAGGGGGGTATCGGGTTTTTGGACGTGGTAGGGTCATCCGGTGGTGTATAACTTTCCCTATATCTCTGCCAGTCAATTTATATGGTGCGTAAAATTTAACCACCCATGTGTTTGATGTATCTTGATCTTTCATTCTTTATCTTTGATAATCATTAGCATTATTTCTTGACTGGTGAGAGGTCTATCTTGGAAACAACAATAGATAAATGGATTTCAGTAGAAAGCGTGGCTGAATATCTGGATGTTTCATCAGTAACCATCTATCGCTGGCTTGAAAAGGGAAAAATCCCAGCGCATCGAGTGGGTAAACAATGGCGCTTTAAATCCAGTGAAATTGATGCATGGGTCATTTCTGGAAATGCAGCAGAACAATCTACCGAAACAGAATAGAGATTTTTATGTTAGAAGATATCCAAAAAAGTTATGGTCTACCGCTGACAAGTTGCGTGCAAATATGGATGCAGCAGAATATAAGCATATAGTGCTGGGGTTAATCTTTTTAAAGTACATCTCTGATGCCTTTGAAATGCGCCGTCAAGAGTTAAATAAGCGCTTCATGGACTCAAGCGATGAGTATTTTCTTCCAGATGCTGATGCAGAAATGCTTGCCGAAGAATTAGAAGACCGCGATTACTACAAAGTAGTGAATGCTTTTTGGGTTCCAGCAGCCGCTCGTTGGGAAAGTATTCGTGCGCGGGCTAAACAGGCCGATATTGGCAAGTTAATTGATGATGCGCTGTCACTAATAGAGGCAGACAATCCCAAGCTTAAAGGAATACTGGACAAACGCTATGCTCGCGCGCAATTGCCAGATGGCAAGTTAGGAGAATTAGTTGATGTAATCTCATCAATTGGCTTTGGTGCGGCTAACCAAAATGCAAAGGATTTACTGGGCCAAGTATACGAATATTTTCTCGGTCAGTTTGCCAGTGCGGAGGGTAAAAAAGGTGGGCAGTTCTATACTCCTGCAAGCATAGTACGAACATTAGTTGCTGTTTTAGCCCCTCATGAAGGCAAAGTATACGACCCATGTTGTGGTTCGGGTGGTATGTTTGTCCAGTCTGAAAAATTCATTGAAGCTCATGGAGGCAAAATTGGTGATGTCTCTATTTACGGTCAAGAATCAAACCCAACCACCTGGCGTCTGGCTGCAATGAACCTTGCCATTCGCGGCATCGACTTTAACTTTGGCAAAGAGCCTGGCGATTCCTTTACTAAAAACCAACACCCTGATTTACGTGCTGACTTTGTTTTAGCTAATCCACCGTTTAACATTTCTGACTGGTGGCATGGTAGTTTAGAGAGTGACCCACGGTGGGTATATGGAACGCCCCCGCAAGGTAATGCAAACTATGCTTGGTTACAGCATATGTTGTACCACCTGAAACCGAATGGTCGAGCTGGTATCGTATTAGCGAATGGCTCTATGAGCTCAAGCCAGAACAGCGAAGGTGATATTCGCCGAAAAATGGTAGAAGCAGATGTCGTAGAATGCATGATTGCTTTACCAGGCCAGTTATTTTTTAACACTCAGATTCCAGCCTGTTTATGGTTCCTTACTAAACAAAAATCAATCCGCAAAGGTGAAGTATTATTTATTGATGCTCGTAAGCTGGGAACGATGATTAGCCGTTCACAGCTTGAACTCACCGATACTGACATCCAGAAAATTGCTGATGTTGTGCATGCATGGCGAGCAGATGGCGAAACCAAAGCAGATTATGCTGATATTCCAGGATTTTGTCGTAGCGTCACTTTAGCTGAAATTGCAGAACATGGTCATGTATTAACACCAGGTCGTTATGTAGGTGCTGAAGCGGTTGAGGATGATGACGAAAGCTTCATGGAAAAAATGCAGCATCTCACTGAAAAATTAGGTGAGCAAATGGCAAAGGGAGCCGAATTAGATGTCATTATTCGTAATAATTTGGCCAAGCTTGGATTTGAGATTTAATCATGAATGAACAGAAGAATATAGCTCATAATGTTGAGTACAAAAAATGGATTACTGATTTAAGATCCAAGTTAAAGCAAGCCCAGCTTAAAGCGGCGGTTACAGTTAATCAGCAGCTATTAATGTTCTATTGGGATCTTGGAACAGATATTCTCGAGAAACAGAAAATCACGGCTTGGGGCGAAGGACTTCTCAAGCAATTAAGCCAAGATTTAATGAGCGAATTCCCCGATATGAAAGGATTTTCAGAGCGAAATCTGAGACTCATTCGTCAGTGGGTTCAGTTCTGGGTTGATAGTTCTTCAAATTGGCAACAAGCTGTTGCCGAATTAACGCAAATCCCATGGGGCCATAATCAAGTCATTATTAATAAATGTAAAAGCTCTGAAGAGGGACTTTATTACATTAGAAATACAATCGAGTATGGCTGGAGTCGAAGCGTTTTAACGCATCAAATTGAAAGCAATCTCTGGCAACGTGAAGGTAAAGCCCTCTCTAATTTCACCAAAGCGCTCCCATCCCCTCAGTCTGATTTAGCGCATCAAACATTGAAAGACCCTTATGTTTTTGATTTTTTACGTCTAACCAAAGGCTATGATGAAAGAGATCTAGAGCAAGGATTGATTGAACACATTACCCAATTTCTTTTAGAGCTTGGCGCAGGCTTCGCCTACATTGGCAGACAAGTACCGCTCCAGGTTGGTGAACGTGAATTCTTTATAGACTTATTGTTCTATCACACTCGGCTTCATTGTTATCTAGTCGTCGAATTAAAGAATGTAGACTTTGAACCTGAGCATGTGGGTAAGTTGAATTTTTACATCAAAGCGGTGGATGCTCAATTACGACGCCAAGGTGATGAGCCTACGATTGGCCTTCTGCTCTGCAAAAGTCATGATAAATTAGTCGTAGAATATGCTCTTAGCGATGTTAACAAGCCTATAGGCGTATCTGAGTACCAGATTACTCAATCGTTGCCTGAAGAGCTTAAATCTAGCTTGCCTACTGTGGAAGAGATTGAGGCTGAATTGGGTGGGGAAACTAATAATGAGTAATAACTTATTTCAGCTGGGTGATTTAATTACAATCAAGCATGGATTTGCTTTTAAAGGTGAGTATTTTAGTGAGAAACCGACACATTATCAGTTAGTGACTCCAGGTAATTTTGCACTTGGCGGAGGATTTCAACTAGGTAAAGGAAAATTTTACTCAGGACCAATCCCTGAGGATTACATCCTACAGACTAATGATCTAATAGTTACTATGACTGATCTAAGCAAACAGGCAGATACACTTGGATTTGCTGCAAAAGTTCCCAAAACGGAAGGGACAACGTGGTTGCATAATCAGCGAATTGGATTGGTGCAAGTTAAGAAAGACTCCAAATTATTACCAGAGTATTTATATTATTTAATGCGAAGCGATCGATATCGACAGAATATTGTTGCTAGTGCAACAGGTTCGACTGTTAAACATACATCTCCCGGTCGCATATACGCATACAAATTTAATCTTCCTTCAATGGATGAGCAAATCGGATCGCATCAATTTTAGCTAGCCTGGATGATCGTATTATTTTACTACGCGAAGCTAATTTTACTCTCGAAGCAATCGCACAAGCCCTTTTCAAATCATGGTTTATCGATTTCAACCCCGTACACGCAAAAGCAGAAGGCCGTGAACCTGAAGGAATGGATGCAGAAACAGCAGCACTTTTTCCTGATAGTTTTGAGGAGTCGATTTTAGGACTCATACCCAAGGGCTGGCATGTAACCAATTTAGATGATGCTTATGAGATCAATCCAATTAGAAAATTAAAAAAGGGTGAATTAGCGCCTTATTTAGATATGTCAAATGTACCAACAAGGGGACATCATGCTGATAAGGCTCTTTTGCGAGAAATGAAATCAGGCACCAAGTTTATTAATGGAGATACTCTTCTCGCACGAATTACACCTTGCTTAGAAAATGGTAAAACTGCTTTTGTTGATTTTTTAGATGACAATCAGATTGGCTGGGGTTCAACTGAGTTTGTAGTATTGCGACCTAAGGAACCTATTCCTCCATATCATGGATATTTACTGGCTCGTCATAGCGCATTTCGAGAATTTGCAATTCAAAGCATGTCTGGTACAAGTGGACGACAACGAATACAAAATAATGTTCTTGGTCGTTATTCAATAGTAGTTCCAGATTATCGTGTTTTAGAATTTTTTGGATCAATTGTGTCTTCAATCCAGCAAAAAATCTCGTTAAATTCTAGGCAGGCAAAACTTCTTGCCTCTCAGCGTAATATATTATTGCCTAAATTAATTTCTGGCCTAATGTCAGCTAAAGAAAAAATGAAGGCGTATGAAGCATGAGCAAGACTAGGAGTCGTAAAGTTAGCTCAATTAAATCAGAGCTTGTAAAAAAATCGAGAGAGGCTGTATTAGCAGCGGTACAGATATTTAACAACCCTAATATTAGTTTTAAATCTGAATCGTATATTATTTTAATGATCATAGGTTGGACATACCTTTTGCATGCTTATTATAGAGGTAAAGGTATTGAATATCGCTACCATAAAGAGTCAGGTAAAAGACGACAATTTGAAAAACTAAACATGGTGCTTATAAATACTGGGAGCTCGAATGTTGTCTTAATGAAAAATATTCTCCTATAGATAAAGACACCTGTAATAATCTTAAATTTCTGATCGGTCTTCGCCATGAAATAGAGCATCGTATGACATCACGTATAGATGACTTGCTTAGTGCCAGACTCCAAGCTTGTTGTCTTAATTACAATAGGTATCTGAAACAATTCTTTGGAGATAAATTAGGAATCGAGCATTATCTTTCATTTAGTCTTCAATTCTCATCTATTAGTCAAGAACATATAGATTTGCTTAAGGAGCAAAAGAACTTACCAAAACATATTCTTTCCTATATTGCTGACTTTGATGAAGAGCTTTCATTGGAAGAATTTTCTAGTCAACAATACGCATACAGGATTATCTTTGTTCCTAAGCTCGTTAATAGAAAGGGACAGGCAGATCGCTTAATAGAGTTTGTCAAAAGTGATTCTTCATTGGCTAAAAACGTTAATAAGGAATATGCCGCTATCAAAGAAACCGAAAAAACAAAGTACTTACCAGCTCAAATTGTAGCATTAATGCATAAGGAAGGTTACTCGAAATTCAAAATTAACAATCATACTGACTTGTGGAAGAAATTTGATGCTAAGAATCCAGCAAATGGATTTGGAGCAATGGTGGCAAATAAGCAATGGCATTATTACGATGCATGGGTCGATATAGTTAGGAAGCATTGCAAAGATATGGGGAGCAAATACAAGTGATGACCGAAGACAAACTCGAGCAAGAGATGCTAAGTTGGCTAGCTGAAATCGGTTATACCCATATTTATGGCCCAACCATTGCCTGTGATGGCGAAGCACCAGAACGCAGCAACTATCAAGACATATTACTAATAGAACGGTTACGAAGGGCTATCAACCAGCTCAATCCTGAAATTCCCTTAGCAGCTCGCGAAGATGCCTTACAGCAAGTGCGTGATTTAAACACGCCAATTTTATTATCAGCTAACCGTCGCTTACATAACTTTTTAGTAAATGGTGTTCCCGTAGAGTATCAGAAGGACGGTGAAACTCGAGGTGATTTTGTTCGTTTAATTGATTTTGAAACGCCCACAAACAACGAGTGGTTGGCTGTTAATCAATTTTCTATTAAAGGTGAAAAACACACTCGACGGCCAGATATCCTTTTGTTCATTAACGGGTTGCCATTGGTATTAATTGAATTAAAAAATTCGGCTGATTTAAATGCTGATATAGGGAAAGCATTTAATCAAATCCAAACCTACAAAGAACAAATTCCAGATATCTTTCAATACAACGAAATTTTAATCATTTCAGACGGTAGTGAAGCGCGTATGGGCTCACTTTCTGCCAATATGGAGCGGTTTATGTCATGGCGCACCATTGATGGAATAACGCTTGATCCACTTGGCCCATTTGGTGAACTTGAAACGTTGACACGTGGCATACTTGCCCCTGCTTATTTTTTGGATTACCTACGATTCTTCATCTTGTTTGAGGATGATGGTGAGCTTGTCAAAAAAATTGCAGGATACCATCAATTCCACGCGGTACGTGCTGCTATCCAACAAGTGATCACTGCTTCGCGACCAGACGGTAATAAAAAAGGTGGGGTTGTTTGGCATACCCAAGGGAGCGGAAAAAGTATCACCATGACGTGCTTCGCCGCACGAGTGATGCGCGAAGTGGCGATGGAAAACCCCACCATTGTTGTTATTACCGATCGCAATGATCTAGATGGTCAGTTATTCGGTGTTTTTTCGCTTGGTCAAGACTTGCTGCGTGAGCAGCCTGTTCAAGCTGAATCACGGCAAGATTTGAGGGCGAAATTAAGCAACCGCCCATCGGGTGGGATTGTGTTTGCTACTATCCAAAAATTCATGCTGGGTGAAGACGAAGATATTTTTCCTGTCTTATCGGATAGACGCAATATTGTTGTCATTGCTGATGAAGCACATCGGACTCAGTATGGTTTTACAGCAGAACTTAAAGGCAAATCTGGCCAAGAGAAATATAATGTGGGGTATGCGCAGCATTTACGGGATGCCCTACCTAATGCAACCTTTGTGGCCTTTACCGGAACCCCTGTTTCAAGTGAAGATCGCGATACTCGAGCAGTGTTTGGTGATTACATCCATATCTATGATATGCAACAAGCCAAAGAGGATGGTGCAACCGTTGCTATTTATTATGAATCTCGGCTTGCCAAGTTATCTTTAAATTTAGATCAAATCCCAAAACTCGACGATGATATTGATGAATTAGCAGAGGATGAAGAGGATAACGAGCAAGCCAAACTGAAATCACGCTGGGCTGCTTTAGAAAAAGTAGTGGGTGCTGAACCTCGCATTAAACAAGTAGCTGCTGATTTAATTAGCCACTTTGAAGAGCGGAATAAAGCACAATATGGCAAAGCCATGATTGTGGGTATGAGCAGAGATATTTGTGTTCACCTTTATAATGAGATTATTGCTTTACGTCCCAGAATGGCATAGTGACGATCCAACTAAGGGAGTAGTAAAAGTCGTTATGACAGGCACTCCTAGCGATAAAGCTTTATTACGCCCTCATATTTACTCTAAACAGGTTCGTAAAGACCTGGAGAAGCGCTTTAAGAAGCCAGATGATGGGCTGCGCTTGGTCATTGTTCGTGATATGTGGCTGACTGGTTTCGATGTGCCTTGTGCCCACACGTTATACATTGATAAGCCAATGAAAGGCCACAACCTTATGCAAGCCATAGCCCGAGTAAATCGTGTCTTTGGGGACAAGCAAGGTGGTTTGGTGGTTGATTATATTGGTATCGCTAATGATCTGAAGAAAGCCCTGAAAGACTATACAGCAAGTAACGGTCATGGCAGACCCACTGTTGATGCCTATGAAGCCTATGCCTTATTAGAAGAAAAATTGGATGTACTGCGCTCAATACTTCATGGATTTGATTACAGTAGTTTTCTAACCAGTGGCCATAGTCTTCTTGCAAAAGCCGCCAACCATGTATTAGGTATAGATGATGGTAAAAAGCGTTTTGCCGATACAACACTGGCTATGTCGAAAGCCTTTAGTCTCTGTTGCACTTTAGATGAAGCACGAGCTGTTCGTGAAGAAGTAGCCTTTATGCAGGCTGTAAAAGTAATCCTGACTAAACGTGATTTTACAGCTAAAAAACGTACCAATGAAGAACGAGAGCTAGCTATCCGGCAAATCATAAGCTCTGCAGTAGTGTCTGATGAGGTCGTCGACATCTTCGATGCTGTGGGTTTAGATAAGCCGAATATTGGTATTCTTGATGAAGAGTTTCTTGCGGAAGTGCGAGAATTACCCGAGAGAAACTTAGCAGTGGAATTGCTAGAGCGTTTGCTTGAAGGTGAGATTAGAACCCGTTTTGCAACGAACGTTATACAGGAGAAAAAATTCTCGGATTTGTTGGTGAATACCATTAGACGGTATCAAAACCGCGCTATTGAAACAGCGCAGGTGATGGAAGAATTATGTGATATGGCCAAAAAATTTAAAGAAGCGGTTAATCGCGGAGAAGAATTAGGCCTTAATGAGGATGAGTTGGCTTTTTACGATGCATTGGCCAATAATGAGGCATCCGTGAAAGAGTTAGGCGAGGAAACACTTAAAAAAATAGCGCATGAACTGACAGAGAACCTACGCAGAAATGTAAGTGTTGATTGGTCTGTTCGAGAGAGCGTGAGAGCTAAATTGCGTTTGATGGTTAAACGTATTTTACGTAAGTATAAATACCCTCCTGATAAGCAGGAAGATGCGGTGGAATTGGTTTTAAGGCAGGCTGAATCTTTAACTAAAGATTGGACATAAATTGTTATGTTTTAATTCACTATTTTTAGAGGATGAATAATTTGAAATGTGATCAGTGTGATAACTCAGCTATGTTTACTATTGGTCCAAACGAAACTCCTGTTTGTTTAAATTGCTACAAGGTTTGGAAGCAAATCACTATTGATGAAATGAATATGTTGCATAGAGAAATGCAATGGGCAGATAAAACATTGCTCGAAATTCTTGGCTTTCAACCGAATGAGCCAGCTATTAATAATATTGGTATAAATATGGGGAACGTAAATCATATCAATAATAGTACTGTTGGAGTAGTTAATAATGGAGAAATTCGAACCAACTCAATCAAAATAGCAATTGATTCTTTAGAAAAAATAATCAGAAAGAAATAGCGTATACATTGAAAGAGTTAAGCAATTTTCTTCTAAACGAATCTTCCTTTTCTGATGCGCAAAAAAGTCCACGCTAGAACTAACTGAATTTATAGCGGAAGAAGCAAATAAACCGTCTGAAAATAGAAAAAAGGATTAATTTTTGAGGCCATAGTGAAGCTAGAGACATTTTTTCCCTTTTAACAAATGGCCCAGCTCTTTGGAGTAAATATGGTCCATATCTGATAGGTTTCTTTTCATGAAAAAACTAATGACGGATGGTTATTATTTTCCGCATCAGATTTAGTCATTTTCTTAGGCTGCCACCATGCAACATACCTTGATTTGAAATGTCTGAGTGGCGAGATTAAACCAGCAGAAGACAGTACCTCAAATAAATTACTTCAAGACAAGGGATATGAGCACGAAAAGAATTACCTTCAATCGCTGAAAGATAATGCTAAAGTCATCTTTGAAATCTCTAAAGATCAGCCTTCAGAAGTCCGCACCCGCCAAACTACTGATGCATTACAATCGGGACCTGAGATTATTTATCAAGCAAGGCTTACTGATACCCCATGGCATGGTGATGCTGATTTTTTAATTAAGACTAATACACCATCTAAATTAGGCGCGTTCAGCTATGAAGTACTGGACACAAAATTAAGTAGGTCTCACGAACCAAAACACATCATGCAGTTGTGTGTCTACAGTGACCTCCTGGAAAAAGTGCAAGGAGTGCGTCCTAAACTGATGCATTTGGTTCTGGGCGATGGTTCGCATGTTAAATTTAACGTGGATGATTTTTTCATTATTACCAGAAGGCTAAGCAACGATTTGAATCCTATGCAAATAATCCACCTACCAACTCTTATCCAGAGCCTTGCGCTCATTGCCTTTTATGTCATTGGCGTGATCGTTGCACAGAGCTTTGGCAAAATGATGATCATTTAAATTTGATTGCAAATATTCAGCGGTCTCAAATTGATAAGCTATTAAAAGCCAGTGTTAACACCGTAGCTGATTTAGCAGACTTGCCAGTAGACAGTAAGATTGAAGAATTAAATCAAGACGTTTTCTTGAGGCTTCGTTCTCAGGCTGTGTTGCAAACTTATAAGCGCAATATGAATCAAAACAAGTTAGAGATCCTTGAGTCTCTGCCTGGTAAAGGATTTGCACGTTTACCTCTTCCAGACAAGGGCGATCTATTTTTTGATATGGAAGGCGATCCTCTTTATCAAGGCGGGCTTGAATACCTGTTTGGGATATATTATCTCAAGGATGGGAAAGAAACCTTTCTTCCATTTTGGGCGCATAATCATCAAGAAGAGCAACAGACCTTTGAGCTATTCATGGCATTCCTTGCGCAACATTTAAGTCATTATCCATATGCCCATATTTACCATTACAATCATTATGAAACCACCGCTTTAAAGCGCTTAGCGTGTCAATATGGGGTTTGTACTGAGCAGGTAGATAACTTATTGCGCCAGAAAAAATTTGTCGATTTATACAAGGTTGTGCGTGAAAGTATTCGTACTTCTGAGCCGGGTTACTCCATCAAAAACCTTGAAACTTTTTATATGGAGAAAAGGGACAATGCTGTTGCCACGGCTATGGATAGTATTGTGGTTTATAACCAATGGCGTGAGTCAGGTGATGATGCGCTTCTTCAAGAAATAGCTGATTACAATGAGGTTGATTGTATCTCAACCGCGCGCTTACGTGATTGGCTTGTAACATTAAGACCTGAAGAGGTTGAATGGTTTAAAAATCAAGCTCAAGAAGATACGGCAGAACCAACAGCACGTAAAGACTGGGAAATTGAATATGAGAAATACCACAACCTTTTAACCATTGGTACAGACGATGGAAATGCCCTTTTACGACAGCGAATATTAGATTTATTAGAGTTTCATAATCGAGAAGCTAAACCGCAATACTGGGCAATGTTTGAGCGACAGGATAAGTTTGAAGATGAGTTAATCGATGATACGGATTGTATTGGTGGATTGATTCGATTTGGGGAACTAGAGGAAGAAAAAAGTTCATTTGTCTATAGCTATCACTTTCCAGCTCAAGAATACAAAGTAAAAGTAGGAGATGGGGTAATTGACACCGCAACCTTGGAGTCAGTGGGAACTGTCTTTGCTATTGATGAAAATGAAGGAGTCGTTAAGCTTAAGAGAGGCAAAAAGCAGGCACCACCGCCAGATCGTTTTTCAATTGGTCCTGGAAGACCCATAGATGCTAAAACCATGCGAGCTGCTATTTACAATGTCGCTGATAATATTATTGAAGGAAATCCTCATTGCTATCAGGCAATTAAAGATATATTAAATAAATCATTGCCTCGTATTCGTGGAAAAATTGCTGGTTCACCTTTAATCACCTCAACTGATCTCCAGAACGAAACGCTGGAGATAATAAATAATTTGGATAATAGTTATCTGTTCATCCAAGGCCCACCTGGAGCTGGCAAAACGTATACCAGCAGTCATATTATCATTGAGCTTATGCGACGCGGCAAAAAGATCGGTGTTGCAGCCAATGCCCACAAAGCCATTCATAATTTATTGGATAAAATTGAAGCTGTTGCTTCAGCGCAGGGATATCAATTTGACGGGGCAAAAAAGGCAAGCAAAGGAAGTGTTGAATCTTACTATGATGGGCGATGCATAAAGAGCATAGAGAAAACAGAAGCACTCACTTTGAATGAAAATCTTGTTGCAGGGACCGCATGGTTTTTTCAAATGAGTATTTGAAAGGTCAACTCGATTATTTGTTTATCGATGAAGCAGGCCAGGTTGCTGTAGCTAATGTTGTTGCTATGGGTATAGCTACTAAGAATATCATATTAATCGGCGATCAAATGCAGCTTGGGCAGCCTATTCAAGGCACTCATCCTGGTGAAGCAGGTCTTTCAATTCTCGATTTTCTTCTTGGTGATCATGCGACTATTCCACCTGAGCAAGGTATATTTTTAGATAATACTCGAAGAATGCGTCCAAGCGTTTGTCAGTTCATTTCAGACGCCTTTTATGAAGGTAGGCTTCACGCGCACGAATCAACCTTTAATCGCTCTTTAATATTTAATGGGATTGCTTTACCTGAAGAAGGAATCCATGTAATTGATGCTACTCATGTAGGATGCTCTCAAAAAAGTATTGAAGAGGGCGTAATCGTTAAGCAGCTTTATCAGGAGCTACTTAAACAGCAGTTTAAAGAAGATGGTAAAGAGCCACGTACAATAACTTACAAAGACATCCTCGTTGTGACTCCCTATAACGTGCAGGTCAATTATTTACGGTCTATTTTGCCAGAAGACGCACAAGTAGGTACGGTAGATAAGTTTCAAGGGCAAGAAGCGCCTATTGTCCTGGTTTCCATGGTGACCTCAAGTGCAGAGGATTTACCGCGCAATATTGAGTTTCTCTATAGTAAGAATCGGTTGAATGTAGCCATATCCCGCGCTCAATGCTTATCAGTGGTTGTAGTGAACCCAAATTTAATGGAAGTGCCCTGTAAGACAGTGCAGCAAATGAAGCTGGTGAATACCTTTTGCTGGCTTACTGGGATGAGTAGCAATTGATTTGGCTATACCTGTGGCTATACCCCAATTAAAAAACGAAACTAAAAATTCAAAATTAAAATCGTAAATCATTGATAAATATGGCGTCCCGGGCAGGATTCGAACCTGCGACCTGCCCCTTAGGAGGGGGCTGCGCTATCCAGCTGTGCCACCGGGACTTCATAAAACCGTAGCAAGTCTAACGCCATCAATCTGAAATAACAATAATCTGGAGCTTGCTTTGGGTGGTTAATGAATCACATGCTCACATAATTGGGGCCGCCGCCACCTTCCGGCGCGCACCAGAGAATATTTTGACGAGGATCTTTGATGTCACAGGTTTTGCAATGAATGCAATTTTGGGCATTGATTTGTAATCTAGGGCCAGCTTCTTCTTCAACGATTTCATAGACGGCAGCAGGGCAGTAACGTGTTTCAGGAGAACAATATTGTCGATAATTCACTTCTATTGCGAGTTTGGGATCACGAAGTTTTAAATGACAAGGCTGGTTCTCTTCATGGTAAGTATTTGATAAATAAACAGAAGAAAGACGATCAAAGGTGAGCACACCGTCTGGTTTCGGATACTCAATTTTTTAGCTTTGGCAGCGGGAAGTAGAGTTGAGTAATCAGCATCATTTTTAAAGTCCACGGGGATTTCCCATGACTGATATAGGTTTCAAAGGCCGCATTGATTAGACCAATCCATAAACCATAACGAAAACCCGGGCGAATGTTTCTTACTTTATATAATTCATCAGCAAGCCAGGATTGTTTTACTTTTTCTGGATAAGTACTGAGTTCTACTTGCGAGGTGTGTTCGTTCTTTAGAAGCTCGAAACAAGCTTCTGCTGCAAGCATACCGGATTGCATGGACGTGTGAATGCCTTTAATTTTAGGTACGTTCAGAAAACTGGCGGCATCACCAATTAATGCTCCTCCTGGAAAGCTAAGTTTAGGCATTGCTTGCCAACCACCTTCATTTAAGGCTCGTGCTCCATAGCTAATACGTTCACCATTTTTAGTAGTTCAGATATAAAAGGATGGGTTTTGAAGCGTTGCAGTTCAGCAAAGGGACTTAACCAGGGGTTCTTATAATCTAAACCGACTACAAAACCAATTGCGACTCGGTTATTTGATAAATGATAAATAAAAGAACCACCATAAGTTGCATTATCAAGAGGCCAACCGACGGTGTGTATCACTTTACCACGCTGATGTTTATCGGCTGAGACTTGCCAGATTTCTTTGATCCCTAAACCGTAGGTTTGGGGTTGAACTTCATCACATAAACGAAAACGATGCATTAACGTTTGGCTGAGTTGACCACGGCAACCCTCTGCAAAAAGAGTTTGTTTGGCATGCAAATGCATTCCGGGTTGGTAATTCGGTGTTTTATTGCCGGTTTTATCAACGCCAACATCGCCTGTTGCTACACCGATGACCTGTCCTTTCTCATTGTATAAAACGTCTGTTGCTGCGAAGCCTGGATAAATTTCACAACCAAGGCTTTCAGCTTGGGTTGCTAGAAACTGACAAAGCTCTCCTAAGCTGATAATGTAATTCCCATGATTTTGCATTGGTTTAGGAGTAGGGAGGCGATAAGCCCGTTTGCTACTAAGAAATAAATAAATCCTGGCTAACTGGTGTGTCTAATGGAGCATCTTGCCAAGTATCAGGTAATAATTCTTTCAAACTACGTGGTTCAAGGACTGCACCTGATAGAGTGTGAGCACCAATTTGGGCTCCCTTTTCAAGAATGCAAACATGAAGCGCTCTATTTTCCTTGATTGCCAACTGCTTTAATTTGATGGCAGCGGACAAGCCAGCAGGTCCTGCACCGACAACGACCACATCATATTCCATTGTTTCGTGTTCCACCTCAACTCCTTAACCATCAAAAAGGAAAAATCATCGCTTTTATCCCGTTTAAGATCAAGATGAATTACATAGTAACTTTATTGTTTTTATTGCCATCAGTGATGAAGATTATTTTTAATCTATAGTAATTAAGAATAATTAAAAAATGAAGGGATTATGAAAGAAACCTATCGTTGCGTTATTACAGAAAAAAGCTAAATGGAAAATCGTTTATTGCTGAAGATAAAGAAGTATCTATGGGACCTCTAGGCATTTTTGATTTTTGGGCAACAGAGGAAATACCAGCACCTTTGCGAGGTAAAAACAGCCTACAAGGGAAACCGACGCGCTTAGAACCTCTACCGAACGGTACACTATTTCGTTTATTTGAAATTCAGCCCACAGAGAAGAATTTATCACTTGACCAAGCTGAAAAAAAGCACAGGCTGCTTTTGCTGCGGCCGATGCTTCTCACTGCAGAGTTGATACTCGATTGAATCCAATGATGCATACGACTAACAGCATTGATTATGTTGTTCTGCTTAAAGGTGAGGTAACTCTGCTATTGGACGAAGGCGAGGTTAATTTGAAACCTTTCGATGCTGTTGTTCAACGGGGAACCAATCACTATTGGATTAACAAAAGCGGTGAATCGGCTTTGCTTTTGGGTGTATTGATTGCTGGTTACGATAGTTAGCGGTTAATGCTAAGTCGAGCCGATGATTTTTATTTCCCTTGTAGTTTCTCTGAAGTAATAGGAAAGCGGTTGATGCATCGATAAATGCTTGATTATTGATGCATTTGATCTACACTAAATGTATCTGGCTAATAATAACGCAAAATGGATTTGGTTAGTTCTTTGATGCACTTAGGCAAGTGTTTGCTACTGGAAAAAGAAGAAACCCTTTATATATCGGTTCGGTAAAAAGTAATCTTGGCCATTTGGAAGCTGCGGCAGGCATGGCTGGGCTTATTAAAACGGTTTTAATGTTACAGTATAAGCAAATTCCTCCTAATTTGCATTTTAAAACAGTGAATCCCCTCATTGAACTAAATACTATTCCGGCAAAAATACCGATTCAACTCGAGCCGTGGAAAACACTTAATACAAACAGTCGATATGCTGGAGTAAGTTCTTTTGGTTTTACCGGTATAAATGTGCATTTAATTTTGACTGAAATCCCATAAAATGAGTGGGAGGTGAGAGTGGGTAAGGAAATTATTGCTGTTTTTGATTTTGATGGAACGTTGACGCTGGGGCCGCCAAGCCGTTCAATGTTTATAAAGCAGTTAGTCAGTCGGTCGAGGTATGTACAAGGCTTATTATTACAACCTGTTTTCTTCGGTTTAAGACAACTGCGGTTTATTGATAAGCAGCAGGAAGCCAATTATTTCGATCGATTGTTTTTAGCAGGTCTTGATAAAGAAAACTAAGTTCTCAAGCGGATATTTTTATTTCTCAGGTATTAGTCGGGCAACTACGCCAAGAAGCTATAGCACGTTTACGTTATCATCAACAGCAAAGACATGTTTGTATTGTTGTAAGCGGTGCCTGGGATATTTATCTTAAGCCATGGGCCAAGCTATATGGAGTTAACCATGTTTTATGTACAGAACTCGAATTCGATCCGATGACCAATAAAAGTACAGGCCGCATGTCAAAACAATATTGCCTCGGTCCAGAAAAATTACACCGCTTTAAAAAATTATACGCTAATCGGGATGAATATATTCTTTTATGCTTACGGTGATAGCGAACAAGATAGAGAGTTATTAGCTTAT